>NZ_CP017184.1:4431853-4748414 GCF_001729805.1 Enterobacter roggenkampii | reverse complement strand
AGATCCGGGACGATCCTTGCGCTTTATCGGTGAGCCCGTATAATCCTCGACCCGGCGCGTGATGCTCATCTTCCTGCGTCGTCCGTTGCTCATTTTCCACGCGAAAACGTGCGGAAATACGCGGGAAATAAGGAAAGAGAATTGACTCCGGAGTGTACAATTATTACAATCCGGCCTCTTTAATCACCCACGCTGAGGCGTTAGTCGTTCGAAACTCGTTCGGGTATACGCAAAAGTCAGTGAATTTATTCAAGTTTAGGTAGAAATCGCCATGAAACGCACTTTTCAACCGTCTGTACTGAAGCGCAACCGTTCTCACGGCTTCCGTGCTCGTATGGCTACTAAAAATGGTCGTCAGGTTCTGGCACGTCGTCGTGCTAAAGGCCGCGCTCGTCTGACCGTTTCCAAGTAATAAAGCTAACCCCTGAGTGGTTAAGCTAGCATTTCCCAGGGAGTTACGTTTGTTAACTCCCGCTCATTTCACTTTCGTCTTCCAGCAGCCACAACGGGCTGGCACGCCGCAAATCACCATCCTCGGCCGCCAAAATTCGCTGGGGCATCCCCGCATCGGTCTCACAGTCGCCAAGAAAAATGTTAAGCGTGCGCATGAACGCAATCGGATTAAACGTCTGACGCGTGAAAGCTTCCGTTTACGTCAGCACGAACTGCCTTCAATGGATTTCGTGGTGGTGGCGAAGAAAGGGGTTGCCGACCTCGATAACCGTGCTCTCTCGGAAGCGTTGGAAAAATTATGGCGCCGCCACTGTCGCCTGGCTCCCGGGTCCTGATAGCCCTCATTCGGGTCTATCAACGCCTGATTAGTCCGCTACTCGGGCCGCACTGCCGTTTCACACCAACATGCTCAAGCTACGGAATTGAGGCATTGCGCAGGTTTGGAGTGATAAAAGGCAGTTGGTTGACGGTGAAACGCGTATTAAAATGCCACCCTTTACACCCCGGTGGAGACGACCCCGTCCCCCCAGGACCCTTTGATACCAGAGAACACTAACGATGGATTCGCAACGCAATCTTCTTATCATCGCTTTGTTGTTCGTGTCTTTCATGATCTGGCAGGCATGGGAGCAGGATAAAAATCCTCAACCCCAGCAGCAGACCACGCAGACTACGACCACCGCAGCGGGTAGCGCCGCCGACCAGGGCGTACCGGCCAGTGGCCAGGGGAAACAGATTACGGTTAAGACCGATGTGCTTGAGCTGACAATCAACACCCGTGGTGGTGATGTTGAGCAGGCGCTGCTGTTGACCTACCCGAAAGAGCTGAAGTCTAACGAACCGTTCCAGTTACTGGAAACCACGCCTGAGTTTATCTACCAGGCGCAGAGCGGCCTGACCGGTCGTGACGGCCCGGATAACCCGGCTAACGGTGCGCGTCCACTGTATAACGTCGAGAACGACACCTTTGTGCTGGCTGATGGCCAGAACGAACTCGTTATCCCGATGACCTATACCGACGCCGCAGGCAACACCTTCACCAAAACCTTCACCCTGAAGCGCGGTGAGTATGCGGTGAACGTGGGCTACAGCGTACAGAACGCCAGCGCGAAACCGCTGGAGCTGTCGACCTTTGGCCAGCTGAAGCAGTCCATCAATCTGCCGTCTCACCGTGACACCGGAAGCAGCAACTTTGCGCTGCACACCTTCCGTGGCGCGGCGTACTCCACGCCTGACGCGAAGTACGAGAAATACAAATTCGACACCATTGCCGATAACGAAAACCTGAACGTCAGCGCTAAAGGCGGTTGGGTGGCGATGCTGCAGCAGTATTTCGCGACGGCGTGGGTGCCAAATAACGACGGTACCAACAACTTCTATACCGCGAACCTGGGTAACGGCCTTGCAGCCATCGGCTACAAATCTCAGCCGGTTCTGGTACAGCCGGGTCAAACCGGTAAGCTGGCCAGCACCCTGTGGGTTGGCCCGGAAATTCAGGACAAAATGGCCGCTGTTGCGCCGCACCTGGATCTGACCGTGGATTACGGTTGGTTGTGGTTCATCTCTCAGCCGCTGTTTAAGCTGCTGAAGTTCATCCACAGCTTCCTGGGTAACTGGGGCTTCTCCATCATCGTTATCACCTTCATCGTTCGTGGCATCATGTACCCGCTGACTAAAGCGCAGTACACCTCTATGGCGAAGATGCGCATGCTGCAGCCGAAGATTCAGGCAATGCGTGAGCGTCTGGGCGATGACAAACAGCGTCAGAGCCAGGAAATGATGGCCCTGTATAAAGCAGAGAAAGTGAACCCACTGGGTGGCTGCTTCCCGCTGCTGATTCAGATGCCAATCTTCCTTGCGCTGTACTACATGCTGATGGGTTCCGTTGAGCTGCGCCACGCGCCGTTCGCGCTGTGGATCCATGACCTGTCCGCACAGGACCCGTACTACATCCTGCCGATCCTGATGGGCGTGACGATGTTCTTCATCCAGAAGATGTCGCCGACCACCGTGACCGACCCGATGCAGCAGAAGATCATGACCTTTATGCCGGTCATCTTCACCGTGTTCTTCCTGTGGTTCCCGTCAGGTCTGGTGCTGTACTATATCGTCAGCAACCTGGTGACCATCATCCAGCAGCAGCTGATTTACCGTGGTCTGGAAAAACGTGGCCTGCATAGCCGCGAAAAGAAAAAGTCCTGATCCGATAAGTTAACGCTAAAATAAGGGCGGTCGATTGACCGCCTTTTTTATTTGTATTGAACGAGAGCAACCATGAGCCATAACGACACTATCGTCGCCCAGGCAACCCCACCGGGACGCGGTGGTGTTGGCATTCTGCGTATCTCCGGCCTGAAGGCGCGCGAGGTCGCCGAAGCGGTGCTGGGTAAACTGCCAAAGCCGCGCTACGCTGATTACCTGCCGTTTAAAGATGCCGACGGCACCCCGCTGGACCAGGGCATTGCGCTGTGGTTCCCCGGCCCGAACTCCTTTACCGGTGAAGACGTGCTGGAGCTGCAGGGCCACGGCGGCCCGGTTATCCTCGACCTGCTGTTAAAACGGATCCTGACCCTGCCGGGCCTGCGCATTGCGAAGCCGGGCGAGTTCTCCGAACGTGCCTTCCTCAACGACAAGCTCGACCTGGCGCAGGCGGAGGCCATTGCAGACCTGATCGACGCCAGTTCTGAACAGGCGGCCCGCTCTGCTCTGAACTCGCTGCAGGGGGCATTCTCCGCGCGTGTGAATCACCTCGTGGAAGCACTTACTCACCTTAGGATCTACGTGGAAGCGGCTATCGACTTCCCGGACGAGGAGATCGACTTCCTCTCTGACGGCAAAATCGAAGCCCAGCTCAACCAGGTAATGGCCGATCTCGACGCCGTTCGTGCCGAAGCGCGCCAGGGCAGCCTGCTGCGCGAAGGGATGAAGGTGGTGATTGCCGGACGCCCGAACGCCGGTAAATCGAGCCTGCTGAACGCCCTGGCGGGCCGTGAAGCGGCAATCGTAACCGACATTGCCGGCACCACTCGCGACGTGCTGCGCGAGCACATCCACATCGACGGCATGCCGCTGCACATCATCGACACCGCCGGTCTGCGCGATGCCAGCGACGAGGTTGAGCGCATCGGTATCGAACGCGCCTGGCAGGAGATCGAGCAGGCCGACCGCGTGCTGTTTATGGTGGACGGCACCACGACCGACGCCGTTGACCCGGCAGAGATCTGGCCGGACTTTATTGCCCGTCTGCCGGCCAAACTGCCGATCACCGTGGTGCGTAACAAAGCGGACGTGACCGGCGAAACGCTCGGTATCAGCGATGTGAATGGTCACTCACTGATCCGCCTGTCGGCGCGGACCGGTGAAGGCGTGGATGACCTGCGTAACCATCTCAAGCAGAGCATGGGTTTTGACACCAGTATGGAAGGCGGCTTCCTGGCGCGTCGCCGTCACCTGCAGGCGCTGGAAGAGGCGGCACGCCATCTTGACCAGGGCAAAGCGCAGCTGATTGGCGCGTGGGCAGGTGAACTGCTGGCGGAAGAGCTGCGTCTGGCGCAACAGAATCTGAGCGAGATCACCGGGGAGTTTACGTCGGACGATCTGCTCGGACGGATCTTCTCGAGCTTCTGTATTGGGAAGTAAAATAGTAAAACGTATCAAACCAAATCAAAACAACATTATGATTTTAAAATAATTTTGTTTTACTTGGTGGGAAGTGATTTGAAGGGTTTTGTCGATTCTTGCGCCACGTGTGCGCCACAGATAAATTCTGGCGCACATATGGCGCACAAGATGAGAAAAACCTATGAAAATCAGCATACATAAACGAGATCCAGATAAAAATGGCCTGCGAGCTATCAGGCTTGTTTACTATTATGGATCAAAGACCTCGGAAGACGGCTCAAGAGCTCAAAAACGCTCATACGAGACGTTAAATCTGTTCCTCTACGCCAAGCCCAAAAACGTAGTTGAGCGCGAGCACAACAAAACCACATTGCAAAAAGCCGAAGCGATTCGTGCCAAGCGTCTACTGGAAATGGAATCAGCCAAACACGGCTTAGATGATCGCACTAAACTCAATGCCAGCTTCTTTGACTACTTCGATCAAGCAACAGCAAGTAAAGCATCCTGTAGTAAATCCAATTACTCAATTTGGGTTTCAGCGGGCATCCATCTCCACCGATACCACGGCCACGCAGAACTCACTTTTGAACAGGTAGATAAATACTTTTTGGAAGGGTTCCGCCATTACCTACAGCATGAGGCAATGACAAAATCAGATACCGGCCTCTCTAGGAATACCGCCTGTAGCTACTTCAATAAAATTCGGGCAGCACTCAACCAAGCACAACGAGACCGAATCATCAGAGATAACCCTGTTGAACAAGTCAAATCCATCAAAGCAGAGAGGACTCAGCGCACTTATCTCACTCTGGATGAGGTAAAGGCCCTTACTAAGGCAGAATGCCGTTACGATGTGCTACGAAGAGCATTTCTGTTTTCCTGCACTACTGGTCTACGCTGGTCAGACATACATAAACTGGTATGGAGTGAAATTGAACTGTTTGCTCAAGGGCACTACCGAATCATCTTTTCCCAGATAAAGATCAAAAACTCGGGCAATGGCCTGCAATATCTCGACTTACCGGATTCAGCAGTGCGTTTGCTCAACTTGGAAAACAGGGGAAAACCGACAGAACGGGTTTTTAAGGGCTTACGTTACGACAGCTATAGCAACGTCGCGCTAGTGCAGTGGGCTATACGTGCCGGGATCACCAAACACGTGACCTTTCATGCAGGCCGCCACACCTTTGCAGTAAACCAACTGGCCCGAGGCCTGGACATCTATTCCCTTTCCAGATTACTTGGCCACAGCGAACTCAGAACGACAGAAATTTACGCAGACATTCTGGAAACCCGCCGCACAGAGGCCATGCGGACCTTTCCAGATATCTTCGATGAGTCATCAGACTAAGAGCATTATTACAACCAAACGACGACATCTTTATAAACAAAAGGGCACCTCGACAGTGCCCTCCATCAACCACATAAGATTCGTTAGTTTTTGCAGCCGTTCTTATCACATGTGATTTTCTCGTGGAAATTAACCCAAGCCTGAGCTGTCAATTCGACGAGTAACCGTTACATGTCACAGTTAAAAATGTGACATGTAACGTATCTAATCATTCCTTTTTATTTTCATAACGTTAATCCACAACCTAATATCTCCGGCCATACAATTTTCGGTTAGCCACTAGATGATCAGCAGCGGCTTTATCAATCTCATTAGAAGAAGCCACACGATTACTCTGCAACCAAGCCAAGATATCTGCTCGCCTGAAGAACACCCGATTGCCATTAGGTTTGAAAAATGGGATCTTGCGTTCGTGAGTCAACCGGTACAAAGTGCTCTTCTTTAACCCCGTCAGCTCAGCGCATTCCTCGACGGTGAGGATTTCCTTTGTCGTGTCAGGACGTTGCTCGTTTTTAATATGATCGGTAATCAGTTTTTTAAGCAGCGACATATCCATCAGCATGCGCTGAAGCATCTCTTTTTCAGTCATGTTGATACTCCTACCTCAGAATCAAACAGGGAAAAGTGGGAAAGTGGGATATTTGAATTATTCATCATCGACTTGCTCCATCTTCAGCATTGCTTGCCTCACCCTGTCAGGCCAAAGGGCAAAAAAACGATAGTAGCGACCGCTCATCTTTAGCTTATAGGTACCACGGCTACGTTCATTACTTTCAAGACATTGACGGCGGAAGAGCAGCTCAACATCACGCATATAATGAGTTGGCAAATTTAAGCCTTTCAAAAATTCATCTTTGTGGATGAGCCAAAGCTCCTCACCATCGATAAACCGTCGATATCCTATGCTTGTTGGCCTATATACATCGCCTTCTTTAGCAAGTCGTTTGTCCCACTTAGCGAGAACACCGCCAATCTTTTGTAGTAAGCTATATTCCTCAAGATTCATTAAATGACCGCGACTTCCCAACCAAACCCGATATAAGCTGTGCACTGCTTGCTCTGATTCGTCCTCACTCCAATTAACCAGAAAGTTACGAGAGGCAAGCTGCAAGGCCACTAAAATCAGCGCAAAACGCCGGGTGACTCGCTGCACCTGTGAGGATGAATCCGGCAGTAGCCAGCTATCAACAATGCGCTGTAATTCCTTTGGCACGTATTGATTAAGATCCACTACATCAGTCGTGATCAATTCGATGAATGATCTCAGCAATGATCCGTACGTTCTCGCACTTGCAGACTTCAGATGATCAATGGCCTTTTGAGGTGTGGAAAAGCTGTGAAGATCATTCAGCACCCCATGCTGACCAATTACCGGAAGTTCAATCAAACGAACTTCTTGCCCGGCCATCGGGCTACGACCCAAACTTTCAAATATCTCTGAGAGCCACTTTTCACCTGAACTTAATACCAGCACACGCCAATGCTCAGATTCAGCAAGCTTGCCGGTTTTATCTGCCCGCAATTTCCCAGCACCATTAAAAATTTGATACAAACAGGTATCGATATCTTCCGCTTTGACCATGCCAATTTCATCAAGCGGTAAAACTAGGTCGTGATGTTCACTTGCGACAGCAGCAATACCATTGGCAGTGCCACTCCAACTTTTCATGAAGTCAGAACCACCACAGACACTTGCACACACTTGGAGAAGTGCGGTTTTACCATCAGCAGAATTGGAAACAATATGAATACCGCCATTCTCCAAACCGGCGGGTTTTAACAGTGGTCCTGCAAGGGCACAGCCAATAGCGAAAATTAAATATGGGTTACCACGACAAAAACGCCCGACTTCTTGTCGCCAATCGTCCAAAGATCCTTTTTGCTGAAAATTTGGGGCAACACGCGGAGATAGATATAGATACGGTTCATCACTCCTACCAGAAATCCAACTGGGCGTAACAAATACCTCACGATGCCAACCAGCCCTTTCCACTATGGTTGCAGTACTCGCTTTGCGCGATTCTTGAACTAAATATTGTTGAATCAGTTTCCACGTATCGATGCCAGTTTCTATCCAAAAACCGCTGTCTAATAACCGCTCTCGAATTAACATAGACTGGCTACCATTCAATATCTTCATCAAAAATACCTCCTGGACAGAACAGCCATCCAGATTGAGCCACTCGCACAACACGCCACTACTCCGAATTCGGTCATCACTACGCACTCTAAAAAGAACGCAAATTGGATCGGAAATTTTCCGTTCTTCACCATCCTGTATGCGGAATAAACCATTATTACGTAGTTCAAGCTGCATTTTTCCACCTACAAACATTGCATCCAAGCCAATACCTCGCTGTGTCGGAAACGGACTGATCGGCCATGAGCATTGAGTTTTATTGGTGAAGGAAATTTTCCACTTTGGACATAACGTCGCAGTGTTGCAGGTGATATTTGAGTTAGAGAACACACCTCTCGATATGTGAGTAGTCTTTCGTCAGTGGTGGATGTAACTTGATTCATAATGCCTCCTGAAAATTATTGAACTTTCATGCAGCATCATCCTAAAAATCAGTTATGAAGCAGACCGCTGGAACTGCCCTTTTTTGGAACTTCAATAATAAATTTCAAGACGCTGATATTTAATGATATTTATTCAATATATAGATTAAAAACAGCCTTGTGAGAACGAAAAGCCTAGCCAACAATGAGTTGCTCGACATTACCGTATCAATTTGTGCGCCAGTGAATACCCAGAGAAAAACTTTCACATGTGAAAGTTTAGAGACCTGTCGATTTACACCTCTTAAAGCCATGTCCCCCATTAAAAATGGAATCATTTAGCTAAGGTCTTTTATTGACGATAAAGCTTGTATGGAATGAATCGTCCAAGGTCCCCCATTAGATAATTATCTGGATAGGAATTGGTTAGGTCTTTTTGGCCAAGACATAACAACAAAAGACCTATGCGCCCAAAAAAGGTACGAAGACAGGCGATGAATTAGGTCACAGGACAATAGACTGACTCTGTATTCACAACGCAAAGGATTATGTCATGACCAAAAATTATTCATTTTTAGAACAACAAATTGTTGCATTTGGTGCAGCATTAAATGGGGGAAATCAACCGCAATCTGAGTACATAAAAGCCTTATCAAAATCATTTAAAGCACTAGAAACACAAATTAATATTTGGGAAACCTTTATTGCCAATAGCACAAACGTTAATAAAGACGATGCTATGCTTTTTTCATTATCAGTGTCAGAGCAATATCTACACTACACCCATAAATCGACCGAAATAGAGCAACTGCGCTACTACTACATAGCCCAGCGAATAGCCGATCTCTATTGGAAGCACAATCGAGACCATAGAGGGAAAGACTCACCTGGGTATCCTGGCCACTTTGGTTGCCGTGTTAGGCTGCGAGAGATGAAATTGGAAATTTTCTGGGTTTATAATGAGTTTAAGCCTAAAAAGAATTCTGACAAATACCAGGTGATCAGCCATTACCTCCCCCGTGAGGGCAATTATCGCTATCCACAAAGCACCTTTACCCGAGCACAAGATTGGGAAAAACCGGTGATTACTGCTGTTGAAGATGCTTTCTCAATAATCCGCAGCGCCAACTCAAATCTAATGCGGGTTAGACAACTGTGCCGTTGGAATGACACCAATCTATTCAAAATGACAGGCGATATCGACGATTTTAAGATGGATAATCCTTTATAGTTATGATCTTACAACACAGCCCTCAACTCATTAGAGATCAGGGCTGCACTATATCGGCTATTTATCTTTTTTGAGTATGGCCTTGAGTGCTGCAATATTAGCCCGCGCGCCTTCGGCTTCTTTTAAACGACGGCGCTGCTGGGCAAAGAGGTCAAACTCCAATTTCGCTTTATCATCAGCGTCTTTCTTGGAGATTTTTCCAGCTCCGCTTAGTACGTCCCGATCATTAAAACTTAAAAACTGGTCAAGCTTATCGGCCCAGTCCTTTAAGAATACCTGTTTGCGACGCAGTGCTTGGTCTTCGGCAAAGTCGAGCCACATATTGACGATGCGATTAAGCTCTTTGATTTCGTCTTCACGCAAATAGTTCTTGGCAACAGTAACGTCAGTCTTGCGAACTTCATCGCTTTTATAGCTGGTTAAGCCCATATCCGGCTTACTGGCATCCACACGGCTGGCGATAAGCTCAGCAGCCGTCATATGCGTACAAGCATAATGCAGTTTGTTCTGAATGGTTTGGAAGAAGCGGTTGGTCTCTTGGTTAGATGGCTCGTAATCAGCAGCCATGGTAAAGATTTCTTTCACCCGCAGATAAACGCGACGCTCACTGGCTCGGATATCGCGAATGCGTTCCAGCATCTCGTCAAAGTAGTCAGGCACCGCAGAGTGACCAACGGGTGGATTTTTGAGGCGCTCGTCATCCATGGCAAATCCCTTAATCAGGTATTCTTTCAGGACTTGCGTTGCCCATTGGCGGAACTGTGTTCCACGTTGCGAACGAACTCTGTAGCCAACAGACAGAATGGCATCGAGATTGTAGTGGTCGATCTCGCGAGATACTTGGCGAGTACCTTCCAATCGAACTATCCGGAATTTCCGGATGGTTGCGTTTTGTACAAGTTCACCCTCGTTGTAGATATTGATTAGATGCTCATTGATTGTGCGAACGTCTTTATCATAAAGCTCAGCCATTGCAGCCTGAGAAAGCCACAACGTGTCAGACTCAAAACGACACTCAACGCGGGTTTGACCGTCAGCACTGGTGAAAAGAACAAACTCACCATGAGGAGCTTGGGGGATATTATCTGTCATGCAATCAACCTTTTTACTTACATAGAGGGAAGTCCAAGCTTGTCAAAGAATGCACGGTTTCGTTCTTTGGCTGCCTTTACTAACTGGTCGAAACTAATGACTTCGATGTAGGCATGGGATGGTTCGTTGTAACCGAAATAACCCATTCCGTCAGATGTAATGCGCAGATTGGCTCGGCGACAGCGGCGATGCATGGACTCAGTCAGGTCACAAAGCACATAGCAATACCCTGGGATATCGTTGTTGCCGGGTATTGGGCGGCCTGATTTTGTCGTTACTTTTCCCTCGCGTATTCGCTCTAAATAACTAAGTGCCTGATCAATCGGGTCTTTATCTGCGCCTTCGCGCATGTCGTTGCGCATTGAGCGTTTGATCTCGACCACAGTGATAGATGCCAAGGGAAAGCTATTTTGATCATTAACAAGCAGTGGGTTATCAAACACTCTTAGGCTGAGTAAATCCGGTTCCTTTGTCGAATCATTACGAGTAATCGGCATCGCATTCAAAGTTTTGTCGGAAGCCAAATAGTTGTGAAATGCTAAACGTTCGTCGATCAGCCAAAGATTGCAAGAATCCAGTAAAACCTCACTGGAATCTTTACGCATAGGCATGATTAACTCATGAATCATATCCTCACGAGCATACTTGCCATCATCCAGTCGCTCGATGGATTTTTGCAGCAGATCAATAATGACCTTTCGATGGGATACGTAATTAGCGAGATCTGATTGTTTAAGGTCTTCAGCTTTTTGCAGATACTCGCTCAGTCGTTCCTTGTACTGCTCTATATGCTCCTCATTTTGAGGTTGCATGATGTCATGACCCTCACTGACTAATTGTCTCTCGACCTCATACCACTGAGCATGTAGATGTAACTCTAAGTCTTTGTCCGACTTTTCTGGGTCAACAATGAGCTGTTCTTCTGCAACATAGTGAGCAATAGGCCGGTATCGGGGTGCATGGCTATTAATAAAATCATCTACGCGTTTACGACCGGCTGAGACATTTTCTGCCAAAACATCTTGCAGATATTCTTTCGTGCGTGCGAGCACTGCATCGCGAATATCTTTAAAGCTTACTTCGTTGAGCATGTCCTCTACGTTTTCGGCAATATCAAAAGAGGTGCGCTCGCTACGTACACGCTCATCTAAGTAGCCTGAAGACACGTAACAGGTATAGGTAAATTCCCCCGATTCGTCAGATATTTTGCCGTACAAGCCGGGAATTTTTCCTTGAATGGATTCTTCTTTAACCAATCGATTAGCTGCGCATAAAGCTAACTGATGCTTTTTATTTACCGATGCACGAAACTTGATATGAGTTAGGTCGAATGCATAATCGCGTATTTTTATCGTTTCGAGAAATGCACTAGCGTGCATATGCTCTTCGAGTAGGAGGTCAAGGTCGAACACTTCTCCTGCATCTTCTACCAGTATCTTGGGTGCACTGCCTCGACGAACAAAGTACCATAGCACATGTTCAAGTAGCTGATTAGCTACGGTTAGTCCCTTGGTTGGTACCTGCTTTCGATAACTTTCATCAAATCCCACCAGTTTGATTTGAGAATCTGGTTGTTGTTCGGTAGCTACCTGAATATTTTCACTGTGGACGCCTGATTTATCGTTAAAGCGAAATACACGCTTTTTGAGATGGCCATCCCCATCGACAAAATGGCTTTCTACTTCAACAAGATCAAACACCTTCAACCACATCAAGCGACCTACACCTCGGCAGCCTTTGTCAATTTTGTGGTCGGAATCCAGTGTTTCAAATGACTTAAAGTTGGTTTCATTAAAACCACAACCATTGTCAGTTATGGTGAAACCCAAGATAGGGGGTAGCGATTTGGCATCGAAATCTAGACTCTCCTGAGTAGCACGGTTGATCCGAAGAATAACCTTACCGTTATCGCTATTACCTTTTTCTTCAATCGAGTGAATAGAGTTTACTACCGCCTCAAAAACAGGCATCAGGCCATGACTCTTAGGTAAAGAAGTGTTGCGTAAGCGACCTTTGAGATTGGTTTGTAAACTCATACTCCCTCCTTAGAGCTCGCCTTTAAAGGCGGAATCGAGAATTGAACTTTTCAAAGCTTGCAAATCATCCAGTTGTCTTTGAATTTCAGAATTCATTGTTTCGACTTTTTTAACCAACAAGTTTACGCGGCTAACCACGTCAGCCTGTTCCTCGATACTTGCCAGAGGGATTTGCATTTGATCAATGTGTTTGTTGTTAACTTGCGGGATCGTACTTGCGTCGACGAAATTTGCTAAATCTATTGTCCGCATGAAGGCGAAGAGGTACTCGTCGGAAATTTTAGATTCGTCAGCTTTTAACCCCATGATGTTGCTGTCATATGACGCATCCTCAAGTAGCATTCTCTTTTTATTGGTTAGGATTGCCCCACCTCTTTTGGGAATCAGAGTGCTGCCCTTAGGAAATAGCTTTATTTTGTGTTCTTTGGCAACGGTTTCATTAAATGTTATCTCTGGTGCAACCATAGTTTCATGGTGGTTGTTCATTTGTGCCACTTTGAAAAATGGAATGTCACCATCGCTGAAACCGTTTTTAAAAAGTTTCGGTAACGCAATGCCACTATTAATTTTTACGACAGATGATAGGGGTACGACCTCATAACGATCTTTTAGGCTCTCGAATATTTCTGACAGCCCGTTTTTTGACAGCGCATCAGCCAATGTGACGCTTTCCTGCAAATGCTCGATGGCGGTGTCGATGCGGTTGAGCAGTGCGTCGAGTTTTTCGACAATGCGTTTTTGTTCATCCAATGGTGGGTAAGGAATGACTAAATCTTTTATTCCTTTGTACGAGATTACAGGTTGAGCAGCCTTGTTTGCCGTTTCCCCAAGGTTCAACGCTGAGAGTACCTGTGCGAGATACTCCTTCAATATATCTACCTTATATTCTTTAATGAAAAACGCGTTATCCGTAACCCATATATCACCATTGACCAAGCGAACATTACCGCAAAGTGCGCCGACCCGACCAATAATGATGTTCGAACCACTCAGGTTGAAATCATTATATCTACCAGCTATTCCATTACCGCCATATACCGAAAATTTTCCCTCATCGGCCATATCTTTTTTAGTGAGGTTCTTTCCGCTAGTGATTGTGAAAACTTCTTCAATACGTTTCCACTCCCACCCATCCGGCAATTTGTATAAAACCTGCTCCATGCTTATTTCTCCGCCAACAGATCTTCTATTTCATCCAACAGGCCAGATACCAGTTTTTCCTTGGTGCGGATCTGTTTGAGAATATCGCTGGGCGCTAAATGCTCGGCATCTTTCTGTTTGGCTGGGTTTTTAGCAGATAGGTCATAGTCTTCAGCTAATTTACTGGCTGAAACTCTCCAGGAACGCTCAGTTGTTTCGCGGCTGTTATACAGCTCAACAAACTCTTTTAGGTGGTCATCGGTGATCGGTTTGTTTTTGGTGAGCTTTTGCTCGGGTTCACATTCGTAGTACCACACATCGCTAGTGCCGCCGCTACGCTCAAAAAACAGCACGTTGGTTTTTACGCCTGAGTAGGGCAAAAATACCCCAGCGGGCAGGCTTAAAATAGTGTGTAGGTTAAAGTTTTCCAGCAGTTCTTGTTTGACTTGTTTAAACGCACTGTTGGTTTGGAACAGCACGCCTTCTGGCACAACAATCGCAGCTTTACCGCCACTTTTCAGGGTTTTCATAAAGTGTTGTAAGAACAACAGTTCTGTTGCGTTACTCTGGATAGGGAAGTTTTGCTGAATTTGCGACTTCTCTTTACCACCAAATGGCGGGTTAGCCAGAATAATGTCGTAGCGGTCTTTTTCCTGAATATCCCTGATATTCTGGGTCAGGGTATTACCACGGAACAAGTTGGGTGACTCGATGCCATGTAAAATCATGTTCATCATACCCATCACGTAAGCCAGCGAGGTTTTCTCGTAACCGAAGAAGGTGTCGCGTTGAATAAAATCCCACTGCTCGGTAGAGAGTTGGTTCTTTTTGCTCTTTAGATGCTCAAAGGCTTCCACTAAAAAGCCGCACGAGCCAGCCGCTGCATCGTAAATGGTTTGCCCAGCTTGCGGGTCAATGGCCTTAATCATGGCACGTACCACTGGGCGTGGGGTATAAAACTCGCCCGCATAGCCCCCGGCATCGCCCATGTTTTGCAATAGGCCTTCATACACCAACGAGAGTTCAAACAGATCAGACTCAGATTGGAAGTTCAGGCTATCCACAATATCCAACACTTCACGCAAGGTATGGCCAGACGCCACCTTGTTGTCTAAATACTGGAAGATGGCACCAATTTTATAGGCGAAGGATTTTGGGTCTGCTCCCGTAACGGCGGCATTGGCAAAGCTTTTTAAGTAAGGGAATAACTCGTTATTCACATAATCGGTTAAGTCATCACCCGTGCGAGCTTTGTTAATATCTAGTTTGCCATCAGCATTTTTCGGGCAGGCCCAATTTGACCAGCGGTGCGCTTCATCCAATACCGGTTGATAATCTTTACCTGATAGTACTGCTTCATCTTCTTTTACAGATTCATAATCATCCAAAAACTTTAAGAACAGTACCCACGAGGTTTGCTCGGTATAGTGCATAGCACCACTAATGCCATCGTCGCGGCGCAGTATGTCGGTAATTCGGTCAATCTTTTGTTGTAATGACATGGCTTATAGTTTTCCGATAATAAAATTGTACATATTGGTGATGTCTTCGCTGATTTCTGCGGGCGGGATCAGGTCGATATAGGCTTGGAGTTTTGCAGGGTCTAAGCCTTCGCCATCGGTGTTAATCAGCGGGTTGATAATGTCTTTGACGTTCATCCTACGAATATCGTCGTTATCACCAGGATTATTGGACTGAAGGTGATTGCGCTGCGCAATATCACCATTGTTTATTTGGCCAAGCAGATTGTGGTGCGCCAATGCGGTGTATGAGAGCAAATAGTTTTTGATTTCACGGCGTTTCCAAGCCAATAGATATGGCGATACGTTGGTGCCACGAGGCCATTGAATGGCATTTAGCAACTCACGGTACACTTGTCCGTTCACTTGAACTCCATTGGCAGCATTCCAGTCCAATGCCGCCTCGTCTCGATCACAAATTAGGAAAATCTGTGTTGTTACAAGTGGTGATTCAATCTTGCTTAAGCCATGTAACCAATCTATTTTACCCTTGCCAAAGGTTTCGTTAGCAGTAGCGTAGCTGGACGACTTTTTCATGGCATGCACAGTGGCTAGACGGTTTATATCTAGCCCTGCACGTGCCGCAAGTTTGGTAAAAATAATCCAATCGTTGTAGTCATCTAATAAGGCGATGTTAGGCAGCTTGCCACACACCTCAAATTCAACGGATTTGGCACGAGAAAGTACACTGAGTCGGCTGATTAGTTGCTTGATCTTGTTGTCTTCGTTAATTCGGCCGTGCTCCACCACTTTCAGATGTTCTATGCGGTTTTCTTTTGCAGAAATAGAATCCAACAGGTGTGTAGTAGTAATCGCATGGCCTTGTATGCTGTGTAATAGAGACCATAGTTTCTCTACGTTTTTGTAGTGCAGGTGCGAATCTGCTTCATCAAACAGGAATAAAGTATTCGGCGCATCAAAAAGGTCTATCAACGCGTATAGAAAGAGCAGTTGGTATTCACCATCGCTTAACTGGTCAAGCTCTATTCCATCTTTAAAAACGAGTTTGTAGCCGTGTTTGTCTATGAAGTAATTGTTATCCGCCGCTTGGGTAAAAAAACTCACTTCAGGATCAAACGCAATATTTTGAGCCTGAGCATTTGCTTCACCAGCTTCGATACCTTCTTCACCTGCTTGTGGCTGTCTTGGGTAATCGAATGAAACATCGATCAATCGGCTTGCTG
The DNA here is from genome assembly GCF_001729805.1 of Enterobacter roggenkampii. Classification (NCBI taxonomy): domain Bacteria; kingdom Pseudomonadati; phylum Pseudomonadota; class Gammaproteobacteria; order Enterobacterales; family Enterobacteriaceae; genus Enterobacter; species Enterobacter roggenkampii. Next base: position 4,732,284 of record NZ_CP017184.1, on the reverse strand, counting down.
GTATTTCAATAGTTCGCTTACGTAGCGGTTGCTCAAACTCATAGTCATTTGAGACAAATGTGTTGATAAAGCTATCTAACGAACGGAAATAGGGCGTATTTCGTAGCGTATCAACCTCACCACTTTCTTCACGCTTCAGAGCGTCTTGAACTCGATTGACATAATTTTTATCAATCTTGAATGCGCATTTTAAGCACGTAGTTTGGTCATCACCTTCAAATACTGATTCAGTAACATAGCCTCTTTCGCGCAAAAAAGAGCGAACTTTGCCACTACGTTTAGTCGCCGTTGCGAGGAAAATGAGTAATTTTGACCAGGGCTTGTCAAAGTAAAGGCACTCTAACCCCAACCCTCTGCCCGCTTGACGCTCGCGTTTTAAGTAAATACCAAACTTTTCAGAGTAATTTTCATTCTGCCCTGAAGAGAAGCACACCACATTTAGGTGGTGATGTGCGCGTTTGTTTAACCGCTCTTCAAATACTGACTGCAAGATGCTGGATTTACCGCTGCCATTTTCACCAATCAAAGTCGCTACTTTGTTGATATGTAGGGTTTGCTGCTGATCGTGTAGCGGGTTAGGCGCTAGTGTTAGTTCCATTTCAGTTCACGTGATAAAGCTGTTGTTGTAATTGCTTAAAAGCCGCCAGTAAATAGGCTGGCTTTCCACCGAATGCTGTTGAGGCGTCTTTCACTGTGCCCAACCCTGATAGCTCGATAAGTGCAGGCAAGCGCTCGCGTGATAGCTCGGTGCTGCCGGTTTGCTCATACCGGTTAAGCACAAAGTGCAAAAACTGCTGTGCCTTTTGTTGTTGGTACTGATTAAAGAAGGCGCTGTTAGTACGTACTTGATCGGCACGAGCTTTCCGGGTTGCCATGGGCTGTTCAAAGGCTAAAAAAGCCAGCAGATCGAAGATATCGCACTCTTCTGCTTCAAACATGCGTCGTAGTGTGGCGAGTTGCTCTTTATCAAAGCCTGCTTGTACGAGTTTACCGAGCAAGGTTTCGCGTTCGTCTGGGTCTGACCATATCTGCCGCAGTTCATCAACCGTTCTAAACAACCCAGGTAATTGAGTAATTAGACGCTCAACAAATTCTTGCACCGTGAGAGGTTTACCGTTTTCATCGATATAACGGGTTTCAACGTCAATGACTTTCAGTTCACGGTGTTTGCCTAACTTTACTTTTAACCGAGGTTTTGGCTCTCTCGGTTCAGGCTCTGGGCCACCTGTTCCTCCGGGAGGCTCTGGTGTGTAAGGCTCCCCAGTGCCACCGGGCTCCGGTGCTTCAGGTTCGCCATCCCAATCTTTGTCGTAAAACTTATTGGTTGCACCGCGAAAATCGACAATGGTGAAATAGTCTTTTCCATCAAAAACACGGGTACCGCGACCGACTATTTGTTTAAACTCCACCATTGAGCCGACGGTTCTATCCAACACTACGTTACGCACATTGCGGGCATCTACCCCGGTAGTTAACATTTGCGATGAGGTAATGATAGTGGGAATGTCTTTGTCGTTATCTTGGAATTTTTCCAGTAGCTCGCGGCCGACTTTGCCCTCATCACTGGTCACGCGCACACAGTAGTGCGGGTCTTTCACTTTTTTGTGTTTGTTGATCATGTCACGCATGGTCAGTGCATGATTTTGGTTTTCGCAAAATACGATGGTTTTTTCTAGTGGATTGATATTGTCCAAAATGGCTTTGGCGACCAGTTCGGTACGATCATCCACGATGATTTTTTTGTCGTAATCTTCAACCTGATAGACGTCTTGCCCAGATTCACCTTCGATCACTTGGTCATCTTTGGTTAGCACTAGCTCGTCTAAGTTGGTGCGCACCCGTTTGACACGGTATGGCGTTAAGAAGCCATCATTAATGCCTGCTTTTAGAGAATATTCAAAAGCTGGTTGTCCAAAATAATCATAAGTATCAATATTATCTTCTCGTTTGGGTGTAGCAGTTAAACCAATGTGAACAGCACTTCCAAAGTGGTCCAGAATTGCACGCCATGAACCAGTGTCATTGGCGCTACCTCGGTGACACTCATCAATCATTACTAAATCAAAAAAGTCGGTTGGATAAGACTTGTAATACCCTTCAATATTTTCTTTTTCTCTATCCGTTCGATCTGCGATAGCTTGATAAATTGCAAAAAAGATATGAGCATTCGTCGGCACAACACCATTACGCTTTCGAACCTCCTCCCCATTAATTTTAATAAGATCTTTTTCGTACGGATTAAATGTATTGATAGCTTGATCTGCCAAAATATTGCGATCAGCTAAAAACAAGATTCGAGGCCTACGTGTACCCGGAGATTCTTTGTTCCAACGGGACTGGAACAGTTTATGGACGATTTGAAAGGCAATAAATGTTTTACCTGTACCAGTAGCCAGCGTTAACAACACTCGTGGCTTACCTTTACCAATAGCATCTGTGGCGGCATGTACCGCTAATTCTTGGTAATAACGCGGCTGCATTGCGCCTACTAAATGAAAGGGCACATTACGAAGCTGCTGGCCTAGATCCGAATTAACACCCGCGTAGCGGCTTTCAAGCTCTTGTGGTGTTGGGTAAAACTCGATGTAGTCGCCTTTACCAGTTTCTAAGTCGAACTCATAGGTTTGTTTGCCGTTGCTTGAATAGACAAAGCGAACGAGTAGCTTCTTTGCATAGTCGATGGCTTGTTGAAGGCCTTTGGTTGGATGTTCAGATTCTTTTTTTGCTTCAACAACTGCAAGGTAACGATTGTCTTTATGGAGCAGATAATCGACAAAACAACGACGGCCACGGACACCGCCAGCAAGCTTACGGCCATCGGTAAAGTAATGTTCCCGAATGATGTTGCCCGGTTGCCAATGTGCGGCTTTTAACGCTGGGTCGATGTAGTTTGCTCTGGTATCTGCTTCTGACGACATATCGTCACTCCTTGATGCTTTTTAGCGTTGGCTATCGCTTGGCATTTTTTCCAATATGTCGCTCAATGAACAGTTAAATAAATCACATAGCTTATCGAGCGCTTCTAAATCCACCTTGAGCGCGGTTTCTTTGTAAAGTAGCGTCACGGTGGTACGGCTGAGGCCGGTTTCTCGCATCACGTCGCTAATGCGCATTTTTCTCTCACCCATTAATCGGGCTAGGTGGCAGCGGATCATGCTCTCTCCACGGTGTTTTTTAACCCTAAAATTTAGGGAATTATCACTGTTGCATAGCCTATCACTATTATGATTTTTCTCAACTTATTTGAGTTGAAACCAAATTTTTTAGAGGGGTGAGAACATATTGTCAATGTGAGGAAGTTAGATTACCGTAATCAAGAAAATGATACGGCAGAAAGTCGTGGTATTACTGCTCTATACTACCGATATTCTTCGAGATAGTTGCAATCAGGTGCCGCGAACATCCCAACATGTCCTGAATGTCACTATAGCTATGTCCAGTTTTCAGTAGGCTGGCGATGTGCTGGTGACGTTTGAGATCTGGCTGACGCCCATTATATTTACCATCGGATTTAGCCTTTGCGATTCCCTGAGACTGACGTCTGCGCCGATCATCATAATCTTTGCGAGCAACGGCAGCGAGCATGTCCAACATCATGGCATTGACCGCCTGTAAAATAGCGCCGGTAAAGTCAGTTTCGCTATGTTGTTGCAAAGCCAGCCAACTGGTAGGAAGTTCTGGTGAAACAATGGCTAGACGTTTGCTGGCCAGCTTTTGTTTCAACGTGTCCCAATCGCTTTGCTTAAGCCGCGCCAGACGGTCGATTTGTTCAACCAGCACAATGTCACCCTCGCCTGACTCGGCAATCAAGCGCATCAACTCAGGCCTGTGCAGCGTGGCACCAGAAACATTCTCAATATAAAAAGCGGCGATTCGCTGGTCATGCTGAGTAGCAAACTGGATAAGGGACTCACGAGCGCGTTCAGCATTTTGTTCTTTGGTTGATGCGCGAAGGTAAGCTCGAATAAACATCTAAGTCTCCACAGTCTGTTATAAGTGGTGCTTTATCTCTGGTCTGGTTTAGGTGGTTCTGTTGGTAGTAAAGCCAGTCTGATGGCGAGTTCCGTTGATGTGTACTCAAAAGGAACCAGCTAAGGACCAAAAATCAATCATCAAACCTAATATGGTTTCGGTAGTCGTAATCAAAGTTATCAGGAATGCCAATACCAGTACCTAAATGCCCGCGTTTATCTATATCTATTGAGGTGTAATCACCATAGAACTCTGAATCGTGCTTACGACTTTTCACCTTTTTACGATTCTTTATTTGGTAATTACTATTTAAATCAATTGGATATTTAAAAATTGCAACCACTATATATCCAATCCAAAGCGCTAAAGACATTTGCCAACACAAATAAGTAAGTGCACACCAAAATGGAACGGCTAGCCACCATTTGCGTTGGATAAATGCGAAAGCTTTAAAACACCAAATAGCTAATGGCAAACTTGCAAGCAAGAATCCCCATCCAGAGTCTTGAGCCAGCATCAATCCGAATAGCAGAACACCAAGCAACATTATATTTACTAAATCATTTTTGAGATTTTGACTCATGTTTTCCCTCCCAATCTTCAGCTTGAGATTTGCCTTGGCCTGACAATTTCTGGTTGGCCCTATAGCTGTAAAGACACCAGAAGGTGACCAAACTAAAAAATAGGAATAGCCCAAGCATTCCCCACTCAAATGCAGTCATAGCAACCTCCGCTCACTCGAGTATCCAGTCCTTGCACACTGAATAACTTGGAAAACATAAAATCAGTCATTTCATCGAGTTCAGATGGTTCGAATTCGGGCACGGTAAGGGGCATACCGAAATACTGAAGGTTCCGGTAGGATGATGGATCGAAAATGCCTTGCGGATAACGGTCGAACGTGTTGAAAGCCTGATTCAGTCTAAGATCAACAGTCCAACCACCTGAAAGCTCAATCCAGCTATGGGGATAGACTAATTCTCCCGTGCTCTTGCATTTGACACATCCAACTCTAGGCTGATGAAACACCGAATTTCTCGTCAATAGATGACTGATCAGGTAAGTAAGAATTATGGGATCCGTTTGGACTTCATCCATCGCCAAAACAATATTGTCTAGATCCTGATATTCACTTTTCATAATGCAGGCTCCTTAAACAGCAGTTGTTCCCCTTGCTCATACAACACTGGATATGGGAGAGATTGGCCATTCTTCACCACATGGTTTGGTGGAAAATAGATCACCATCCACGATGGCAATGCAGCACTGACGGCTCTATAAAACTCATCAATTGGAAAGTCTTTTGGGCCTGACTGGCGGAAAACAAAGCGAGAATAGTTCTTCAGGTGATTAGCAGCGATGTTATAGCTTTCTGACTCACCATCTTTAATGTAAAGCGGGCTCTTCCAGAGATAAGGAGTCGTAATGTTGTAAGCAACCACACATTGACCAATACCGCATCCATGCTCAGCGCTTTCAACAGACCAAAGAATCATGGGATGACCATCAATTTCTGGCGTTTCTACATTACTCAGTTTAATGACATTCAATGCCATATCATCGGCCACATGCTCGATAGCCTGATCGACAAGATGCACATATTTCTCATAAGCCTGAGATTCTGAGGTAGCAGCGGATGCAGGCATCCATCCAATTAGACTTGGTCTAGCCGAGGGATTGTCTGGTGTCATCATTATATCGGTAGCGTTAAACGCGAACGTCTGCGTACCAGAAAGACGCCGAAGAGGATCATCAAATGAAGTAGTTAGCCTCGCGAGATCAAGCAATGGAACCAACATACCCTTGCTATAAGAGTGAGTACCATCGAGGGAATCTCTCAAATCCAAATCGTAGATGCCCCCGGCTCGCGCTAAATTCAAAGCCCGAGATTCACCTTGAGCATAATGACGAGGTCCGGCTGCACAACCTGACAAGGACACACATAAAGCAATTAATGATAAAGACGGGGATTTTTTCATGATTACCTCCTGCTTTATAAAGATTCGCATGGAGGAAGAAAAACGCAAGAAGATTTGCCATTTTATTATTTAAAATCAACAATTTGCACTGAAAGAACAAACTTCAAAATGAGTAACAATAAAGATAATAATTTTGTCCCACTTTCCCAGATATCCCACTTTAAAAATGCTGCAAATCGCCTAGAATGGGTTCTTCCATGGCAAAACCTAACAAAAGGTTGCACTCCATATGTGCGCCAATAGCTTTCTAACACTTTGAGTGGTTTTACATTTTTAGTTTCTGTATTGGTAAGTAATTCCCGCTAATCCATGGTGATTTCTTCCTGGGAAATCACCATTGTCCAAATGGCAACTCGCCTAATCCCTTTTCACCCCCTATCCTGCATGCCTGCATCTATGGGGGGTTTATGGCGCGTTTTCTGTTTTGTAGTTTCGCATTAGTTCTGCTTTATCCGTCCGGCATTGATATGTATCTGGTGGGACTACCGCATATCGCCCGCGATCTGGGTGCCAGCGAAGCGCAGCTGCATATTGCGTTTTCGGCCTACCTCGCGGGGATGGCATCGTCGATGGTCTTTGCCGGGAAGATTGCGGATAAAGCAGGCCGTCAGCCTGTCGCTATCGCCGGTGCCATCGTTTTTGCCCTGGCGTCGCTTCTCTGCTCACAGGCGCAGAACAGCACCGTGTTTCTGACCGGGCGCTTTATCCAGGGCATCGGTGCGGGCGGTTGCTACGTGGTGGCGTTTGCCATTTTGCGCGACACCTTAAGCGCCCAGCGTCGCGCCAAAGTGCTGTCGATGCTGAACGGCATTACCTGCATCATCCCGGTGCTGGCCCCGGTCGTGGGCTATCTGATCATGCTGAAATTCCCGTGGCAGAGTCTGTTCTGGACCATGGCGGCCATGGGCGCGCTGGTGTTTACCTTATCCATCGCCGTGCTGAAAGAGACCCACCCGGGCTCGCAGAATACCGGCCATACCGCAACCATTCACCCGGCAGAGAAGCTTCTCAACCGCTTTTTCCTCAGCCGTCTGGCCGTGACCACGTTAAGCGTGGCGGTGATCCTGACGTATGTAAACGTTTCCCCGGTGTTGCTGATGGAGACCATGGGTTTCGATCGCGGTGAGTATTCAACGGTGATGGCATTAACCGCGATGGTTAGTATGGCCGTTTCGTTTTCGACGCCGTTTGCGCTAAATGTTTTCAGCCAGCGTACATTGATGGTGACCTCACAGGTTTTATTCCTTGCCACAGGCGCGATCCTGGCGACCACCAGCTCACATGCGGTGATGCTGGTGGGCATTACGCTCATTTGCGCCGGGTTCTCGGTTGGCTTTGGCGTGGCGATGAGCCAGGCGCTTGGTCCCTTCTCGCTGCGGGCAGGCGTGGCGAGTTCGGTGCTGGGTATCGCACAGGTCTGCGGCTCGTCGCTGTGGATTTGGCTGGCAGCCGTAGTTGGCCTGAACGCGCTGAATATGCTGATCGGGGTTCTGATTGGCTGTAGCATAGTCTGCATTACCTTACTTGTGGTCATCCAGCCCGCGGCGCACTATGAAGAAGCCCATCAGCAGTCTCGATCTTAACCTGTTGCTGTGCCTGCAGCTTTTGCTGCAGGAGCGCAGCGTTACCAAAGCGGCGAAGCGGATGAACGTGACGCCGTCGGCGGTGAGTAAATCACTGGCCAAGCTGCGTGACTGGTTTGACGACCCGTTGTTTGTCAAAACGCCGCTAGGGCTGCTGCCGACGCCGCTGACGGTGAGCCTGGAGCAGGATCTGGCTGACTGGATGCAAATCGGCAACCAGATCCTCGATAAATTCCATCATGATTCTCCGGGCGGGCTGACGTTCGTGCTGGCCGCGGAAACGCCGCTGATGCTGATCCGCTTCAATACCCTGCTGGAGCAGGTGAACCAGCGCTATCCACAGGCGACGGTGAAAATGCGCCAGTGGGATTACGACTCGCTGGACGCGATTACGCGTGGCGAGGTGGATTTGGGCTTCACCGGGCGTGAAACGCATCCGCGATCCCGCGAGCTGCTTAAGCTGATGCCGTGGTTTATCGACTATGAAATCCTGTTCAGCGACCGCCCCTGCGTCTATCTGCGCGAGGATCATCCGGCGCTTCAGCAAGAATGGAATCTGGAGACCTTCCTGCGCTATCCCCACATCAGCATCTTCTGGGAACGCAGCGATACCTGGGCGCTTGATGAGGTGTTAAAGGAGATGGGACGCGATCGCACTATCGCCATGAGCCTGCCGGGCTTCGAACAGGCGATGTTTATGGCGGCGCAGCCCGGCCATCACTATATCGCCACCGCCCCGCACTACTGTCACCACTACAATGAACTCCACCAGCGTAAGCTGATCGCGCTTCCGATCCCCATTGATGAGGAGCAGGCGGATAAATTGACCGTGCCCTTCACGCTGATCTGGCATAAACGGAACAGCCATAATCCCAAAATTCTCTGGCTGCGGGAGACCATCAAGGCGCTGTACGGTGCGAGCGATCCAATTTTTGCCTAAGAAAATGTAAAGTTCGGTCCTAAGGCTTCTCTTACTTCCATTTACTGATTAAAACAGGAGGCAAGTTAAGCGATAATCATGTAACCGTTTAACCGATTACGACCATTATCAAGGAGCGAAAAATGGCTACGCACTTTGCAAGAGGGATACTTACAGAAGGACGTCTCGTATCGGCAAGAATTTCTTCAGCCTGTCACCGTGAAGCACTCACGCTTCCGGAGCATCGCAGGTCGCGGTTTTTAGCGTCCCGAGCGCTTCTCGCAGAACTGATGTTTATGCTGTACGGCACCAGCGAGCTGCCGGACATCATTACCCAGCCAGAAGGCCGCCCGGTCTTTGCGGACCCGGAGCTCCCTCGTTTTTCCATTGCCTACACGGGCAATATCATTGGGGTCGCGCTGACCACCGAAGGGGACTGTGGGCTTGATATGGAGCTTCAGCGCGCGACGCGCAGCTTCCACGGTGGTAACGCGCATGAAGACTATCCGCTCTCCAGCAATGAGAAGCTGTGGGTACGCAACCAGAACGATCCTGTTGAAGCCAGAGCCCAGCTCATTACCCTGCGCCAGAGCATTCGCAAGCTCTGCGGATGCGCCTCAGACGACGCCAGCCTGCTGCAGCTGTTGCCTGGCTCCGGACGTCTGCGCGCCACCCAGGCCACGCTGGTAGAAGCGCTCTGCGACGCGGAGGATGTGCTCATCTGGTCCATCGCGGTGACCCCCGCAATCGAACGCATGAAAATCTGGGAATTTGACAGTCAACAGGGATGGCGTAGCCTTCCTGATGTGCCCGAGCGCGCCAACGAGCCCGCCGCACGTCTGATGCGATTAACCAGTTTACCGGCAGAAAAAGCATTCACCCTTAGCTGATCCAATCAGGGTCATCATGATGAAACAGGAGTAATCATGTCTGATACGTTGAAAGTTGTTACGTTACTGGGAAGCCTGCGCAAAGGTTCATTTAACGGGATGGTAGCCCGCACGCTGCCACAGCTGGCACCTGCAGGTATGGAAATTAGCGCCCTGCCGTCTATTGGCGATATTCCGCTTTATGATGCTGACGTACAGCAGGAAGAAGGGTTCCCGCAGAGCGTTGAGGCGCTGGCAGAGCAGATTCGCCAGGCTGACGGCGTGGTCATCGTCACGCCAGAGTACAACTACTCTGTACCCGGTGGTCTGAAGAATGCCATCGACTGGCTGTCCCGTTTACCTGAGCAGCCGCTGTCAGGCAAACCGGTGCTGATCCAGACCAGCTCCATAGGCGCGATTGGCGGCGCGCGCTGCCAGTATCACCTGCGTCAGATCCTGGTCTTCCTCGATGCGATGGTGATGAACAAGCCGGAATTTATGGGCGGAGTGATTCAGAACAAGGTCGACCCGCAAACGGGTGAGGTGGTGGATCAGAGCACGCGCGACCATTTGTCTGGCCAGCTGACGGCGTTCGGGGATTACATTAAGCGGGTTAAAGCCTGATAAAAAAGCCCGGTGGCGCTAGCGCTTACCGGGCCTACACTCGTCAGTAGGTCAGGTAAGCGAAGCGCCACCTGACACCACAAACCGCACCTTAGTGCGCGTCAATAAACACAATCTTCAGTACAAACAGCAGCGCCACAACGATGACGCACGGGCTGAGGTCGCGGAAGCGGCCGGTACCGATCTTCATTACGCAGTAAGAGATAAAGCCCAGCGCGATACCTTCGGTAATCGAGAAGCTGAACGGCATCATCACGGCGGTAATAAACGCCGGCACCGCTTCGGTTAAATCATCCCACTTCACGCGCGACAGGCTGGAGGTCATCAGCACACCCACGTAGATCAGCGCACCCGCTGCAGCGTACGGAGGCACCATGCCCGCCAGCGGAGAGAGGAAGATCACCAGCAGGAACAGAATACCCACTACAACCGCCGTCAGACCGGTACGGCCACCCACAGAAACCCCGGAAGAGGATTCGATGTAAGCGGTCACAGACGAGGTCCCGATAAATGAGCCGGTCACAGAGGAGATACTGTCCACAAACAGCGCCTGCTTCATGCGCGGGAATTTGCCTTTCTCATCTGCCAGACCCGCTTTGTCGGTCACGCCGATCAGCGTACCGGAGGAGTCGAAGAGGTTCACCAGCATGAAGGAGAAAATCACGCCCGCCAGGCCCAGGTTCAGGGAACCCGCCAGATCAACATGGCCAACAACGGTAGAGACGCTTGGTGGCGCGGAAACGATGCCGTTATAGTGAACGTCGCCCAGCATCCAGCCCAGCAGCGTGGTCACCACGATGGAGACCAGCACCGCCGCATGAATATTGCGGGAAGCCAGGATGGCGATGATAAAGAAGCCCAGCACGCCCAGCAGCACGTTATGCGAGGTCAGGTGACCGATGCTCACCAGCGTATCCGGGTTCGCCACGATCACGCCGGCGTTTTTCAGCCCCATCATCCCGATAAACAGACCGATACCGCTGGTGATGCCCACGCGCAGGCTCACGGGAATGTTCGCAATCATCCAGTAACGCACGCGGAAAATGGTCAGCAGCAGCAGGCCAACCGCGCCCCAGAAGATGGCGCCCATACCCACCTGCCACGGCAGCCCCATCGCCTGAACCACCACGAAGGCAAAGAACGCATTCAGACCCATCGCCGGGGCCAGCGCGACCGGCAGGTTAGCGAACACACCCATCAGAATGCTGCCAAGGGCCGCGATCAGACAGGTAGTCACGAAGACGGCGCTGGTATCCATGCCAGCAACGCCCAGAATTTGAGGGTTAACAAAAACGATATAGACCATCGTCAGGAAGGTGGTGAAACCGGCGATCACTTCGGTGCGTGCCGTCGTGCCGTGCTCGCGCAGTTTAAACACGCGCTCAAGCAGACCCTGACCAGATGTCTGGGTAGTGTGTTGTTGACTCATCATCAATTTCCGAACAAGGAGGGAAAATTCGTCGCTATCCTATACCAAAATGCGACAATAGTGGCGGTTACGTGATACTTTTTTCATTGAATTTGCTTATACGGCAACGATTGCGTTCCGGTGAACTGCCGTACGTAAACGTTAAACTGGTTAAAAGGGAAAGGCATGTCCGGAATTGAAGCGGTATTTTTCGACTGCGACGGTACGCTGGTCGACAGTGAGGTCATTTGTTCCCGCGCGTATGTGGCCATGTTCCAGGAATTTGGCATTACGCTGGAACTCGACGAGGTGTTTAAGCGCTTTAAGGGCGTGAAGCTCTACGAGATCATCGACATCATTAACGAAGAACACGGCGTCGTCCTGGAGAAGGCGGCTCTGGAACCGGTGTACCGCGCCGAGGTTGCGCGCCTGTTCGATTCGGAGCTGGAGGTGATTCCGGGCGCAAACGCGCTGCTGGATGCCATGACGGTGCCGATCTGCGTGGTCTCCAACGGACCGGTCAGCAAAATGCAGCACTCGCTCGGCAAGCTTGAGATGCTGCACCACTTCCCGGAAAAACTGTTCAGCGGCTACGATATCCAGCGCTGGAAGCCGGACCCGGCACTGATGTTCCATGCGGCAAAGGCGATGAACGTTAACGTAGAGCACTGCATTCTGGTGGATGACTCGTCTGCGGGCGCGCAGTCGGGGATTGATGCGGGGATGGAGGTGTTTTACTTCTGCGCCGACCCGCACAACAAGCCGATCGTTCATCCAAAAGTCACGACCTTCACCGATCTGGCGCAGCTACCCGCGCTGTGGAAGGCGCGCGGGTGGAATATTACGCGTTAAGCCGCCCCTCCCGGCAGGGAGGGCGACAGGTTTATCTGAAGAGCTTTTGAACAAACTCAGCATAGGCCGGACGCCAGACGTCCATTTCGTGATTCAGACCGGGGTACATTTTATAGTCGAATTTGATGCCCTGCTTTTCCAGCTCCGCTTTCAGACCGGCGATATCTTTGCCGGTCACCGAATCGCGCTCTCCCACAACGACGGTGAAGTTATGCAGCTGCCGGTTAATGGCCTCAGGCTGCTTAAAGCGTGCGGCCACGCCTTCGTCAGGCACGGTTGTCGTGGTAACGCCGCTGAACGTTCCCAGCCAGCCGAAGCTCTCCAGATGATTCATCCCGGAGACCAGCGCCTGATAACCGCCCTGTGACAATCCCGCCAGTGCCCGGCCTGCCGCATCTTTACGCACGTTGAAGCGTGTATCCACCAGCGGAATAATCTCGCTCATCAGTTCACGGTCTGCGGCTTTCGCATTGAGCGGATAGAAAGACTTCCGTCGTTCTGCCGGTGGGAAGTTCTCGGGGATGGCCTCAGTGCTCTCCGTCTCGGTGTCGGGTACCACCACCAGCATCGGTTTGATTTTCCCTTCGGCCATCAGGTTATCCATGATTTGCGGCAGACGGCCCTGGTCGATGGCAGAGAGCCCGGTATCCCCAAAACCATGGTAGAAGTAGAGCACCGGTAAGGGTTCTCCTGTGCCGTTGTAGCCAGGGGGAGTCCATACATAGACGCGGCGCTCTGACTTGAGCGACGGCGAGTGCCAGGTCAAGGTCGTCAGATCGCCATGCGGTACAGGACGATCGTCGAGAATACTGCCCGGAACCAGAATCAGGCTGGTGTTCACCTGCCGCTGGGGTTTTTGATAGCGGCTTCCCGTGTCAACTGAACGGAAACCATCGATGTCGAAATAATATTCGTAGAGATTCGGGGCCATCGGCTCGCTTTTCCATGACCAGACGCCATTTTTCTCTTTCGTCATATCATGGGAAACCTGGCTTTCAGGCATTGACCCCGTCACCACGGAGACTCGCGTTGCGCCGGGTGCAAACAGGCGAAACGTAATGCTTTTATCCGCATTAACCTGGGTCACATAGCGGCTGACCGGGGTAGTCTGGTCAGGTGTGACCGGCAACGGTGCGGCAATCACGTCTGTTCCAGTACCGATCCCGATGCTGATGCTGATGGCCATCGCCAGGCACGCTAATGAATTTTTCATATACCATCCTTTGCTGTTTTTTCGTCTCACGTTAGCGCGTTTCGAACGTCAGGCAACGGATGAAGGGGAAAATTGTGATTACACTAGAAATAACAACGCCGGTGAGTACCGGCGTTGTTATCAGATGACAGGATTACTCTTTCGGATCTTTACCCGCCAGCAGCTTGTCCAGCTCGTCGCCGCCCACGTGACGGAAGTCCTGACCCTTCACGAAGTAGAAAATGTATTCGCAAATATTCTGGCAGCGGTCACCGATACGCTCGATGGAGCGCGCGCAGAACAGGGCCGTCAGCACGCTCGGGATCGTGCGGGAATCTTCCATCATGTAGGTCATCAGCTGGCGCACGATGCCTTCATACTCCTGATCGACCTTCTTGTCTTCACGGTAGATACGCACCGCTTCGTCCAGATCCATCCGCGCAAAGGCATCCAGCACGTCGTGCAGCATCTGCACGGTGTGGCGGCCCAGTGACTCCAGGCTGACCAGCAGCGGCTGATGCTGCTGCGAAAACTTCTCCAGCGCGGTGCGGCAGATTTTATCGGCGACGTCACCAATACGTTCCAGCTCGGCGATGGTTTTGATGATCGCCATCACCAGACGCAGGTCGCTCGCCGTCGGCTGACGTTTCGCGATAATGCGCACGCAGGCTTCGTCGATAGCCACTTCCATCATGTTGACGTTTTTATCGCCTTCAATGACGCGCTTCGCCAGCTCGCTGTCCTGGTTGTGCATCGCCGTAATCGCATCAGAAAGCTGCTGCTCGACCATGCCGCCCATGGTCATCACCTGGGTGCGAATGCTTTCCAGCTCTGCGTTGAACTGGCCGGAAATGTGTTTATTAAGATTGAGGTTGTCCATGGTTTCTCCACATGCACTAAGGCAAATCAACCGTAGCGGCCAGTAATATAATCTTCGGTTTGTTTCTTCGCGGGCTTAGTGAACAGATCGTCCGTGTTACTGAACTCAATCAATTCACCCAGGTACATAAACGCCGTGTGATCGGAGCAACGCGCAGCCTGCTGCATGTTGTGGGTCACGATAACCACGGTGTAATCCTGCTTCAGCTCGGTGATCAGTTCTTCAATACGACCGGTTGAAATCGGGTCCAGCGCTGAACACGGCTCATCCAGCAGCAACACTTCCGGGCGAATCGCAATACCGCGCGCAATGCACAGACGCTGCTGCTGACCACCGGAGAGAGAGTACCCGCTCTGGTGCAACTTATCTTTGGTTTCGTTCCATAATGCGGCCTTGGTCAAAGCCCACTGCACGCGCTCATCCATATCGGCACGGGAGAGCTTTTCAAACAGGCGAACGCCAAAGGCGATGTTGTCATAAATGGACATCGGGAACGGCGTGGGTTTCTGGAACACCATCCCCACTTTCGCGCGCAGCAGGGCGATATCCTGAGCCTGGGTCAGAATGTTTTCACCGTCGAGGATGATTTCCCCTTCAGCACGCTGCTCCGGATAGAGCGAATACATTTTGTTAAAGGTACGCAGCAGCGTGGATTTCCCACAGCCGGACGGACCGATAAATGCCGTGACCTGGTTCTTCGCGATATCCAGGTTGATGTTCTTCAGGGCATGGAATTTGCCGTAGTAGAAGTTCAAATCACGAACCTGAATCTTACCCGGGGCAGTATCAACCATACTCATTGACTCATTTCCTCATTCGGCGCCGCGAGCTGCCGCGCCGTAAAAAATTAACCGTGTTTCTTCTTCGCGAAAATGACGCGCGCCAGAATGTTCAGCAACAGTACGCAAAGGGTAATGATCAGCACCCCGGCCCAGGCCAGCTGCTGCCATTCCGCGAAGGGGCTCATCGCAAATTTAAAGATCGTCACCGGCAGGTTGGCGATCGGCTGCATCATGTCCGTGCTCCAGAACTGGTTGGAGAGGGACGTAAACAGCAGCGGTGCCGTTTCACCCGCAATACGCGCCACCGCCAGCAGGATACCGGTCATGATCCCGGAGACCGACGCCTTCAGCGTAATCGCAGAGATCATCTTCCATTTTGGCGTACCCAGCGCGTAAGCCGCTTCACGCAGGCTGTCCGGCACCAGTTTTAGCATGTTCTCGGTGGTTCGAATCACAATCGGCACCTGCAGCAGCGCCAGCGCAATCACACCCGCCCAGCCGGAGAAGTGTTC
This sequence comes from Enterobacter roggenkampii, assembly GCF_001729805.1. NCBI lineage: Bacteria > Pseudomonadati > Pseudomonadota > Gammaproteobacteria > Enterobacterales > Enterobacteriaceae > Enterobacter > Enterobacter roggenkampii. The sequence continues at coordinate 4,716,712 of NZ_CP017184.1, read as the reverse complement.
CATCTGCGCCACCACGACGGTATAAACGAACAGACCCACGACGATAGACGGGGCTGACAGCAAAATATCGTTAATGAAGCGAATGACTTCCGCCAGCAAGGATTTACGACCGTATTCCGCCAGGTAGATACCCGCCATAATGCCCAGCGGCGTGCCGAAGACCGTGGCCCAGAGGATCAGCAATCCGCTGCCCGCCAGGGCATTCGCCAGGCCACCACCCGCCGTGTTCGGCGGCGGCGTCATTTCGGTGAACAGCGAGAGTGACATTCCGTCAATCCCGCGAACGACCGTTGAAAAGAGGATCCAGACAAGCCAGAACAGACCGAATGCCATCGTCGCCATAGAGAGCGTCAGGGCAATGCGGTTTTTCATGCGGCGTCTGGCCTGCATTTTGCGGCGGGATTCCGCCAGTTCAGCAGTAGCTTGCATTTCGAGAGTGGCCATTAGCGTGCTCCCTCATTTTTAGCGAGACGCATAATCATCAGCTTGGAAATCGCCAGAACAATGAAGGTAATAACGAACAGAATCAGACCCAGCTCCATCAGCGCCGCGACGTGCAGACCCGATTCCGCTTCCGCAAACTCATTCGCCAGTGCAGAGGTAATACTGTTACCCGGCATATAAAGCGACGCGCTGTCGAGCTGGTAGGTGTTACCGATGATAAAGGTAACCGCCATGGTTTCACCCAGCGCACGACCTAAGCCCAGCATCACGCCCCCGATCACCCCATTTTTGGTGAACGGAAGGACGATGCGCCAGATCACTTCCCAGGTGGTGCAGCCGATACCGTAGGCCGACTCTTTCATCATCACCGGCGTTTGTTCGAACACATCGCGCATCACCGCCGCAATGTACGGAATAATCATGATGGCGAGGATCACACCCGCCGCCAGAATGCCGATACCGAAAGCCGGGCCGGAGAACAGGGCCCCCACAAACGGAATGGCAGAGAGGACGTTACCCACCGGTTCCTGGAAGTACGTGGCGAACAGCGGCGCAAAGATAAACAGGCCCCACATGCCGTAGACGATACTTGGGATGGCCGCCAGCAGTTCGATGGCGATACCCAATGGGCGACGCAGCCAGCCCGGCGCCAGCTCCGTCAGGAACAGGGCGATACCGAAACTTACCGGAACCGCAATCAGCAGGGCGATGAACGAGGTCACCAGCGTGCCGTAAATCGGCACCAGTGCACCGTAGATATCGTTCGGCGCATCCCACTCTTTACTCCACAGGAAGGAGAAACCGAATTTCTGGATGCTCGGCCAGGAGGAGAAAATCAGAGACACGATAATGCCGCCCAGCAGCAATAGCACAATCAGCGCAGCCAGTTTGACCAGCGCGCTGAAAATCATGTCACCTTTTTTACCCGGAGGGTTAAATGCAGGCTTGGTTGCAGCCATAAATTACTCTTCTGTTTGAGACGTTTTTACGAATATGCCCGGTGGCGCTGACGCTTACCGGGCCTACAGAGTAAACCGTAGGGCGGGTAAGCGCAGCGCCACCCGCCATCTTCGTTAAATATATCCTGTTAGTACAGCGCTTTACCGCTGCTGTCTTTCACGTTGGTTTTCCATGCAGCGCGAATCTGCTCAACCACGTTGTCTGGCAGGGTGGCGTAATCCAGAGCGTTAGCCTGTTTGCCGCCGTTTTTGTATGCCCAGTCGAAGAATTTCAGCACTTCAGCGCCCTGTTCAGGTTTCTTCTGCTCTTTGTGCACCAGGATGAAGGTGGTAGAGGTGATTGGCCACGCTCCTTCGCCCTTCTGGTTAGTCAGATCCTGCGCGAAGGATTTGCTCCAGTCAGCGCCTTTGGCGGCGTTAGCAAAGTTCTCTTCGGTCGGGCTAACCGGTTTGCCGTCGGCAGACACCAGTTTGGTGTAGGACAGGTTGTTCTGCTTCGCGTACGCATACTCTACGTAGCCGATGGAGCCAGGCAGACGCTGTACGAACGCGGCGATACCGTCATTACCTTTACCGCCCAGACCGGTAGGCCAGTTAACGGTAGAGCCGGAGCCGACTTTAGATTTCCACTCTTCGTTCACTTTCGCCAGGTAGCTGGTGAACACGAAAGAGGTACCAGAACCATCCGCGCGGCGAACCACGGCGATGTTCTGAGAAGGCAGCTTCAGGCCTGGGTTGAGTTTGGCGATCGCTTCGTCATCCCATTTTTTGATTTTGCCCAGGTAGATGTCACCCAGGGTTTTGCCGTCCAGCACCAGCTCGCCCGACTTCACGCCCGGCAGGTTGATCGCCAGAACCACGCCACCGATCACGGTAGGGAACTGGAACAGGCCTTCCTGAGCCAGTTTGTCATCAGACAGCGGAGCATCTGATGCGCCGAAATCAACCGTGTTCGCGGTAATTTGTTTTACGCCACCGGAGGAGCCGATACCCTGATAGTTAACCTTGTTACCGGTTTCTTTCTGGTAGGTATCCGCCCATTTGGCATACACCGGCGCAGGGAAGGTTGCACCAGCGCCAGTCAGGCTTGCTTCTGCAAATACAGAGAACGCGCTCAGAGATAAGGTCGCGGCGACAACAGTTGCGACAGTGGTACGCATAACTTTCATAATGTCTCCTGCAAGATTTTCGTAAATCGTTGTTTAGTGGCTACGATGAGCAAAATAGGACAAACAGGTGACAGATAAATGTACGAATTATGACAGTTTTATGACAAAGAAAATTTAACTTAAAATTAAACAAAAAAAAGCTTAATTTTCATCTAGTTAGCCACTTTTATGACAGGTTGTTTTCAGAAATATTTTCTTTATGTGACACTGAAAAAAGTAGCTGAAGATGACAAATTGTCATTATTAAAAATGAGAAAGGATTGATGAAAAACAAACCAGGCAGGATAAAAAAGCTCCACCCGAAGGTGGAGCCTGAAGGGTTTATTCTACAGTGACCGATTTCGCCAGGTTACGCGGCTGGTCGACGTCGGTGCCTTTGATCAGCGCCACGTGATAGGCCAGCAGCTGCAGCGGAACGGTGTAGAAGATCGGCGCAATCACCTCTTCCACATGCGGCATCTCGATGATGTGCATGTTGTCGCTGCTGGCGAAACCGGCATCTTTATCAGCAAAGACGTACAGCACGCCGCCACGGGCGCGGACTTCTTCGATGTTGGACTTCAGTTTTTCCAGCAGTTCGTTGTTCGGTGCCACGACGATAACCGGCATATCCGCGTCAATCAGCGCCAACGGACCGTGTTTCAGCTCGCCTGCCGCATAGGCTTCAGCGTGAATGTAAGAGATCTCTTTCAGCTTCAGCGCGCCTTCCAGCGCAATCGGATACTGATCGCCACGGCCCAGGAACAGGGCGTGATGTTTGTCAGAGAAATCTTCCGCCAGAGCTTCAATGCGTTTGTCCTGAGAGAGCATCTGCTCAATACGGCTCGGCAGCGCCTGCAGACCGTGAACGATGTCATGCTCAACAGAGGCATCTTCACCTTTCAGACGCGCCAGTTTCGCCACCAGCATCAGCAGAACCGTCAGCTGAGTGGTAAACGCCTTGGTGGAGGCCACGCCGATTTCGGTACCCGCTTTGGTCATCAGCGCCAGATCGGATTCACGCACCAGCGATGAGCCCGGCACGTTACAGATGGCCAGAGAACCCAGATAACCCAGCTCTTTAGAGAGACGCAGCGCCGCCAGGGTATCTGCCGTTTCACCTGACTGGGAAAGGGTGATCATCAGGCTGTTACGACGCACGGCAGATTTGCGATAGCGGAACTCAGAGGCAATTTCCACGTCGCACGGCACGCCCGCCAGAGATTCAAACCAGTAGCGAGAGACCATACCGGAGTTGTAGGAGGTACCGCAGGCTACGATCTGAATATGCTCAACCTTGCTGAGCAGTTCGTTCGCGTTTGCGCCCAGCTCGCTCAGATCCACTTCACCATGGCTGATGCGCCCGGTCAGGGTGTTTTTGATGGCGTTTGGCTGCTCGTAAATCTCTTTCTGCATGTAGTGACGGTAAGCGCCTTTGTCGCCCGCGTCGTACTGCAGATTCGATTCGATCTCCTGACGTTTCACCTGCTCGCCTTTGGTATCGAACACGGTTACGCTGCGGCGAGTCACTTCGGCGATATCCCCCTCTTCGAGGAAGATAAAGCGACGCGTTACCGGCAGTAGTGCCAGCTGATCGGAAGCGATAAAGTTTTCACCCATGCCCAGGCCGATAACCATCGGGCTACCGGAACGCGCGGCCAGCAGCGTGGACGGGTCGCGGGAATCCATGATCACCGTACCGTACGCACCGCGTAGCTGAGGAATAGCGCGCAGCACCGCATCACGCAGCGTACCGCCCTGCTCAAGTTCCCAGTGCACCAGGTGAGCAATCACTTCGGTGTCAGTTTCAGAGACGAAGGTGTAGCCGCGCGCTTTCAGTGCTTCACGCAGCGGTTCGTGGTTTTCGATAATGCCGTTGTGCACGACCACGATGTGTTCAGACACATGCGGGTGCGCGTTGCCTTCAGACGGTTCGCCGTGCGTCGCCCAGCGGGTGTGCGCAATACCGGTTCCCCCGTGCAGCGGATGTTCTTCCGCGGCCTGGGCCAGCATCTGCACTTTACCGAGACGGCGCAGACGGGTCATATGACCTTCTGCATCGACAACAGCCAGACCGGCAGAGTCGTAACCACGGTATTCCAGACGACGTAAACCTTCGAGAAGGATTTCAGCAATATCACGCTGAGCAACTGCGCCAACAATTCCACACATAATTTTAGATTCCGAATTTAGGCATAATGCCTGCGTTGTCGCTGACCTGTATTTGCCCTTTCCGGGCGCCCCGAGCCTTGTAGAGAGTGGGGTTATTGTTATGGGTACTGCTTGTGGGGGGAGATATATGTTTATCTCCTCACCCGGGTTTGCCTGATGACGGCTACGCCTTATCAGGCCTACTCAATCGTAGGGCGGGTAAGCGTAGCGCCACCCGCCTTGTTGTTACTTCTTCTTCACAGGACGTTTCCAGCCCTGCTTGTGCACCTGCGGCACACGGCTTAATACCAGTTCGTTATCGGCGATATCGCGCGTAACGGTTGTCCCGGCGGCAATCGTTACGCCGTTACCCACGGTAACAGGCGCCACCAGTTGGGTGTCGGAACCGACAAACACATCATCACCGATGATGGTTTTAAACTTATTGGCGCCGTCATAGTTACAGGTGATTGTGCCTGCGCCAATGTTGACGTTGTCACCAATTTCCGCGTCGCCCAGATAGGTTAAATGACCGGCTTTAGAGCCTTTACCCAGACGCGCTTTTTTCATCTCAACGAAGTTTCCAACATGTGAGCCTTCCAGCAGCTCAGCGCCCGGGCGCAAACGCGCAAACGGGCCGATGGTACAGGCCACATCCAGACGGGCATTTTCCACCACGCTGTACGGGCTGATTTCACAGTCGTCACCAATGACGCTGTTTTTGATCACGCAGCCAGCGCCAATTTTGACGCGGTTGCCCAGCGTGACGTGACCTTCGAGGATAACGTTAGTATCAATTTCAACGTCGCGCCCGTGAGATAACGTGCCACGCAGATCGAAACGCGCCGGATCGCGCAGCATCACTCCAGCCAGAAGGAGTTTCTCGGCCTGTTCGGACTGATAAAAGCGCTCAAGACGGGAAAGCTGCAGACGGTTATTCACCCCTTCGGTTTCGCTGATGCGCGCCGGATGGACCGCCGCAATCTCGCGCCCTTCCTGGTATGCCATCGCAATGATGTCGGTGATGTAGTATTCACCCTGCGCGTTATTGTTGTTGAGCTTCGACAGCCAGCGCTTCATATCCGCACCATTGGCAATCAGGATACCGGTGTTGATCTCCTGAATCTGACGCTGCGCCTCGCTGGCATCTTTATGCTCAACAATGCCCGTAACGTTGCCGTTTTCACGGGTGATACGGCCATAACCGGTTGGATCGTCCAGCACAACAGTTAATAAACCGATGCCGCCCTGCGGTTTGGCTTCACGCAGGCGAGTCAGCGTTTCAACGGAGATCAGCGGGACATCGCCGTAGAGCATCAAAATGTCTTCGTCATCCGCAAAGAAGGGCGCTGCCTGCTGCATGGCATGGCCTGTACCCAACTGCTCGGCCTGAAGCACCCAGTTGAGCTTGTCGTCGCTCAGCGTCTTTTTAAGCAGATCGCCGCCGTGGCCGTAGACCAGGTGGACCTGGCTGGCACCCAATTCATTCGCTGCATCAATGACGTGCTGCACCATTGGCTTTCCTGCAAGCGTGTGAAGCACTTTAGGCAGGTCGGAATACATGCGGGTCCCTTTGCCTGCGGCAAGGATCACCACGCTCATCGCACTGTTTGACATACGCATCCTGACGGTTGTTTGAGTGAGAAGTAAAAACGTTTGATGCTTAAAATTCTACATCTTTTTCATCATGAATTAAGGCCGAAAAAAAAAGCCAGCCTGGTATCCAGACTGGCTTTTGTGCTTTTCAAGCCGGTGTTACATCGCTTTTTTGGTCAACTCGATAACGCGCAGTTTCGCGATCGCTTTGGCCAGCTCCGCAGACGCCTGAGCGTAATCCACGTCGCCATGAGAGCTGCTAATGTGCTCTTCAGCCTTACGCTTCGACTCCAGGGCTCGCGCTTCGTCGAGATCCTGGCCACGAATAGCGGTATCGGCCAGAACGGTCACACTACCAGGCTGCACTTCAAGAATGCCGCCGGACAGATAGATAAACTCTTCGTGACCGAACTGTTTAACGATGCGGATCATACCAGGCTTAATGGCGGTGAGCAGCGGTGCGTGACCCGGGAAAATACCCAGCTCACCTTCACTACCCGTTACCTGGATTTTCTCGACCAAACCAGAGAACATTTGTTGCTCTGCGCTGACGACGTCCAGGTGGTAAGTCATTGCCATATCACCCTCCGATTAAGGCGTTAAAGTTTTTTGGCTTTTTCCACAGCTTCTTCGATGGAACCAACCATGTAGAACGCCTGCTCTGGCAGGTGATCGTATTCGCCTTCCATGATGCCTTTAAAGCCACGGATGGTGTCTTTCAGGGAAACGTATTTACCCGGAGAACCGGTGAATACTTCCGCAACGAAGAACGGCTGGGACAGGAAGCGCTGGATCTTACGCGCACGTGCTACCACCAGTTTGTCTTCTTCAGACAGTTCATCCATACCCAGGATGGCGATGATGTCTTTCAGTTCCTGGTAACGCTGCAGCAGGGACTGTACGCCACGCGCGGTGTCGTAGTGTTCCTGACCAACAACCAGTGGATCCAGCTGACGGCTGGTGGAGTCCAGCGGGTCAACGGCTGGGTAGATACCCAGAGACGCGATCTGACGGCTCAGTACCACGGTTGCATCTAAGTGCGCAAAGGTGGTGGCTGGAGATGGGTCAGTCAAGTCATCCGCAGGTACGTATACCGCCTGAACGGAGGTGATAGAACCGGTTTTGGTAGAGGTGATACGTTCCTGAAGAACACCCATCTCTTCCGCCAGTGTTGGCTGATAACCTACCGCTGAAGGCATACGACCCAGCAGTGCAGATACTTCAGTACCGGCCAGGGTGTAACGATAGATGTTATCAACGAACAGCAGAACGTCACGGCCTTCGTCACGGAACTTCTCAGCCATCGTCAGGCCGGTCAGCGCAACGCGCAGACGGTTTCCAGGTGGCTCGTTCATCTGGCCGTAAACCAGGGATACTTTGTCCAGAACGTTGGAGTCGGTCATTTCGTGGTAGAAGTCGTTACCCTCACGAGTACGTTCACCTACGCCCGCAAATACGGAGTAACCGGAGTGCTCGATCGCGATGTTACGGATCAGCTCCATCATGTTTACGGTTTTACCTACACCCGCACCACCGAACAGACCGACTTTACCGCCCTTCGCGAACGGACACATCAGGTCGATAACTTTGATACCGGTTTCCAGCAGTTCCTGAGAGCTGGACAGCTCTTCGTAGGAAGGTGCCGCGCGGTGGATAGCCCAACGCTCTTCTTCACCGATGTCGCCTTTCATGTCGATTGGCTGACCCAATACGTTCATGATACGACCCAGTGTTGCTTTACCTACCGGGACTTCGATCGGGTGCTCAAGGTCTTTGACTTCCAGACCACGACGCAGACCGTCGGAAGAACCCATCGCGATGGTACGCACGATACCGCCGCCGAGCTGCTGCTGAACTTCCAGCACCAGGCTCTCGTTACCATTCTGTACCTCAAGCGCGTCGTACACGCGTGGTACGGCGTCCTGAGGGAACTCGACGTCCACCACGGCGCCGATTACCTGGACAATCTTTCCAGTAGCCATCTTGAATCCTCTACGTAATTCGTAAACCTGGTTAAACCGCGGCGGCCCCCGAGACGATCTCGGTGAGTTCCTGAGTAATGCTGGCCTGACGAGCTTTGTTGTAAACCAACTGCAGCTCTTTAATCAGGCTGCCGCCATTATCGGTCGCGGCTTTCATCGCCACCATTCGTGCGGCCTGCTCGCTGGCCAGGTTTTCTACAACGCCCTGATAAACCTGAGATTCAACGTAACGACGCAGCAGGGTATCCAGCAGCGGTTTCGGATCGGGTTCATACAGGTAATCCCAGGCTTTTTGCTTCAGCTCGTCATCTTCTGATGCCGGTAACGGCAGCATCTGAGTGAGCGTTGGAACCTGAGACATGGTGTTAATGAATTTGTTGCTGACAACGTACAGTCTGTCCAGACGGCCTTCATCATAGGCCTGCAACATCACTTTAACCGGGCCGATCAGTTCGGACAGGGACGGGTTATCACCCATACCGGTCACCTGAGCGACAATGTTGCCACCAACGGAGTTAAAGAAAGAGACGCCTTTAGAGCCGATCATTGCGATATCGCACTGAACGCCTTTTTCAGACCATGCTTTCATATCCGCCAGCAGTTTTTTGAACAGGTTAATGTTCAAGCCGCCACACAGACCACGGTCGGTCGACACCACCAGGTAGCCCACGCGCTTAACGTCGCGTTCTTCCAGGTAAGGGTGCTTATATTCCAGATTACCGTTTGCAAGGTGACCAATCACTTTGCGCATGGTTTCTGCATAAGGACGGCTGGCCGCCATGCGATCCTGCGATTTACGCATTTTGGAAGCGGCGACCATCTCCATCGCTTTAGTGATCTTTTGCGTGTTCTGGACGCTTGCGATCTTACTACGTATCTCTTTTGCGCCGGCCATGAGCTTCTCCTCAATGCCAGGCGGCTTGTCCTGAGACAAGCCGCCGGACGATTACCAGGATTGGGTTGCTTTGAAGGAATCGAGGATAGCTTTCAGCTTGCCTTCGATTTCGTCGTTATAGCCACCGGTCTGGTTGATCTCTTGCATCAGCGGAGCGTGATCACGGTCGACGTAAGCCAGCAGAGCGGCTTCGAAGCTACCGATTTTCGCCAGTTCCACATCTTCGAGGTAACCGCGTTCAGCCGCGAACAGTACCAGGCCCTGCTGAGCAACAGACATTGGTGCGTACTGTTTCTGCTTCAGCAGCTCGGTCACTTTCTGACCGTGGCTCAGCTGTTTACGGGTTGCTTCGTCCAGATCGGATGCGAACTGAGAGAACGCAGCCAGTTCACGATACTGTGCCAGCGCGGTACGGATACCACCGGACAGTTTCTTGATGATCTTGGTCTGAGCAGCACCACCCACACGGGATACGGAGATACCCGGGTTAACCGCCGGACGAATACCGGAGTTAAACAGGTTGGTTTCCAGGAAGATCTGACCATCGGTAATGGAGATTACGTTGGTCGGAACGAACGCAGAAACGTCACCCGCCTGGGTTTCAATGATCGGCAGCGCGGTCAGAGAGCCCGTTTTACCCTTCACTTCACCTTTGGTGAAGTTCTCGACGTATTCCGCGTTAACGCGGGAAGCACGCTCCAGCAGACGAGAGTGGAGGTAGAATACGTCGCCAGGGAACGCTTCACGTCCAGGTGGACGACGGAGCAGCAGGGAAACCTGACGATAAGCAACAGCCTGCTTAGACAGGTCATCGTATACGATCAGCGCATCTTCACCGCGGTCACGGAAGTATTCGCCCATTGCGCAACCGGCGTATGGTGCCAGGTATTGCAGTGCAGCAGATTCAGACGCGGTCGCCACAACAACAATGGTGTTAGACAGCGCGCCGTGCTCTTCCAGTTTACGAACCACGTTAGAAATGGTGGACGCTTTCTGGCCGATAGCCACGTACACACATTTGATGCCGGAGTCACGCTGGTTGATGATGGCGTCGATTGCCATCGCGGTTTTACCGGTCTGACGGTCACCGATGATCAGTTCACGCTGACCACGACCGATTGGGATCATGGCGTCAACGGACTTATAACCTGTCTGAACAGGCTGATCTACGGACTGACGGTCGATAACGCCTGGTGCGATAACTTCGATTGGGGAGAAGCCATCGTGCTCAACCGGACCTTTACCGTCGATTGGCGCACCCAGGGTGTTAACAACGCGACCCAGCAGGCCACGGCCAACCGGTACTTCCAGAATACGGCCAGTACACTTAACCTTCATGCCTTCGGCGAGGTCAGCATATGGACCCATCACAACTGCACCAACGGAGTCGCGCTCCAGGTTCAGTGCGATAGCGTAACGGTTACCCGGCAGGGAAATCATCTCACCCTGCATACAATCGGCCAGGCCGTGGATGCGGATAACACCGTCACTTACAGAAACAATAGTACCTTCGTTGTGAGCTTCACTCACAACATTGAACTGAGCAATGCGCTGCTTGATCAGTTCGCTGATTTCGGTGGAATTCAGTTGCATGCTCCAGTCCCCTTAAGACTGCAAGACGTCTGCAAGGCGCTCAAGACGGCCGCGTACGCTGCCATCAATGACCATATCACCCGAGCGGATGATTACGCCTGCCATTACAGACTTATCGATTTTGCAATTCAGCTTAACTTTGCGTGACAGACGTTTTTCCATCGCGGCGGTAATTTTCGCAAGCTGTTCGTCACTCAGTTCAGTCGCAGAAGTCACTTCGACTTCAGCGGTAGCTTCACTAAGGGCACGTAAGTGCTCAAACTGCTCGAGAACATCCGGGAGCACACGGAGACGACCATTTTCTGCCATCACCTTAATCAGGTTCTGGCCGTTGGCATCCAGTTGCTCTCCGCACACGGCGATAAACGACGCGGCGAGGGTTTCAGGTGCTAACGCACCGGAAAGCAACTCGGCCATTTGTTCGTTTTTCGTCACCTCAGCGGCAAACGCCAGCATATTCTGCCAGCGATCGACATTTTGGTGTTCGATAGCAAAGTCAAAAGCTGCTTTGGCGTAGGGGCGAGCTACCGTAACAAATTCAGACATCAGCCCCTCCCTCCTTACAGTTCAGCGACAAGTTTGTCCACGATGTCGCTGTTAGCAGCTTCATCCACGGAACGTTCGATGATCTTCTCGGCGCCAGCAACAGCCAGAATCGCAACCTGCTTACGCAGTTCTTCACGAGCACGTTTACGCTCAGCTTCAATTTCAGCCTGAGCCTGTGTCACGATCTTAGTACGTTCCTGTTCTGCTTCAGCTTTCGCTTCGTCCAGGATCTGCGAACGGCGTTTGTTAGCCTGTTCGATGATAACCTGAGCTTCCGCTTTCGCTTTTTTCAGCTGGTCTGTCGCGTTGGCCTGTGCAAGGTCCAAATCTTTCTTAGCGCGTTCTGCAGAAGCCAGACCGTCAGCAATTTCTTTCTGACGTTTTTCGATGGCTGCCATTAAAGGCGGCCATACATACTTCATGCAGAACCAGACAAAGAGAATAAACGCGATGGCCTGGCCGAGGATTGTTGCGTTCATGTTCACAGCACAATACCTCTTTAATATCTGTGGCTTAGGGTTTTAAAACTACTACTACGCGACAGCAAACATCACGTACAGACCCAGACCTACAGCGATCATTGGGATAGCATCCACCAGACCCATAACGATAAAGAACTGAGTACGCAGCAGAGGAATCAGATCAGGTTGACGCGCAGCGCCTTCCAGGAATTTGCCCCCGAGGATGCCGATACCGATCGCAGCACCGATAGCCGCCAGACCCATCATCACAGCGGCAGCCATGTACAGCAGATCCATATTCAGGTTTTCCATGACAGTCTCCAGTTTGTTTCAATTAAAACGTAGTAGTGTTGGTAAAAAATCAGTGCTCTTCAGACGCCATCGACAGATAGACGATCGTCAGAACCATGAAGATAAAGGCTTGCAGCGTAATGATCAGGATGTGGAAAATGGCCCACGGCACATTCAGAACCCACTGTGACCACCACGGCAGAAGACCCGCGATCAGAATGAAAATCAGCTCACCCGCATACATGTTGCCGAACAGTCGCAGACCCAGTGAAACAGGTTTGGACAGCAGGCTAACGCCTTCCAGGATCAGGTTGACCGGAATAAACGCCCAGTGGTTGAACGGCTGCAAGGTAAGCTCTTTCACAAAGCCGCTTACGCCTTTCATTTTGATGCTGTAGAAAAGAATCAGGATAAACACGCCCAGCGCCATCGACAGGGTGATGTTCACGTCCGCAGACGGTACAACACGCAGTGCAGGCAGGCCGAAGATGTGCTCGCCAATAAACGGCAGCAGATCGATTGGCAGCAGGTCCATCAGGTTCATCAGGAAGACCCAAACGAACACGGTCAGCGCCAGCGGAGCAATCAGCTTGCTCTTGCCATGGTACATGTCTTTGACGCTGCCATGGACGAAGCCGATGATCATTTCGATGAAGGTCTGGAATTTCCCTGGTACACCGCTGGTCGCTCGTTTAGCAACACCGCGGAACATGGCCAGGAACAGAAGACCCAAAACCACCGAGAAGAACATGGAGTCGATGTTGATCGTCCAGAAGGTGGCCGGGGGGTTATGTGGATCCACCAGCGAGAATGTACGCAGGTCCAGCTGAAGGTTATTCAGATGGTGACCTATGTAATCCTGCGGCGTCATATTTTCTGAAGCCATGATGCCTTTTACCCTTTGTTATTGATTACAGCTGGAGCCAGAACTTGTACCACCAGCACCAAAACCCACGTTGCTATCAGCGGCATGAAGACCACTTTCAAAACCGCCAGCGCCATCACCAGTAGAGCAAAGGTCAGCAACACCTTACACACTTCGCCGAGGGCGAAGGACCAGGCCACGCGGCCTTTGGCAGGTGTATGCGCCTGATGACGCCAGGCAAAAATCATAAACAACACGTTTGGCAGCACAACCGCCAAACCCCCGCACACGGCGGAGATGCCCCAGAAGGGGTCTTTGAGGCTAAACAGCAGTCCACTTGCTATCACAGCCAGAAACTGAATGAACAGAAGCTTACGAGCAACGTTTCTACTCAAGAGCGACACAGACATCACGTTTTTACTCCTGCTCCCTTCGAGGTATGCCGCGTGTCGTATAAAACGTCCTTTAAGGCTCAGAGTCAAGCATCAAAAAGCGGTCAAATTATACGGTGCGCACCCGTGATTTCAAACATTAAGTAGCGAAAAGGTGAATAAATGTTTAAATATTTTTCCCCACCGCTATTTTTTAACTTTCGCTGAAAGCGTCAACCTTCGACCAAAACTGCAAACAGCGCGAAAACGTTGTCGATAAAGCGTGCACGAGATCACAAAACACACATTTGCGATAAGGTTGTATTTATCAAAGGCGCAAATCGCAGAAATTTATCTTTATGAAATTAAACGCAAAATGTCGCAACTATTTTCAAAACAGCCCAGTACACAATAAAAACCTTTTATTGACATTCTTAATAAATAATTAACATTGCGTTCTGGTTACTGCCTTCCACTTTTAGCAGACTTATATTTTCAAAGATGACTATCTTCTCGGTGAATAACGATTGCTTCGTTAACCGGAAGAAAAACCTTAGTGAAGCAGAGGTTAAAAGCTCCTCGGTAAATCCCCGGTAGTTGTGCTGTTTTTTAACATGATAAGAACAGCACGAATTCCACATTTTTTATTAATTTTTTAAAAATTGTTTGGCTTAATTATCACCAGGTGACGTTCGCCTTCGAGCTGAGGAATCTGTAATTTCTCAATAGACTCGACAGCAAAACCATCCGGAAGCTGTTCAATCTCATCGCCTGGCAACTGCCCTTTCAGCGCATAAAAGCGGCCATTCTCCGCAGGTAAGTGCTTGCACCAGCTCACCATATCGTTGAGCGACGCAAATGCGCGGCTGATAACCCCGTCAAACGGCGGCTCTGCCGGGAACTCCTCTACCCTGCTCTGCACGGGCGTGATGTTTTCAAGCTTCAGCTCATGCTGTACCTGGCGTAAAAAGCGCACGCGTTTGCCAAGGCTGTCCAGCAGCGTGAAATGGCTCTCAGGGCGAACAATCGACAGCGGAATACCCGGCAGACCAGGGCCCGTCCCCACGTCGATAAAGCGTTCACCTTTCAGCCAGGGAGCAACCACGATGCTGTCGAGAATGTGGCGAACGAGCATCTCGTTGGGGTCGCGAACAGACGTCAGGTTGTACGCTTTGTTCCATTTGTTCAGCATATCGACATAGGCCACCAGCTGATTTTTCTGGTGATCGGTGAGCGAAATACCTGCCTGATCCAGCAGACGAGAGAGTTTGTTGAGCACAGTGAATACCTGTTGAGAGTTTTTTTGCCCGGTGGCGCTGCCGCTTACCGGGCCTACGAATAAGTAGGGCGGGTCAGCGAAGCGCCACCCGCCAAAAGCAATGTCAATTACGCGCTACGGCGCAACATGCCCTGCTTTTTCAGCCACACCAGCAGGATCGAAATCGCCGCCGGGGTCACGCCCGAGATGCGGGATGCCTGACCGATCGACACCGGTTTGTGATCGTTCAGCTTGGCGATCACTTCGTTGGAAAGGCCCGTCACCTGGCGGTAGTCCAGCATTTCCGGCAGCAGCGTGTTTTCGTTACGCTGCTGTTTTTCGATCTCATCCTGCTGACGGGCGATGTAACCTTCGTACTTCACCTGGATCTCGACCTGCTCTGCCGCTTCAGCGTCTTCCAGACCCGGCGCGAACGCAGTCAGTTTGACCAGGTTCTCGTAGGTGACTTCTGGACGGCGCAGCAGATCTTCACCGCTGGCTTCGCGCGACAGCGGCGCGGTTAAGTGAGCGTTCACTTCAGCAGCGGTTTCCGCCTGCGGATTCACCCATGTGGTTTTCAGACGCTGACGTTCCTGCTCAATGCGCTCCAGCTTCTCGTTGAAGCGCGCCCAGCGCTCGTCATCGACCAGACCCAGCTCGCGGCCCATTTCGGTCAGACGCAGGTCGGCGTTATCTTCACGCAGCATCAGGCGATATTCCGCGCGAGAGGTAAACATACGGTACGGTTCTTTGGTACCCAGCGTGCAGAGATCGTCAACCAGCACGCCCAGATAAGCCTGAGAACGCGCCGGAGCCCAGCCCTCTTTCTCAGCAGAGAAGCGCGCGGCGTTCAGACCGGCAAGCAGGCCCTGTGCAGCCGCTTCTTCGTAGCCGGTGGTGCCGTTAATCTGACCCGCGAAGAACAGACCGTGGATGAATTTGCTCTCCAGGGTCGGCTTCAGGTCACGCGGATCGAAGAAATCGTACTCAATAGCGTAGCCAGGGCGAACGATTTTTGCGTTCTCCATACCCTGCATTGAGCGAACAATTTGCATCTGTACGTCGAACGGCAGGCTGGTGGAGATGCCGTTCGGGTAAATTTCGTTTGAGGTCAACCCTTCTGGCTCCAGGAAGATCTGGTGCTGGTTGCGATCGGCAAAGCGCATCACTTTGTCTTCGATCGACGGGCAGTAGCGTGGACCGATCCCTTCGATCACGCCAGCGTACATCGGGCTGCGATCGAGGTTATTGCGGATCACATCATGGGTTTTCTCGTTGGTGTGCGTGATGTAGCACGGCACCTGCTGCGGATGCTGTGCCGCATTGCCCATAAACGAGAAGACCGGCATTGGGTTATCACCGTGCTGTTGCGCCAGCACGCTGAAATCAATGGTGCGCGCATCAATACGCGGCGGCGTGCCGGTTTTCAGGCGGCTGACGCGCAGCGGCAGCTCGCGCAGACGGCGAGACAATGGGATAGACGGCGGATCGCCAGCACGGCCGCCGCTGTAGTTATCCAGACCAATATGAATTTTACCGTCAAGGAAGGTACCCACGGTCAACACCACGGCTTTGGCGCGGAATTTGAGGCCCATCTGGGTCACGGCGCCCACGACGCGATCGTTCTCAACGATAAGATCTTCAACCGCCTGCTGGAAGATCATCAGGTTTGGCTGGTTCTCCAGCGCGGTACGTACCGCCTGGCGATAAAGTACGCGGTCTGCCTGAGCACGGGTCGCACGCACAGCGGGGCCTTTACTGGCGTTTAGTATCCTAAACTGAATGCCTGCGTGATCGATCGCCTTCGCCATCAGGCCGCCAAGTGCATCCACTTCTTTTACCAGGTGTCCTTTCCCAATGCCGCCAATCGCCGGATTACAGGACATTTGTCCCAGCGTGTCGATATTGTGTGTCAAAAGCAGGGTCTGCTGACCCATTCGCGCTGCGGCCATTGCGGCCTCAGTGCCTGCGTGACCCCCGCCAATGATGATGACGTCAAAAGGATCCTGATAAAACATGGTGGTCTGCCTCGCGTAAAGCGGTATGAAAATGGATTGAAGCCCGGGCCGTGGATTCTACTCAACTTTAGTCTTTCGAGAAAGCATTGGGATCCTGGGCTATTAAAAAGAAGATCTTTTTATTTAGAGATCTGTTCTATTGTGATCTCTTATTAGGATCGCGAACCCGTGTGGATAAGTCCGATCTCATAAAGAAGATCATGCAGTTAGAAAGGATCGTTTGCTGTGAATGATCGGTGATCCTGGGCCGTATAAGCTGGGATCAGATCGCGACTTTATACACAGGCTAAAAACTGCGCTACGGTTGTTCTTTGGATAACTACGTGTTAATACGAGCTTTTAACCAGAGTTATCCACATCTGTTCGCGCGATCTTTAATCGTTTTTGAGTAAAATTTTCCATTCCGCGAGCCAGATCTCGGCTGGATCCTCCGGAATGTCATGATCGAGGATGTTGATCTTGAGCGTTTCGCCCAGCTGTTTTGCTCCGCAGGAGGTCACAGCGGCTTCGACTTTCTCTATTGCCCCGCAAAAGGTGTCATATTCACGACTGCCGATCCCCACTGCGCCAAAACGGACGTTTGACAGGTCGGGCTGCTGTTCCAGCAGTTCGTCATATAAAGGTTGCAGGTTATCCGGCAGATCGCCCGCGCCGTGCGTGGAGGTGATCAGCAGCCAGACCCCGTCAGTCGGGAGATCTTCCAGCAACGGGCCGTGCAGGGTTTCCGTAGAAAAGCCCGCCTCTTCCAGCTTTTCAGCCAGATGTTCCGCTACGTATTCTGCACCACCCAGGGTGCTGCCGCTGATAAGGGTAATGTCCGCCATTGATCGCTCGCCCAGATAAAGAGACGGCCATTGTACGCTGTGAACGAGCTGGGATCTACCTGTGGAAAATGTGGGAATGAATTTGCCCGATCACGGGCGGATGGTACGCATGATCGGGTTTTGCAGGGAGATCAGGGTCTCGGTGGACTGAATTTCATCGATTGTTTGGATCTTGTTGATAAGTACCTGCTGGAGGGCGTCGATGGATCGGCACATGACCTTAATAAAGATGCTGTAGTGCCCGGTGGTGTAGTACGCCTCGGTGACTTCATCCAGCGCGTTCAGTTTCGCCAGGGCGGAAGGGTAGTCTTTGGCGCTTTTTAGAATGATGCCGATGAAGCAGCAGACGTCGTAACCCAGCTGCTTCGGGCTGACGTCAATGCGCGCGCCGGTAATGATCCCCGCCTGCTTCATCTTCTCTACGCGAACGTGAATGGTTCCCGGGCTGACGCCAAACTGTTTCGCCAGTTCGGCGTAGGCGGTACGGGCATTGGCCATTAACGCCTCCAGAATGCCGCGGTCGAGATTGTCGATCTGATAATTTTCCATAGCTTTTTCTTATGAAGATTAATGAATCACTCTATTCTAGCGCCTTATTTTATCGAATCAAAAGTGAAGGCGGCTTTTTGTTGATGGGTTATTGAATAAGGTGCCATTTCTGTTGCTTAATCAATATCAACAGGACGCAGGAGTATAAATAATGAAAACCGCTTACATCGCAAAACAACGCCAGATCAGTTTCGTAAAATCCCATTTTTCCCGCCAGCTTGAAGAGAAGCTTGGGCTGATTGAAGTCCAGGCCCCGATCCTCAGCCGCGTGGGTGACGGGACGCAGGATAACCTCTCTGGATGCGAAAAAGCGGTACAGGTAAAAGTGAAAACGCTGCCAGACGCCCAGTTCGAAGTGGTTCATTCACTGGCGAAGTGGAAGCGTCAGACCCTGGGACAACATGACTTCAGCGCGGGCGAAGGGCTCTACACGCACATGAAAGCCCTTCGCCCCGATGAAGACCGCCTGTCTCCCATTCATTCCGTTTACGTTGACCAGTGGGACTGGGAGCGCGTGATGGGCGATGGCGAGCGCCACGTTGGCACGCTGAAGTCTACCGTTGAGGCGATCTACGCCGGGATCAAAGCGACCGAAGCGGGCGTAAGCAAAGCGTTTGGTCTGGCACCGTTCCTGCCGGAAACGATCCACTTTGTACACAGCCAGGAATTGCTGACCCGTTTCCCGGATCTGGATGCCAAAGGCCGCGAGCGGGCGATCGCCAGAGAGCTCGGGGCGGTGTTCCTGATTGGGATCGGCGGCAAACTGTCTGATGGCAAACGCCACGACGTTCGTGCGCCGGATTATGATGACTGGAGCACCACCGGTGAGGGCGAATTTGCCGGGCTGAACGGCGATATTCTGGTCTGGAACCCGGTGCTGGAAGACGCATTCGAGCTTTCTTCTATGGGGATCCGCGTTGATGCTGAGGCGCTGAAGCGCCAGCTGGCGGTGACCGGAGATGAAGATCGTCTCAAACTGGAGTGGCACCAGGCGCTGCTGCGTGGGGAGATGCCGCAGACGATTGGCGGCGGTATCGGCCAGTCCCGTCTGACCATGCTGCTGCTTCAGTTGCCCCATATTGGTCAGGTGCAGTGTGGCGTCTGGCCGCAGCAGGTACGTGAAAGCGTCGGTTCTCTTCTGTAATTAACGCTGCCAGCGTCTGAGCAGTCGGCTACGCAACCCGGTATCAAAGCGCCAGATATGATCGAAGATGCGCATGATGCCGGGTTTTCCATGGGCGGACATCGCCACCGCATGAAAACGGTGCTGATGCACACGCTGTAATTCCTTCACTTTATTGACCACGTCATCCGGCAGCCGCTGGGCAATAAAATCGGATATCACTACCGCGTCAGCGTCATACCAGTCGCCGCCCTGCATCCGCTCTACGATGCTGCGAAAACAGCTGGCCAGATCGGTTCCGCCGCGAAAGCGCTGGCTCAGGAAGCGGATTGCCTGCTCGATCCCCTGCTGGTTCGTCAGCTCATAGCCCACGACTTCGCTGGAGAACAGCATAATGAAGCAGCGACGGCGATCGGCGAGCGCCACGCGCATCAGCGCCAGACAGAACGCCTTTGCACACTGCTCGTTAAACCCGCCCATGGAGCCGGACGTATCCACGCAGACAATAAATGGCCCGCGCGGCTGTTCGTCAAAATCCTGATGAATGACCGGCCGCTGGCTGACTTTCTCGCGCCAGGCTTCACCGTGCAGCCGGTAGGTGAGGAGCTGTTTTTCCACCAGCCGACGGTAAAACTCGTACTCCAGCTCGGTCATCCC
Organism: Enterobacter roggenkampii; assembly: GCF_001729805.1. Taxonomy (NCBI): domain Bacteria; kingdom Pseudomonadati; phylum Pseudomonadota; class Gammaproteobacteria; order Enterobacterales; family Enterobacteriaceae; genus Enterobacter; species Enterobacter roggenkampii. The sequence goes on along the minus strand of NZ_CP017184.1, from coordinate 4,696,981 downwards.
GAGCGTGCTCAGCTCCGTGGGCAGCAGGCGCAGAATATCATCGCTCTGCTGGAGCCCGTCGACCTGCTCTGGAACGGTGGCCGGCTCACGCACCAGGGTGCGGAAGGTTTCCATCGGGGCATCTTTCTTTGGAACCGACTTTGCCTCCCTTGAACGTCCCAGCTGTTCTGCAAGCTTCATCAGCTCGGGCTGCTGCGCCAGAAAATCGCCGTACTTGACGATCAGCTGATAGTCCCCGCGCCGAAGCTGGCCCGCGCTCATGTCCCAGAGACGCCCTGCCGCGTTCTCATTTTCCACCAGCACCTGCTCAAGCTGGCCGCTTAAGGTCATGCGTTCCTGAACTTCACTGAGCAGCTGTTCGCGCTCTTCATCCAGCAGCTGCTGGTTTAGCGTCGTGGCCTGCACCACCAGGCTGAGACGCCAGCGCTGTAAAAAGAGGGTGTGCAGTGCGGGAGTGAACGTGGCGTTGTCCGTGACCAGCCCACGGGCCTGGCTGGCAAACGGGGAGTGGACCTTGTCGAGCAACGTCAGGGTTTGCGGAAGCTGGACGATAAACTGCGACGTGGAAAGTCGCTGGCACTGCTGATAGCAGGCCACTTCTTCCGTTAACTCAGGGGGGACTTCGGTCTCTTTAAACCGTTGACGCAGGTTATCCCGCCAGCGCGGAAGATCGTCGGTCATCGCCTTTTTGAGCTTCGGAAATTTTTCAAAGAAGGCCGCCAGCTGCGGTGAAGCCAGAAGGGTGATCACCACTTCTTCGATCAACCCTTCCTCGCTGACGGCCAGCATGACGTTAAGCGTATCCAGGGTTAGCATTGACGCGCCTGTTTGATCTGCGCGCTAACGTCCTGCAGGCTGGCTTCGATGCGGCCTAACCAGTCGCTATGGATAAAGAGGCATTTTTGCTGCTCGCTAAAGCGGGTGTGCTGCTGGTGCCATTCGGTGTCCAGCGCGTCCAGCTGCTGCTTAATCTCTTCGGGGACGCTCTCAGAGGCGGTTCCCGGAAGCGCAAGACGCGAGCCCTGCAGGCTGACGTCGCGGATCACCAGGTGCTGGCTGCTGTCTACTTCCATATTCAGCGGCTGCGCAAAACCAATGCCGTTGAGCTTTCCGCGGATCTCTCCGCCCTTATCCAGCCACTGCGCCAGCGCCTCGCGCTCAATCGTCACGTGCACCACCTGCATGTCATGCAGCTTGAGCGGCTGCTGGAGCAGCAGGGTCAGCGTCGTGCTGGTGAGTTCGGCGGGTAATTCATAGTGCGGTTTGCGGGCGAACATCCCCCCCAGGCGATTCACTTTCAGCGCGGTTTTATCACTTTGCTGCTGCTGAAGCTGGATGCGCCGCTGGGCAATCGCCCCCAGCTGATTGAGCATCGCCTGCTGTCCCCAGGCGTGTCCGGTCATCAAAACGTCGAGCTGCTGCTGCATCAGATTCATGCCTTCCGCGTCGTGCCAGAGGCAGTCTTTCAGCAGGATCAGATCGATGGGCGCAACGGCATCGCGACCGCTGAACAGGGCGCTGGCCTGCAGCAGGCGGATCGCTTTTTTCCAGCGGCGATCGGAGACATAGGGGGCAGAGGGCAGTAAATCAAGCTGCTGGCGCAGCATGAAGATCAGCTCGAAGACGGAATCAGGCAGCTTAATTTTACCGATCTCTTCCTGCCACTGGTAATACTCCTCGTCTGATACCTGCAATGACGCTGCTACCGGGTTCTCGTTCTCATCCTGCTGGCTGACCAGCATGGAACGGAAGTTGGACTTATCCTGCACTTTGTCCAGCCACAGGCGGATCAGCATACGGTCATACAGCGCTTCCAGGCTGCTGTCGGCTTCAGGCAGTTCGTTTGAGGCGGCCACCAGCAGGCGCATCGGGATTTTCTCTTCACTGGCGCCGTTGCGGAACCGACGTTCGTTTATCGCCGTGAGCAGGGTGTTCAGAATGGCCGGGCCGGCTTTCCAGATCTCATCAAGGAAGACAATTTCTGCCTCAGGCAGATACCCCGTCGTCAGGCGCTCGTAGCGTCCTTCATCTTTCAGCGCCTGAATGGAAAGGGGGCCAAACACCTCTTCCGGGGTGGAAAAGCGGGTCATCAGGTATTCAAACGCGCGGGCGTTCTTAAAAGCAAACTTAAGCCTGCGGGCAATCAGGCTTTTGGCGATGCCCGGCGGCCCAAGCAGAAACACGCTTTCACCGCTCAATGCTGCCAGTAAACAGAGGCGAATGGCGTGGCTACGCTCGAAAAGGCCTTTCTCCAGCGCGCTGCTGAGGCGGGAAATTCTTTCTGCTAATAAATGTGAGTGAGCCATAATAGTTTTGCATCCTTTCGCCGTCGTGGCGGCCAATTGAAGCGAGTATAGACGTTTCAGTCAGGGCTGGTAATAGGCTGAAGTGCGGCGCAATTTTCTTTGCGCTACATTAATGCGGTTGCATTTAGGGGTACGATTTTGCAATGAATCGTGCATACTGTGCGCTTTTTGTGGGCCAAGGGACCAGGAACACATTTGTTATTTAAACGAAAAGACTAGTCTATGAGCACTGATAATAAGCAATCATTACCCGCAATTACGCTTGCGGCGATCGGGGTTGTCTACGGTGATATCGGCACCAGCCCGCTTTATACGCTTCGTGAATGTTTGTCCGGCCAGTTTGGCTTTGGTGTTGAGCGCGATGCCGTGTTTGGCTTCCTGTCCCTCATCTTCTGGCTGCTGATTCTGGTCGTTTCCGTTAAGTATCTCTCCTTCGTTATGCGCGCTGATAACGCGGGCGAAGGCGGTATCCTGACCCTGATGTCCCTTGCAGGGCGCAACACCTCCGCCAGAATGACCTCCGTTCTGGTGATTATCGGCCTGATTGGCGGCAGCTTCTTCTACGGAGAGGTGGTTATCACGCCCGCGATTTCGGTCCTCTCGGCGATAGAGGGTCTGGAGATTATCGCGCCACAGCTTGATACGTGGGTGGTCCCGCTGGCGATAATCGTGTTGACGCTGCTGTTTGTGATCCAGAAGCACGGTACCGGGCTGGTGGGAAAACTGTTTGCGCCGATTATGCTGGCCTGGTTCCTGATCCTGGCGGCGCTCGGTTTACGCAGCATTATCGCGAACCCGGAAGTGCTGCATGCGCTGAACCCATACTGGGCCGTGCATTTCTTCCTCGAATACAAAGTAGTTTCCTTCGTGGCGCTGGGGGCGGTCGTGCTCTCCATCACCGGTGTGGAAGCGCTGTATGCGGATATGGGTCACTTCGGAAAGCTGCCTATCCGCGTGGCCTGGTTTTTGGTTGTGCTGCCGTCGCTGGTGCTCAACTACTTCGGCCAGGGCGCGCTGTTGCTCAAAAACCCGGAGGCGATCAAGAACCCGTTCTTCCTGCTGGCACCTGACTGGGCGCTGGTGCCGATGCTGATCCTGGCGACGCTGGCGACCGTCATTGCCTCTCAGGCGGTGATTTCCGGCGTGTTTTCTCTGACGCGCCAGGCCGTGCGTCTGGGGTATCTCTCACCGATGCGCATCATTCATACCTCAGAGATGGAGTCGGGCCAGATCTACATCCCGTTCGTTAACTGGCTGCTCTACTTCGCTGTTGTGATTGTTATCGTCAGCTTCGAGCACTCCAGCAACCTGGCGGCGGCGTACGGTATTGCGGTAACCGGCACCATGGTGCTGACATCGCTTCTCTCCACCACGGTGGCGTACCGTAACTGGCACTGGAATAAGTTCCTCGTGGCGATGATTCTGGTGGGCTTCCTGTGTATTGACGTGCCGCTGTTCTCCGCTAACCTCGACAAAATTGTCTCCGGCGGCTGGCTGCCGCTGACGCTGGGTCTGGTGATGTTCATCGTCATGACCACCTGGAAAAGCGAGCGCTTCCGCCTGCTGCGCCGTATGCATGAGCACGGGAATTCTCTGGAGGCGATGATCGCGTCGCTGGAGAAATCCCCGCCGGTCCGCGTGCCCGGCACCGCGGTGTACATGTCTCGCGCCCTGAACGTGATCCCGTTTGCGCTGATGCATAACCTCAAGCACAACAAAGTGCTGCACGAGCGCGTGATCCTGCTGACGCTGCGTACCGAAGATGCGCCATATGTTCACAACGTGCGCCGCGTGCAGATTGAGCAGCTCTCCCCGACCTTCTGGCGCGTGGTGGCAAGCTACGGCTGGCGCGAAACGCCGAACGTGGAAGAGGTGTTCCACCGCTGCGGTCTGGAAGGCTTAAGCTGCCGCATGATGGAGACGTCGTTCTTTATGTCCCACGAGTCGCTGATCATCGGTAAGCGCCCGTGGTACCTGCGCCTGCGCGGCAAGCTGTACCTGATCCTGCAGCGTAACGCCCTGCGCGCGCCTGACCAGTTTGAGATCCCGCCTAACCGCGTGATAGAGCTGGGTACGCAGGTCGAGATTTAAGTCCTTTCCAAAATGCCGGGTGGCGCTGCGCTTACCCGGCCTACCAAACCCGTAGGCCCGCGCAAGCGAAGCGCCGCCGGGCAATTTCTCCCACAATATTTCACTTAGCGAAACGTTTCGACGTCGATCACAAATCTGTTACGTCATGGTGGTTTTCTGAACATTTCTGAGGCTACACTTCTTTTAGCGAAACGTTTCGCTAGTGGAGCAAGAAAATGAAGAAAGGCACTGTACTCAACTCAGAAATTTCGTCGGTTATTTCCCGTCTTGGGCATACCGATACGCTGGTGGTTTGCGATGCAGGCTTACCGGTTCCGCGCAGCACAACCCGTATTGATATGGCGTTAACGCAGGGTGTTCCTTCGTTTATGCAAGTACTGGACGTGGTGACCGCGGAGATGCAGGTTGAGGCGGCCATTCTCGCGGCGGAAATCAAACAACATAATCCGCAGCTCCACGAAACGTTGCTCAGCCATCTTGAGCAGCTGCAACAACACCAGGGAAACACCATCGAAATTCGTTACACAACGCACGAACAATTCAAACAACAAACCGCAGACAGTCAGGCGGTGATTCGCAGCGGGGAGTGTTCCCCGTATGCGAATATCATTCTCTGTGCTGGCGTCACCTTCTGAGGCCATCATGGACGCATTACTGCAACTCAAAGGGATCGATAAGTCGTTCCCGGGCGTAAAAGCCCTCTCCGGCGCGGCGCTGAACGTTTACCCCGGGCGCGTAATGGCGCTGGTGGGCGAAAACGGCGCCGGCAAATCCACCATGATGAAAGTGCTGACCGGTATCTATCAACGCGATGCCGGTTCACTCCTCTGGCTGGGTAAAGAAACCACCTTCACTGGCCCGAAATCTTCTCAGGAAGCGGGTATCGGCATTATTCACCAGGAGCTGAACTTGATCCCGCAGCTCACCATTGCGGAGAACATCTTCCTCGGCCGTGAGTTCGTGAACCGCTTCGGCAAGATCGACTGGAAAACCATGTATGCCGAAGCCGACAAGCTGCTGGCGAAGCTGAACCTGCGCTTTAAGAGCGACCGCCTGGTCGGCGATCTCTCCATCGGCGATCAGCAGATGGTGGAAATCGCGAAGGTGCTGAGCTTTGAGTCGAAGGTCATCATCATGGATGAACCGACAGACGCCCTGACCGATACCGAAACCGAATCCCTGTTCCGCGTTATCCGCGAGCTGAAATCGCAGGGGCGCGGGATTGTCTATATCTCTCACCGTATGAAAGAGATCTTTGAAATCTGCGATGACGTCACCGTTTTCCGCGACGGGCAGTTTATTGCCGAGCGCGAAGTGGCCACGCTGACCGAAGATACGCTCATCGAAATGATGGTGGGACGTAAGCTGGAAGATCAGTATCCGCATCTGGATAAAGCGCCGGGTGAGATCCGCCTGAAGGTGGACAACCTCTGCGGTCCGGGTGTGAACGACGTGACCTTTACCCTGCGCCAGGGCGAGATCCTGGGCGTGGCGGGCCTGATGGGCGCGGGACGAACCGAGCTGATGAAAGTGTTGTACGGCGCACTGCCGCGCACCAGTGGGTATGTCACCCTCGACGGCCATGAAGTGGTCACCCGCTCCCCGCAGGATGGTCTGGCGAACGGCATCGTCTATATCTCCGAAGACCGCAAACGCGACGGCTTAGTGCTGGGCATGTCGGTAAAAGAGAACATGTCCCTGACCGCGCTGCGCTATTTCAGCCATAGCGGCGGCAGCCTGAAGCATAAAGACGAGCAGCAGGCGGTCAGCGATTTTATCCGTCTCTTTAATGTTAAAACGCCGTCGATGGAGCAGGCGATTGGCCTGTTGTCCGGCGGGAATCAGCAGAAAGTGGCGATTGCTCGCGGGCTGATGACGCGCCCGAAAGTGTTGATCCTCGATGAGCCAACCCGCGGCGTGGACGTGGGGGCGAAGAAAGAGATCTATCAGCTGATTAACCAGTTCAAGGCCGACGGTCTGAGCATCATTCTGGTCTCTTCCGAGATGCCAGAAGTATTGGGCATGAGCGATCGCATTATCGTCATGCATGAAGGGCATCTCGGCGGTGAATTCACTCGCGAGCAGGCCACCCAGGAAGTTCTGATGGCTGCCGCTGTGGGCAAGCTTAATCGCGTGAATCAGGAGTAAGAAGATGACTACCCAGGCTGTTTCTGGTCGCCGCTATTTCACAAAGGCGTGGCTGATGGAACAAAAATCGCTCATTGCCCTGCTGGTGCTGATCGCGATTGTGTCGACCATGAGCCCGAATTTCTTCACCGTAAATAACCTGTTCAACATTCTGCAGCAGACGTCGGTGAACGCCATTATGGCGGTCGGCATGACGCTGGTGATTTTGACCTCAGGGATCGATCTGTCCGTCGGTTCCCTGCTGGCCCTCACCGGCGCGATCGCCGCTTCGCTTGTCGGGATTGAAGTCAACGCGCTGGTGGCCGTGGCCGCGGCTCTGGCGGCAGGCGCGGCGATTGGTGCCGTCACCGGCGTGATTGTGGCAAAAGGGCGCGTTCAGGCGTTCATCGCGACGCTGGTGATGATGCTGCTGCTGCGCGGTGTGACCATGGTGTATACCAACGGCAGCCCGGTCAATACCGGCTTCACCGATAACGCCGATCTGTTTGGCTGGTTCGGTATCGGTCGCCCGCTGGGTGTCCCGACCCCGGTCTGGATCATGGCTATCGTCTTCCTGGCGGCGTGGTACATGCTGCACCATACCCGTCTGGGTCGTTATATCTATGCGCTGGGCGGTAACGAAGCGGCAACGCGCTTGTCCGGGATTAGCGTTAATAAAGTCAAAGTTATCGTGTACTCCCTGTGCGGTCTGCTGGCGTCACTGGCGGGCATCATCGAAGTGGCGCGCCTCTCTTCCGCGCAGCCGACGGCGGGTACGGGGTATGAGCTGGATGCTATTGCAGCAGTGGTTCTGGGCGGTACGAGTCTGGCGGGCGGTAAAGGTCGCATTGTTGGGACATTGATCGGCGCACTGATTCTCGGTTTCCTGAATAATGGTTTGAATTTGTTAGGTGTTTCCTCCTATTACCAGATGATCGTTAAGGCAGTGGTGATTTTGCTGGCGGTACTGGTAGACAACAAAAAACAGTAACTGACGACACTACAGGACATCTTAGATATGAACATGAAAAAACTGGCTACCCTGGTTTCCGCTGTCGCGCTGAGCGCAACCGTAAGTGCTAACGCCATGGCGAAAGATACCATCGCGCTGGTTGTCTCTACGCTGAACAACCCGTTCTTCGTCTCCCTGAAGGATGGAGCGCAGAAAGAAGCGGATAAACTGGGCTACAACCTGGTGGTACTGGATTCACAGAACAACCCGGCGAAAGAGCTGGCTAACGTTCAGGACTTAACCGTTCGTGGCACCAAAATTCTGCTGATCAACCCAACCGATTCTGATGCCGTAGGCAACGCCGTGAAGATGGCAAACCAGGCGAAAATCCCGGTGATTACCCTGGACCGTCAGGCAACCAAAGGCGACGTGGTGAGCCATATCGCGTCTGACAACGTGCTGGGCGGCAAAATCGCGGGTGACTACATTGCGAAGAAAGCCGGTGAAGGCGCTAAAGTCATCGAACTGCAGGGGATTGCCGGTACGTCTGCCGCCCGCGAGCGTGGCGAAGGCTTCCAGCAGGCGGTTGCAGCGCACAAATTCAACGTGTTGGCCAGTCAGCCGGCAGACTTCGACCGTACTAAAGGTCTGAACGTCATGCAGAACCTGCTGACCGCACATCCTGACGTGCAGGCGGTATTCGCGCAGAACGACGAAATGGCGCTGGGTGCGCTGCGCGCTCTGCAGACTGCAGGTAAATCTGATGTGATGGTTGTCGGATTTGACGGCACGCCGGATGGTGAAAAAGCAGTAAACGATGGCAAACTGGCTGCGACCATCGCTCAGCTGCCTGAGCAGATTGGCGCGACTGGCGTTGAAACTGCCGACAAAGTGCTGAAGGGCGAAAAAGTTCAGGCTAAATACCCTGTTGACCTGAAACTGGTTATCAAGCAGTAAAAGGCGAATCAGGCCGTCACTGGCGGCCTGAGGGACACCAATAAAGAAAAGTGTGGCATACGCCACCGGGTAACACCGGTGGCGCTCTCAGATGGACAACCCAACCATGAAAACCGCAGGCAACCTCGTCGTCCTTGGCAGTATCAATGCCGATCACATTCTTAACCTTGAATCGTTCCCTACACCGGGCGAAACCGTCACGGGTAACCAGTATCAGGTCGCATTCGGCGGTAAAGGGGCAAACCAGGCCGTCGCTGCCGGTCGCAGCGGGGCGAATATTGCGTTTATCGCCTGCACGGGTGATGACGATACCGGCGAGCGCGTACGCAAGCAGCTGGCGAGCGACAACATCGATATCGCACCGGTCAGCGTTGTTGCAGGGGAATCTACCGGCGTGGCGCTGATTTTCGTCAACGCAGAAGGTGAGAATGTCATCGGTATTCATGCTGGCGCTAACGCAGCGCTGACGACGGAGCGCGTGGAAGCGCAACGTGCAATCATTGGCGGCGCCGAGGCCCTGCTGATGCAGCTGGAGTCGCCGGTTGAAAGCGTGCTGGCCGCGGCCAAAATTGCGCATGAAAATCATACCACTGTCGTACTTAACCCGGCCCCAGCCCGAGTATTATCAGACGAGCTGCTGGCGCTGGTGGATATCATCACGCCGAACGAAACCGAAGCCGAAAAGCTGACGGGCATTCGCGTAGAAAACGATGACGATGCCGCGAGAGCCGCGCGTGCGCTGCACGACAAAGGCATCGGAACCGTGATCATCACCCTGGGCAGCCGTGGGGTATGGGCAAGCGTAAACGGTGAAGGCCGTCGCGTGCCGGGCTTTAAGGTGAAGGCGATTGATACCATCGCAGCGGGAGACACCTTCAATGGTGCGCTGGTGACCGCGCTGCTGGAAGGCAAGAAAATGGATGATGCGATCCGCTTCGCGCATGCCGCTGCCGCGATTGCGGTGACGCGCAAGGGGGCTCAGCCTTCCGTTCCGTGGCGTAAAGAGATCGATGAATTCTTAAGTCAGCAGGGGTAACGCTTGGCCACAATGAAAGATGTCGCCCGCCTGGCGGGCGTTTCTACCTCGACGGTTTCTCACGTCATTAATAACGATCGCTTCGTCAGCGAGGCGATTCGGGAAAAAGTCGAAGCGGCAGTAAAAGATCTCAACTATGCGCCGTCTGCACTGGCGCGCAGCCTTAAGCTCAACCAGACGCGTACGATCGGTATGCTGATCACCGCCAGTACCAACCCCTTTTATTCTGAGCTGGTTCGCGGCGTGGAGCGCAGCTGCTTCGAGCGTGGCTACAGCCTGGTGCTGTGCAATACCGAAGGGGACGAGCAGCGCATGAACCGTAACCTGGAAACGCTGATGCAAAAACGCGTCGACGGGCTACTGCTACTGTGTACCGAAACGCACCAGCCGTCGAAAGAGATTATCCAGCGCTATCCCTCCATTCCCACGGTGATGATGGACTGGGCGCCGTTCGACGGCACCAGCGACCTCATTCAGGATAATTCTCTGCTGGGGGGCGATATGGCCACTCAGTATTTGATCGATAAAGGCTATACCCGCATTGCCTGTATTACCGGTCCGCTGGACAAAACCCCGGCGCGTTTGCGTCTGGAAGGATATCTCGCCGCGATGGCGCGGGCGGGACTTTCCGTGCCGGAAGGGTATCGTATTACCGGTGATTTTGAGTTTCACGGTGGTTTTGAAGCGATGCAGACGCTGCTGGCGCAACCGCAGCGTCCGCAGGCGGTGTTTATCGGCAACGACGCCATGGCGTTTGGCGCCTATCAGGCGTTATATCAGGCCGGTTTGCGCGTTCCCCATGATATGGCGGTAATCGGCTACGATGATATCGAGCTGGCCAGCTATATGACGCCGCCGCTCACCACCATTCATCAGCCAAAAGATGAGCTGGGCGAGCTGGCCATCGATGTGTTGATCCACCGAATGGCTCAGCCCACGCTGCAGCAGCAGCGCCTGCAGCTTACTCCTGTTCTGATGGAACGCGGTTCGGTTTAGCTTTCTCTCTGTGACGCTCTTTAATCAGGTTTCGGCCGTCTTTCGGTTTTAACAGCATAAAGACCAGCGCTGAAACGACGGTGAGTGCGCCCATGGTGATAAAGGTATAGTGGAACTGCTCGACGGTGTTCGCGCTGTCGAAACCTTCATAAAACCGCAGTACCGCCGCGCTCACGGCAACCCCTAAACTGATCGACAGCTGCTGGGTGACTGCCAGCACGCTGTTGCCGCTACTGGCGTTCTCGTCGGTCAGATCCGCAAGGGTGATGGTGTTCATCGATGTGAACTGCGTCGACATCGCCATGCCCAGCACAAACAGCGGCAGGATCAGCATCCAGACGGGAAGCGAGGCGGACTGCAGCGAGAACTGCGCAATCATCAGACCGATAAAGACCGTCACGCCAACCAGCGTTTTGCGATAGCCAAACCAGCGTAGCACCTGCGTCACGGTCGATTTTGCCAGAATCGAGCCCATCGCCGTGGGCGCCATCATGCAGCCGGCAATCAGCGCCGGATAGCCGAAACCAACCTGCAGCATCAGCGGCATCAGGAACGGTACGCAGCCCGTCCCCAGACGCGAGGCAATGTTTCCCGCGATCCCGACGGAAAACGTTCGGGTGTTGAAGAGCCCAAGAGAGATTAACGGCGTCGGATGGCGGCGCGCGTGACGTATATAAAGAAGGAACAACAGAATTCCGGCGAGGATAACGGAGAGCGCGATCCACGTCGCGACGATCTTCTCGCCAAACAGCTCCATCCCGCTGGAGAAGAGCACCAGGCTCAGGCCAAACAGGAAGAAGCCGCCCATATCGAAACTGCGCCTTGGCGTGGTGAAGTTCGGCATATATTTGCGGGCATACAGCAACCCCGCTACGCCAATCGGAATATTAATCAGGAAGATCCAGTGCCAGCTTGCCCAGGTGACAAACACGCCACCGAGTACCGGGCCAAGTATCGGGCCGACCAGTCCCGGCATGGTGACGAAGTTGAGCACGGGAAGCAGTTCGCTTCGCGGGTAGGCTCGCAGCAGGGCAAGACGCGCCACGGGCATCATCATCGCGCCGCCAATGCCCTGTAATACGCGGAAGATAACCAGCTCCGTTAAGGACGAGGAGAGCGCACAGGCCAGCGAACCGAGCGTAAAGAGCGTTACGGCCAGCATGAAAACTCTGCGGGTGCCGAAGCGGTCGGCCAGCCAGCCGCTAACAGGGATCAGCATCGCGACCGTCAGGGTATAGCTGATGATGGCGGACTGCATCGCCAGCGGGGAACGGTTGAGGCTTTGCGCAATAGCGGGAAGCGCGGTGTTGAGGATGGTGGCATCCAGTGCCTGCATAAAAAACGCCATGGCTGCAATCCACGGCAATCCGGCCATGCTGCGCGCTTTTTTCTTTGTCATTTATTTACCTGCTGGTGGGTTGGCGCTGCCAGCAATGCCTGGCACGCACTCAGGGCTCGCTGCCCGTCGCTTTCCTGAATGGCATCCACTATCGCCTGGTGCCATTCCAGTTTTACCACGTCGTCTTGTGTAATAGAGGTAAAGTAAGTGTGGTACACCGAATGGAATAAAGAGGCAAAAGAGGTGAGGAACGGATTGGCGCTCATCATATAGATATGTTCATGCCAGGCCATATCGACCTCAACCCAGCGTTCGCGGTTGAAGTGTTTTTTCAGGAACACCATCTCTTCCATCAACGCATTAAGCTGCGCTTTCTGCTCCGCTGTTCCAAGCGTGGCAGCAAGCAGACATGCCTGAGGCTCAAGGCTACTGCGCATTACCAGAAAGTGATCGATCACCTGATGAAAGTTGTCTTCCGTCATCCACCAGGAGAGCAGCTCCTGATCGAGAAAATTCCAGTTACTTTGTGGCATCACGCGCGTGCCAATACGAGGGCGCGGAAGCACCATACCTTTTGCCGTCAGGGTTTTCACCGCTTCGCGCACGGCGGTACGGCTCACCCCAAACTGCTCACCCAGCTCCATTTCACCCGGCAGGATGCTTCCCGGGGCATATTTACCCGCTAAAATCCGCTGAGCCAGCTTTTCGGCCAGCACATAAGACAGGTTTTTTTGGGCGGCCAGCTGTTGCGCGCTTAATGGCATCGTTTTTATTCCTTAAAGATTCATGCTGATAATTATGCCACCGCGAATGTGATTGTGGTTGCAGATACATCAAATAGAACAATTTGTAGCTTGATTTCACCTCTGTTGGTGAAAAAAAACGCGAATGGAAACTTTTTTTAAATTTCCTCTTGTCACGTCAGAATAACTCCCTATAATGCGCCTCCACTGACACGGAACAACGGCACACACGCCGCCGGGTCAGCAGAGAATAGCGAAAATAAACGCTTGACTCTGAAGCGGGAAAGCGTAATATGCACACCCCGCGCCGCAGCGAAAACGAAGCGGCACTGCTCTTTAACAATTTATCAGACAATCTGTGTGGGCACTCAAAGTGACATGGATTCTTAACGTCCTCGGACGAAAAATGAATACCAAGTCTCTGAGTGAACATGCGTAATTCATTACGAAGTTTAATTCACGAGCATCAAACTTAAATTGAAGAGTTTGATCATGGCTCAGATTGAACGCTGGCGGCAGGCCTAACACATGCAAGTCGAGCGGTAACACAGGGAGCTTGCTCCTGGGTGACGAGCGGCGGACGGGTGAGTAATGTCTGGGAAACTGCCTGATGGAGGGGGATAACTACTGGAAACGGTAGCTAATACCGCATAATGTCGCAAGACCAAAGAGGGGGACCTTCGGGCCTCTTGCCATCAGATGTGCCCAGATGGGATTAGCTAGTAGGTGGGGTAACGGCTCACCTAGGCGACGATCCCTAGCTGGTCTGAGAGGATGACCAGCCACACTGGAACTGAGACACGGTCCAGACTCCTACGGGAGGCAGCAGTGGGGAATATTGCACAATGGGCGCAAGCCTGATGCAGCCATGCCGCGTGTATGAAGAAGGCCTTCGGGTTGTAAAGTACTTTCAGCGGGGAGGAAGGCGTTGAGGTTAATAACCTCAGCGATTGACGTTACCCGCAGAAGAAGCACCGGCTAACTCCGTGCCAGCAGCCGCGGTAATACGGAGGGTGCAAGCGTTAATCGGAATTACTGGGCGTAAAGCGCACGCAGGCGGTCTGTCAAGTCGGATGTGAAATCCCCGGGCTCAACCTGGGAACTGCATTCGAAACTGGCAGGCTAGAGTCTTGTAGAGGGGGGTAGAATTCCAGGTGTAGCGGTGAAATGCGTAGAGATCTGGAGGAATACCGGTGGCGAAGGCGGCCCCCTGGACAAAGACTGACGCTCAGGTGCGAAAGCGTGGGGAGCAAACAGGATTAGATACCCTGGTAGTCCACGCCGTAAACGATGTCGACTTGGAGGTTGTGCCCTTGAGGCGTGGCTTCCGGAGCTAACGCGTTAAGTCGACCGCCTGGGGAGTACGGCCGCAAGGTTAAAACTCAAATGAATTGACGGGGGCCCGCACAAGCGGTGGAGCATGTGGTTTAATTCGATGCAACGCGAAGAACCTTACCTACTCTTGACATCCAGAGAACTTTCCAGAGATGGATTGGTGCCTTCGGGAACTCTGAGACAGGTGCTGCATGGCTGTCGTCAGCTCGTGTTGTGAAATGTTGGGTTAAGTCCCGCAACGAGCGCAACCCTTATCCTTTGTTGCCAGCGGTCCGGCCGGGAACTCAAAGGAGACTGCCAGTGATAAACTGGAGGAAGGTGGGGATGACGTCAAGTCATCATGGCCCTTACGAGTAGGGCTACACACGTGCTACAATGGCGCATACAAAGAGAAGCGACCTCGCGAGAGCAAGCGGACCTCATAAAGTGCGTCGTAGTCCGGATTGGAGTCTGCAACTCGACTCCATGAAGTCGGAATCGCTAGTAATCGTAGATCAGAATGCTACGGTGAATACGTTCCCGGGCCTTGTACACACCGCCCGTCACACCATGGGAGTGGGTTGCAAAAGAAGTAGGTAGCTTAACCTTCGGGAGGGCGCTTACCACTTTGTGATTCATGACTGGGGTGAAGTCGTAACAAGGTAACCGTAGGGGAACCTGCGGTTGGATCACCTCCTTACCTTAAAGAACCTGCCTTTGCAGTGCTCACACAGATTGTCTGATGAAAAGTAAATAGCAAGGCGTCTTGCGATTGAGACTTCAGTGTCCCCTTCGTCTAGAGGCCCAGGACACCGCCCTTTCACGGCGGTAACAGGGGTTCGAATCCCCTAGGGGACGCCACTTGCTGGTTCGTGAGTGAAAGTCACCTGCCGTCATATCTCAAAACTGACTTACGAGTCACGTTTGAAATATTTGCTCTTTAAAAATCTGGATCAAGCTGAAAATTGAAACGACACATCTTAATGGTGTGTTCGAGTCTCTCAAATTTTCGCAATCAGAAGTGAAACATCTTCGGGTTGTGAGGTTAAGCGACTAAGCGTACACGGTGGATGCCCTGGCAGTCAGAGGCGATGAAGGACGTGCTAATCTGCGAAAAGCGCCGGCGAGGTGATATGAACCTTTGACCCGGCGATGTCCGAATGGGGAAACCCAGTGTGATTCGTCACACTATCGTTAACTGAATACATAGGTTAACGAGGCGAACCGGGGGAACTGAAACATCTAAGTACCCCGAGGAAAAGAAATCAACCGAGATTCCCCCAGTAGCGGCGAGCGAACGGGGAGCAGCCCAGAGTCTGAATCAGCTTGTGTGTTAGTGGAAGCGTCTGGAAAGTCGCACGGTACAGGGTGACAGTCCCGTACACGAAAGCACACAGGTTGTGAACTCGAAGAGTAGGGCGGGACACGTGGTATCCTGTCTGAATATGGGGGGACCATCCTCCAAGGCTAAATACTCCTGACTGACCGATAGTGAACCAGTACCGTGAGGGAAAGGCGAAAAGAACCCCGGCGAGGGGAGTGAAATAGAACCTGAAACCGTGTACGTACAAGCAGTGGGAGCACCCTTGTGGTGTGACTGCGTACCTTTTGTATAATGGGTCAGCGACTTATATTCTGTAGCAAGGTTAACCGTATAGGGGAGCCGAAGGGAAACCGAGTCTTAACTGGGCGTTAAGTTGCAGGGTATAGACCCGAAACCCGGTGATCTAGCCATGGGCAGGTTGAAGGTTGGGTAACACTAACTGGAGGACCGAACCGACTAATGTTGAAAAATTAGCGGATGACTTGTGGCTGGGGGTGAAAGGCCAATCAAACCGGGAGATAGCTGGTTCTCCCCGAAAGCTATTTAGGTAGCGCCTCGTGAACTCATCTTCGGGGTAGAGCACTGTTTCGGCTAGGGGGCCATCCCGGCTTACCAACCCGATGCAAACTACGAATACCGAAGAATGTTATCACGGGAGACACACGGCGGGTGCTAACGTCCGTCGTGAAGAGGGAAACAACCCAGACCGCCAGCTAAGGTCCCAAAGTCATGGTTAAGTGGGAAACGATGTGGGAAGGCACAGACAGCCAGGATGTTGGCTTAGAAGCAGCCATCATTTAAAGAAAGCGTAATAGCTCACTGGTCGAGTCGGCCTGCGCGGAAGATGTAACGGGGCTAAACCATGCACCGAAGCTGCGGCAGCGACACTATGTGTTGTTGGGTAGGGGAGCGTTCTGTAAGCCGTTGAAGGTGGCCTGTGAGGGTTGCTGGAGGTATCAGAAGTGCGAATGCTGACATAAGTAACGATAAAGCGGGTGAAAAGCCCGCTCGCCGGAAGACCAAGGGTTCCTGTCCAACGTTAATCGGGGCAGGGTGAGTCGACCCCTAAGGCGAGGCCGAAAGGCGTAGTCGATGGGAAACAGGTTAATATTCCTGTACTTGGTGTTACTGCGAAGGGGGGACGGAGAAGGCTATGTTAGCCGGGCGACGGTTGTCCCGGTTTAAGCATGTAGGCGGAACGATTAGGTAAATCCGGTCGTTTTTTAACGCTGAGGTGTGATGACGAGGCACTACGGTGCTGAAGTAACAAATGCCCTGCTTCCAGGAAAAGCCTCTAAGCATCAGGTAACATCAAATCGTACCCCAAACCGACACAGGTGGTCAGGTAGAGAATACCAAGGCGCTTGAGAGAACTCGGGTGAAGGAACTAGGCAAAATGGTGCCGTAACTTCGGGAGAAGGCACGCTGATATGTAGGTGAAGCCCCTGCGGGTGGAGCTGAAATCAGTCGAAGATACCAGCTGGCTGCAACTGTTTATTAAAAACACAGCACTGTGCAAACACGAAAGTGGACGTATACGGTGTGACGCCTGCCCGGTGCCGGAAGGTTAATTGATGGGGTTAGCGGCAACGCGAAGCTCTTGATCGAAGCCCCGGTAAACGGCGGCCGTAACTATAACGGTCCTAAGGTAGCGAAATTCCTTGTCGGGTAAGTTCCGACCTGCACGAATGGCGTAATGATGGCCAGGCTGTCTCCACCCGAGACTCAGTGAAATTGAACTCGCTGTGAAGATGCAGTGTACCCGCGGCAAGACGGAAAGACCCCGTGAACCTTTACTATAGCTTGACACTGAACACTGGTCCTTGATGTGTAGGATAGGTGGGAGGCTTTGAAGTGTGGACGCCAGTCTGCATGGAGCCGTCCTTGAAATACCACCCTTTAATGGCTGGTGTTCTAACGTAGACCCGTAATCCGGGTTGCGGACAGTGTCTGGTGGGTAGTTTGACTGGGGCGGTCTCCTCCCAAAGAGTAACGGAGGAGCACGAAGGTTAGCTAATCCTGGTCGGACATCAGGAGGTTAGTGCAATGGCATAAGCTAGCTTGACTGCGAGAGTGACGGCTCGAGCAGGTGCGAAAGCAGGTCATAGTGATCCGGTGGTTCTGAATGGAAGGGCCATCGCTCAACGGATAAAAGGTACTCCGGGGATAACAGGCTGATACCGCCCAAGAGTTCATATCGACGGCGGTGTTTGGCACCTCGATGTCGGCTCATCACATCCTGGGGCTGAAGTAGGTCCCAAGGGTATGGCTGTTCGCCATTTAAAGTGGTACGCGAGCTGGGTTTAGAACGTCGTGAGACAGTTCGGTCCCTATCTGCCGTGGGCGCTGGAGAATTGAGGGGGGCTGCTCCTAGTACGAGAGGACCGGAGTGGACGCATCACTGGTGTTCGGGTTGTCATGCCAATGGCACTGCCCGGTAGCTAAATGCGGAAAAGATAAGTGCTGAAAGCATCTAAGCACGAAACTTGCCCCGAGATGAGTTCTCCCTGAGACTTTAAGTCTCCTGAAGGAACGTTGAAGACGACGACGTTGATAGGTCGGGTGTGTAAGCGCAGCGATGCGTTGAGCTAACCGATACTAATGAACCGTGAGGCTTAACCTTACAACGCCGAAGGTGTTTTGGCGAAGAGACAGATTTTCAGCTTTGATACAGATTAAACAGAATTTGCCTGGCGGCTTTAGCGCGGTGGTCCCACCTGACCCCATGCCGAACTCAGAAGTGAAACGCCGTAGCGCCGATGGTAGTGTGGGGTCTCCCCATGTGAGAGTAGGGAACTGCCAGGCATCAAACAAGTGAAGAGGCCATCCGAAAGGATGGCCTTTTTGCGTTTATGCGCCAAAAAACGGTAGGCCGGGTAAGGCAAAGCCGCCACCCGGCAAGTCAGACCGCACTCCACGCCACAATAAACTGCGCAATCCCGTCCACATCATTTAAATCCAGCACCGGAACCTCAAGTTCCACTGCCACATCGCTGGCCACCGCAATCACATGCTCATCCAGTGTTAACTCGCTCATATCATGCCCGGCATCGCTTCTGAAAAGTAAGATCTTAGGCACGGCCTCATGCTTAAATCCCTCAACCAGCACCAGATCCAGCGTGGAGTGATCCATCCGGCTAACCAGATAAGCGAGATTCAGCGGCGCCTCATCCGGCGTTTCTGTCATTAACGCCCAGCGCTGAGGACTTGCTACCATCGTTTGTGCTGCTCCGGCCTTACGCAGCTCATGGCTGTCTTTTCCGGGCGTATCAATGTCCATGTTGTGATGACTATGCTTAATCAAACCAGGGCGAAGCCCTCTGGCACAAAGCGCAGGAATGAGCTTTTTCAACAGCGTGGTTTTCCCGGTCCCACTCCAGGCGGAAATGGCTACAACAGGTATCATCTTTTCTCCTGCATCATCTGCAAATCTTCACTCGTATTTACGTTCACAAACGCTGATTTCACATCGCTAAAATCAACGGAATGGCCGCCAGACTCACGCATAAAGACCATCACTCTGCGCTCTCCCGCGGCCAGGTAGGCCAGCAGAGCAGGTGCAAGCGATCGATGCATCAACGCGACAGCAGGATGGTCACGTTCGCCGTCATGCACCCAAACCACAGGCGCTGTACCACGAAGCAGGAACAGACGCTCGACAAGACAGGACGGAATAAACGGGGTATCGCAGGGGCAGAAGATAAACCACTCACCCTGCGACTGTTGCATGACCGAAAGCATACCGGCAAGCGGGCCCGGGTAATTCTCAAGGCTATCCTGATAAACGGCGTAGCCGCTGCGCCGGTAAGTGTCGATATGCCGGTTAGCGCTGATGGCTATAGTCGTCACCTGACCTGCGAGCGTATCGGCGACATGCTGCCACAAGGGTTTTCCATTAAGAAGCTGAAGCCCCTTATCTTTTCCGCCCATTCGCGTTGCTCTGCCGCCTGCCAGAACGACCCCGATGATTTCCTGGCTAACATTCACGAATATCGCCTCTTTTATTGTGGGATTGACCCTGCTAACGTGTCACTCTAAATGAAAGGAGCACCACCATGAAATGTAAACGTCTGAATGAAGTTATTGAACTCCTCCAGCCCGCCTGGCAAAAAGAGCCAGAGCTCAATCTGATGCAATTTTTACAGAAACTGGCAAAAGAGTCAGGTTTTGACGGCGATCTGGCAGACCTTTCTGACGACATCCTGATCTACCACCTTAAAATGCGCGACTCTGCCAAAGATGCTGTTATTCCTGGTATTCAGAAAGATTATGAGGAAGATTTTAAGACTGCATTGCTGCGCGCCCGAGGCGTAATTAAAGAGTAAAAGCTTGTAAGCGGCGGCACCGAAATCGCCACAAGATGATATCCTGAATCATTCGTATAATTTCCGGATGATCGGATGAACGACCAGGCTTTTACTTTCCAGACATTACACCCGGACACCATTATGGATGCCCTGTTTGAACAGGATATTCGGGTGGATTCCGGGCTAACACCGTTAAACAGCTACGAAAACCGCGTCTATCAATTTCAGGACGAGGATCGTCAGCGCTATGTCGTAAAATTCTATCGTCCTGAACGCTGGTCCGCTGAACAAATTCAGGAAGAGCATCAGTTCGCTCACGATCTGCTGGATGACGATGTCCCCGTTGCCGCACCGCTAAAATTCAATAACCAAACGCTCCTTACGCACGAAGGGTATTACTACGCAGTATTCCCAAGCCTGGGGGACGTCAGTTTGAAGCGGATAATATCGATCAGATGGAGTGGGTTGCCCGCTATCTTGGGCGTATACACCAGACGGGACGCAAAAAAGCCTTTATTGCCCGCCCGACTATGGGGATTCAGGAATACCTTCTTGAACCGCGCACAATATTCGAAACGTCTGCAATGATCCCCGCAGCGCTAAAGTATGATTTCCTCAACGCCACCGATAAGCTTATTGCTGCAGTGAAAACCTGCTGGCGCGATGATATTTCCGTCCTGCGCCTGCATGGCGATTGTCACGCCGGGAATATTCTCTGGCGTGACGGCCCGCTGTTTGTCGATCTTGATGATGCGCGTATGGGGCCAGCGGTTCAGGACCTGTGGATGTTGCTCAATGGCGACAAAGCCGAGCAGCGCATGCAGCTTGAAACCATTATTGAAGCTTATGAAGAATTTAGCCCGTTTAATTCAGACGAAATTGCCCTGATTGAGCCTTTACGTGCGATGCGTTTTGTTTATTATCTCGCATGGTTAATCAGGCGTTGGGACGATCCGGCATTTCCTCGTAATTTCCCGTGGCTTACCGGAGAGGATTACTGGCGTAGCCAGATATCTACATTTACTGAGCAGGTTAAGGTTCTTCAGGAGCCCCCTCTGCAATTAACGCCGATGTATTAATGGACACACCCAGGAGAGAGTTAATCATGAAAAAAATTTGGCTGGCGCTGGCAGGTATGATTCTGGCATTTAGCGCTTCTGCTGCACAGTTTACCGACGGCAAACAGTACATCACGCTGGAGAAGCCGGTCGCTGGCGAGCCACAGGTACTGGAGTTCTTCTCGTTCTATTGCCCACACTGTTACCAGTTCGAGCAGGTGCTGCATGTCTCTGACAACGTGAAGAAAAAGCTGCCGGAAGGCACCAAAATGACCAAGTACCACGTCGAGTTCCTGGGCCCATTGGGTAAAGACCTGACTCAGGCATGGGCGGTGGCGATGGCACTGGGCGTAGAAGATAAGATCACTTCGCCAATGTTTGAAGCCGTACAGAAAACCCAGACCGTTCAGACCACTGCGGATATCCGTAAAGTGTTCGTTGATGCCGGCGTGAAAGGTGAAGAGTACGATGCCGCATGGAACAGCTTCGTGGTGAAATCACTGGTTGCCCAGCAGGAAAAAGCGGCTGCTGACCTCCAGCTTCAGGGCGTTCCGGCGATGTTTGTTAACGGCAAATATCAGCTGAACATGCAGGGCATGGACACCAGCAGCATGGATATTTTCGTACAGCAGTATGCAGATACCGTGAAATACCTGGTTGAGAAGAAGTAATTTCGCTGATGTAAAAACGCCGGTCACTGACCGGCGTTTTTGTATGAAGACTTTATCTTGTCTATCTGTTCGTCTTTCTCTTTCCAGAGCGTATTAAGCCACTGCTGGAAACGACGTTTGAAGTTCTTATCGTTTACGTAATCACCGTGCAGTTCAGCGTCAATCGGGACCAGGTCGACGTGCACGACAATACGCGTCAGTTTGCCGCTGAGCATATCGAAGAACGGCGTCTTATCGTTTTCCGGATAGCAGAGCGTGACGTTAAGAAGTTTATCGAACTGTGCTCCCAGCACGTTAAGCGCCATCGCAATCCCCGCTGCCTTTGGCGGCAACAGATGCTGATAGGGAGAGCGCGTTTGCTGGCGCTTCTCTTCCGTAAACCGGGAGCCTTCAACAAAGTTCACGATGGTCGTTGGATGCGCACGAAACTTTTCACAGGAGCGGCGCGTGGTCTCCACATCCTTACCGCGACGTTCCGGATGACGAATCAAATAGCTGCGCGAATAGCGTTTCATAAACGGCATATCGAGCGCCCAGCAGGCCAGCCCGATAAAAGGCACCCAGGCGAGCTGCTGTTTCAGGAAATATTTGTTCATCGGGATGTGTTTGCGAAAAAGCACGCATAACACCACGATGTCCGCCCAGCTGTGGTGATTGCAGATCAGCAGGTACCAGTTCTTTTTGTTAAGGTTCTCCAGCCCTTTGACATCCCACTTCAGGTGCGGGTTAAGGCGCAACAGGATCGCCAGTCCTTCGCACCAGCAATACATCATGAAATTACAAAATGCGGACACGGCTCGCCACACCACGGATACAGGCAGCAGCAGTTTAATGATCCCGGCGAGAATGATCGGTACGGAACAGGCGATCGTCACCAGGATAGTTAAAATGATGCTTAGCAGTAATGTTATTGCAGCGAGAAATCTCGACATGATGAGCTTTTTCAGGTAGTTAGCTGTAAGTGAGCGACCGGCTAGTCGACGCTGGGCGCTGATTTTACCAGAAAACAGACAAATGAATGGCGCTTTCACAGGGTGATTTGGCGGCTTTTACCCCGGCGCAGAAGATTTCGCTGTCGTTCTGCGTAAATCAAGGCTTATATCCACATAGACCAAACTGCCATCAGTTGGCCATATAGAGGCGATCTCATATCATAACAATCTGATAATTAAGATCTAAATATTGCCTTATATGTAATTTTTACGTCTGTTATTCATATGAAGTGAAAATACTCACAAACTTATCCACAGTTTGATTTTTACGAGCGATCCTCACGATCGCAAAATCTTTTCCTGTATCGGGCCTGAATAACTGATGTTTTCATCCTTCTGTGGCATCCTTTACGCATAAATTGATTAAAGGCACGGACATTATGGTTCAGATCCCAGAAAACCCTCTTATTCTCGTCGATGGCTCTTCTTACCTGTATCGGGCGTACCATGCGTTTCCTCCTCTGACCAACAGCGCAGGGGAACCTACCGGCGCAATGTATGGCGTGCTGAATATGCTGCGCAGCCTGATCCTTCAGTATCAGCCAACCCATGCGGCCGTCGTGTTTGATGCGAAAGGCAAAACGTTCCGCGACGAGTTGTTTGAACATTACAAATCCCACCGTCCGCCAATGCCTGACGATCTGCGTGCGCAGATAGAGCCGCTGCATGCGATGGTGAAAGCGATGGGTCTGCCGCTGCTGGCCGTTTCTGGGGTTGAAGCGGATGACGTCATCGGTACGCTGGCGCGTGAAGCTGAAAAGATGGGTCGTCCGGTACTGATTAGCACCGGTGATAAAGATATGGCGCAGCTGGTGACGCCAGGGATTACCCTGATTAACACCATGACCAACACCATTCTTGGGCCGGAAGAGGTGGTCGCAAAATATGGCGTGCCGCCAGAGCTGATTATCGACTTCCTCGCGTTGATGGGCGACTCCTCGGATAACATTCCTGGTGTCCCTGGCGTCGGTGAGAAAACCGCGCAGGCGCTGCTTCAGGGGCTGGGCGGGCTGGATACGCTCTACGCGGAATCAGACAAAATCGCCAGTCTCTCCTTCCGTGGTGCCAAAACCATGGCTGGGAAGCTGGAAGAGAACAAAGAGGTGGCTTATCTCTCCTATAAGCTGGCCACAATCAAAACCGATGTTGAACTTGAACTGGGCTGTGAACAGCTGGAAGTGCAGCAGCCTTCTGCGGACGAGCTTCTAAGCCTGTTTAAGAAATACGAATTTAAGCGCTGGACCACTGACGTGGAAGCCGGTAAATGGCTGCAGGCAAAAGGGGCAAAACCTTCCACAAAGCCGAAGGAGACGATTGTCGTTGATGCAGAAGAGCAGGCGGAAGAAGAAGCCGTGGCGCTTTCCTTCGACAATTATGAAACTCTTCTTGAAGAGTCACAGCTCATTGCCTGGATCGAGAAACTGAAAAAGGCGCCGGTCTTTGCCTTTGACACCGAAACGGACAGTCTCGATAACATCTCTGCCAATATGGTAGGCCTGTCATTTGCGACAGCGCCAGGTCATGCGGCCTATGTTCCCGTGGCGCACGATTACCTGGATGCGCCGGAACAGATCTCCCGTGAACGCGTGCTTGAACTGCTGAAGCCGATTCTGGAAGACGAAAAGGCGCTCAAGGTTGGGCAAAACCTCAAGTACGACCGCGGCATTCTGCAAAACTACGGCATTGAACTGCGCGGGATCGCCTTCGACACTATGCTTGAATCTTACATTCTGGACAGCGTCGCGGGCCGTCATGATATGGATTCCTTATCTGACCGCTGGCTCAAGCACAAAACCATCACCTTCGAAGAGATTGCCGGCAAAGGGAAAAATCAGCTCACCTTTAACCAGATTTCTCTTGAAGAGGCAGGACGCTACGCGGCGGAAGACGCTGACGTTACGCTGCAGCTCCACCTGAAGATGTGGCCAAAACTGCAAAAGCACGAAGGTCCGCTGAATGTGTTCCAGCATATTGAGATGCCGCTGGTACCCGTGCTGTCCCGCATTGAACGCAACGGCGTGAAAATCGATCCAACGGTGCTGCATAACCACTCCGGGGAGCTGGCGCAGCGCCTGACCGAGCTGGAGCAAAAAGCGCATGAGCTTGCAGGCGAGCCGTTTAACCTCTCTTCACCGAAGCAGCTGCAAACCATTCTGTTTGAAAAGCAGGGCATCAAGCCGCTGAAGAAAACCCCTGGCGGTGCGCCTTCAACCTCTGAAGAGGTGCTGGAAGAGCTGGCGCTGGACTACCCGCTGCCAAAAGTGATTCTGCAGTACCGTGGTCTCGCGAAGCTGAAGTCTACCTACACTGATAAGCTTCCGCTGATGATCAACCCGAAAACGGGCCGCGTGCACACCTCATATCATCAGGCTGTCGCGGCGACCGGTCGTCTCTCGTCAACCGATCCCAACCTGCAGAACATCCCGGTACGTAACGAAGAGGGCCGCCGTATTCGCCAGGCTTTCATCGCACCAGAGGATTATCTGATTGTCTCTGCTGACTACTCGCAAATTGAGCTGCGCATTATGGCGCATCTGTCCCGCGACAAAGGCCTGCTGACCGCGTTTGCCGAAGGGAAGGATATCCACCGGGCAACCGCGGCGGAAGTCTTCGGCTTGCCGCTGGACAGCGTGACCAACGAACAGCGCCGCAGCGCTAAAGCGATCAACTTCGGTCTGATCTACGGCATGAGCGCGTTCGGCCTTTCACGCCAGCTCAATATTCCGCGTAAAGAGTCGCAGAAGTATATGGATCTCTACTTCGAGCGCTACCCGGGCGTGCTGGAATATATGGAACGTACCCGCGCGCAGGCGAAAGAGAAAGGTTACGTTGAAACCCTGGACGGCCGCCGTCTCTACTTACCGGACATCAAATCCAGCAACGCGGCGCGCCGCGCGGGCGCAGAGCGTGCCGCGATCAACGCCCCGATGCAGGGGACCGCGGCGGACATTATTAAGCGTGCAATGATCGCCGTGGATGCCTGGCTCGAGAAAGAGAAACCGCGTGTGAAAATGATCATGCAGGTACACGATGAACTGGTATTTGAAGTGCACAAGGACGACCTCGACGCCGTGTCGAAGAAGATCCACGAACTGATGGAAAGCAGCATGACGCTGGACGTGCCGTTGCTGGTGGAAGTGGGAAGTGGTGAAAACTGGGATCAGGCTCACTAAGGGTTCTTCGCATAACGCGCTTTTTATGTAAGTTTGCAACATGGCAACGCGCGTTTTGTGACGATCATTAGAATTCCCTATGTAAAGAATGAAAAAAAACTACAAAAAGTGCTTTTTCTGCAACACAAAAAGGGGTAGAGTTATCGGCGTAGGGTACAGAGGTAAGATGTTCTATCTTTCAGACCTTTTACTTCACGTAATCGGATTTGGCTGAATATTTTAGCCGCCCCAGTCAGTAATGACTGGGGCGTTTTTTATTGCGGCAAAGAAATGTTCAGGCAAAAAAAAGCGCGGCCATTGCCGCGCTCGGTATTACTCTTCTTCCGCTTCCGTCGCGGGTTCCAGCTCGCTAAACCAGGTGTCGAGCTTCTGACGCAGCTTGTCCACGCCCTGCTTTTTCAGCGAGGAGAACGGCTCAACCTGCACATCACCGTTGAACGCCAGCACCGCTTCGCGAACCATATTCACCTGCGCTTTACGCGCGCCGCTTGCCAGCTTATCGGCTTTCGTCAGCAGCACCAGCACGGCGATATCGCTTGCCACCGCCCAGTCGATCATCTGCTGATCGAGATCTTTCAGCGGATGGCGAATATCCATCAATACCACCAGACCTTTCAGGCACATGCGTTTTTCGAGGTATTCACCCAGCGCACGCTGCCATTTGATTTTCATCTCTTCGGGTACCTGCGCATAACCGTACCCCGGTAAGTCGACCAGGCGTTTGCCCTCTGCGACTTCAAACAGGTTGATCAGCTGGGTACGGCCAGGTGTTTTTGAGGTACGCGCCAGGTTCTTCTGATTGGTCAGCGTATTCAGGGCGCTGGATTTCCCCGCATTAGAGCGGCCAGCAAAGGCCACTTCAATACCGGTATCAGAGGGGAGGTGGCGAATATCGGGCGCACTGGTGACAAAATGCGTCTGTTGGTAGTTCCAGGTAGTCACGTGGTCGTCTCCAAAAATCGTAATCTGAGGGGGATTATACCTGAATGCGGGCAAAAGACTTTTTTCATTGCACTCAGCCTGTAGGCTTAAGCCCTGGCCGCTGTGAGAGATTGGCTATACGTACTATGGGAGATTTCAGAGAAATCGCAGGAGCAAGAAAAAGGCAAACTGTTTTAAATCATCATCTTATTTCCAGGTAATTATCTGAAAATCCGTTTTTGTACCGTTTCGTTGCTTGTTAGTTTAAGCGAACACGGTAAAGTATGCGGCAAGGCGAGGAAGCCAACAGGATGATGACTTAAGGATAAGGGTCAGGAGCGCCAGGAGGCGAAGACGCAGGATTGTCAGGACGACCAGCGCCTGGAGGCGTTTTAACAGGAAATGGAACCGTATCACGGACGGTATTAGCCAAGGGATAAACAGGGTTTGTTGTTGGCAAACATGGAATGTCTGACCCGTTAAGGGTTGTGAGTCAGGAAAAAAGGCGACAGATTGCTCTGTCGCCTTTTTTCTTTGCTTGCTTTCTGCTAGATTTCGCCGCAATTCTATACTGAAGAAAACGACTTAAAGATAAAACATCATGAAAAAACCAACCTCCGCTGCGGGCGCGAAACGCCCTGCAAAAGCACGCCGCAAAACGCGCGAAGAACTGAACCAGGAAGCGCGCGACCGCAAACGCGACAAAAAACATCGCGGTCATGCTGCGGGTAGCCGTGCCAACGGTGGTGGTGCAGCGGGCGCTTCTGCAAAAAGCAAGCAGCAGAAAGATCCTCGTATCGGCAGTAAAACTCCCATTCCACTGGGCGTGACAGACACCCCGGTCACTAAGCAGCACAAACCAAAGAGCGAGAAACCTATGCTTTCACCGCAGGCTGAGCTGGATTTGCTGGAGAACGATGAGCGCCTGGACGCGCTGCTGGAACGTCTTGAAGAGGGTGAAACCCTGACCGCTGAAGAGCAGTCATGGGTGGATGCCAAACTGGATCGCATCGACGAGCTGATGCAGAAGCTGGGTCTGTCTTACGATGACGAAGACGACGAAAAGCAGGAAGATATGATGCGTCTTCTGAAGGGTGGAAACTAACATTTGCACCCGGCAGGCACGATAGTCCTGCTTATAACCCTTCCGGTTATATGTTATCTGGTGTGGTTATTCGTTAAACTACGGCGGTTGTCGCGGCGACAGAAGTGGCTGCGCACCCGAATGATGGCCCGCAATGGGGTCAGAACGGGCCGCCGTATACGAACGCGACACCAACGGAAGGAGTGAGCATGTCAGCACCAACTATCGACTGGGATTTGGCCCTAATCCAGAAATATAATTATTCCGGGCCGCGTTATACGTCATACCCCACCGCGCTGGAGTTCTCCGATGCCTTCGGCGAGGAGGATTTTCAGCAGGCTGTCGCGCGCTATCCTGAGCGTCCGCTGTCGCTCTACGTCCATATTCCGTTCTGCCACAAGCTTTGCTACTTCTGCGGCTGCAATAAAATCGTGACCCGCCAGCAGCATAAAGCTGACCAGTATCTTGACGCGCTCGAACAGGAAATTGTGCATCGCGCGCCGCTGTTTAAAGGCCGTCACGTCAGCCAGCTTCACTGGGGCGGCGGTACGCCAACCTATCTGAACAAAGCGCAGATAAGCCGCCTGATGACCCTGCTGCGCGGCAATTTCAGTTTTAACGACGATGCTGAAATCTCGATCGAAGTCGATCCGCGCGAAATTGAGCTGGATGTGCTGGATCACTTACGCGCAGAAGGCTTCAACCGCCTGAGCATGGGCGTGCAGGACTTCAATAAAGAGGTTCAGCGCCTGGTGAACCGCGAGCAGGACGAAGACTTTATCTTTGCCTTACTCAACCATGCGCGTGACATCGGTTTCACGTCGACCAATATTGACCTGATTTACGGCCTGCCAAAGCAGACGCCGGAAAGCTTCGCCTTTACGCTGAAGCGCGTGGCTGAACTCAGCCCGGACCGCCTCAGCGTCTTTAACTACGCGCACCTGCCGACGCTATTCGCCGCTCAGCGCAAAATCAAAGATGCGGATCTGCCTTCTGCCCAGCAGAAGCTGGATATCCTGCAGGAAACCATCACCTCGCTGACCGAGAGCGGCTATCAGTTTATCGGCATGGATCACTTTGCCCGTCCGGACGACGAGCTGGCCATTGCCCAGCGCGAAGGGGTACTGCACCGCAACTTCCAGGGTTACACCACCCAGGGCGATACCGATCTGCTCGGCATGGGCGTCTCTGCCATCAGCATGATTGGTGACTGCTACGCGCAGAACCAGAAAGAGCTGAAGCTCTACTACCAGCAGGTAGATGAAACCGGCAACGCGCTGTGGCGCGGCATCGCATTAACCCGTGACGACTGCATCCGTCGCGATGTGATTAAGGCGCTTATCTGCAACTTCCGTCTCGATTTCAGGGACGTGGAAGCGCAGTGGGCGCTGAACTTCAGCGATTATTTCGCGGAAGACCTGAAGCTGCTGGCGCCGCTGGCGAAAGACGGGCTGGTGGACGTGTCGGAGAGCGCGATTGAGGTCACGCCGAAAGGACGTCTGTTGATCCGCAATATCTGCATGTGCTTTGACGCATACCTGCGTCAGAAAGCGCGTATGCAGCAGTTCTCGCGGGTGATTTAAACTGCAATGCCGGGTGGCGGCTTCGCCTTACCCGGCCTACAAAAGTGCGAAATGTAGGCCGGGTAAGCGAAGCGCCACCCGGCTTTTCATCGCCAACTCGCTAGCTAAACAGCCCAACCAGCGCCGCGCACAGCACCGCCGCAACGGCGGTTTGTGGCGTGTGGCTTTCAGCGGCTCCGCTAGAGAGCATATTCACGAATGTTTCCAGCATGATGTTCACCCCCAATTTCCGGGCACGATCATACAAAACTCATCGGAACAGTAAAGCGCAAAATAACGGCAATTTGCGCTCAATTAATAACCTTTACACAAGCGCGGATATTACTCCATTCCCAGCTCTTTCAGCTTGCGCGTCAGGGTATTGCGTCCCCATCCTAACAGGCGAGCGGCTTCCTGCTTATGACCCTGGGTATGACGAAGCGCGGTGGTCAACAGCGTACGCTCCATCTCAGGCTGAGCCTCAGACAGCAGGTTTTGATGACCGGAACGCAGCGCGCGGTCGGCCCACTGCGCCAGCAGCGTCGCCCAGCTGTCCGGCAGCGCGTGTCCGCTACTGCTTTCCGGCGCGGTCGCCTCAAACAGCTCGGCCGGTAAATCCTGAATCAGCACTTCCTGACCGGCAGCCATCACGGTTAACCAGCGGCAGGTATTTTCCAGCTGACGCACGTTGCCCGGCCACGCGAGGCGGGTGAGGGCAGCATCGGTTTCCGGGTGAAGCTGCTTGGCTTCTACGCCCAGCTCGCGGGCGGCCACCTGCAGGAAATGACGCGCCAGGCGGGGAATATCTTCCCGGCGTTCACGCAGCGGCGGCAGATGAACGCGAATGACGTTCAGACGATGGAATAAATCCTCCCGGAATTTGCCTTCCTGCACGCGCTGCTCCAGGTTCTGGTGGGTCGCGGCGATAATACGCACGTCCACCTTCACCGGCGCATAACCGCCCACGCGATAAAACTGCCCGTCGGCCAGCACGCGCAGCAGACGGGTCTGAACGTCCAGCGGCATATCGCCGATCTCATCCAGGAACAGCGTGCCGCCGTCAGCCTGTTCGAAGCGCCCCTGGCGAATGGTATTTGCGCCGGTAAACGCCCCTTTTTCGTGCCCGAACAGTTCGGATTCAATCAAGTCCTTCGGGATCGCCGCCATATTCAGGGCGATAAACGGCGCTTTTGCCCGCGGGCTGTGGCGATGCAGGGCATGGGCCACAAGCTCTTTACCGGTCCCCGATTCGCCGTTGATCAAGACGCTGATGGACGAGCGGGACAGACGGCCAATAATGCGAAACACGTCCTGCATCGCCGGCGCTTCGCCGATGATGTCGGTGGTTGGCCCAAAATCGGGCGCGTGGCGCGGCTGCTGCTGCTCCTGGTAATGGCTAATCGCGCGCTCAACCAGCGCCACCGCTTCGTCGATATCAAACGGTTTGGGCAGATAATCGAATGCCCCTTGCTGGTAAGCGCTCACCGCGGCATCCAGATCGGAATGAGCCGTCATTATGATGACCGGAAGCATAGGGTGGCGTTGTTTGATCTGCTTTAACAGCGCCAGCCCGTCCATGCCCGGCATACGGATATCCGACAGCAGAACATCGGGCGTTTTAGTGGTGAGTGCGTCGAGCACTTCGCTGCCGCTCTCAAACGTCGTGCAGCTTAATCCTGCCCCTGTGAGCGCGCGTTCAAGCACCCAACGGATGGAGCTATCGTCATCGACTACCCAGACTATCCCTCGTTGCATAAACGTCACCTTTATTTTTTAATCGGCAGGAAAACCGAAAACTCGGTATGTCCCGGCCAACTGGTAAATTCAATTTTTCCAGAGTGTTGGTCGATCAAACTGCGGGCAATGGATAAGCCCAGGCCGGTTCCGCCTTCGCGGCCGCTGACCATCGGGTAGAACAGAGTGTCCTGAAGATGCGATGGAATACCGGGGCCGTTATCCTCGACGTCGATACGGGCCGCAAGCCGATAGCGCACGCCGTGTAACGTGAGCTGGAAGGCGGTACGGGTGCGTAAAATAATCTCGCCCCCTTCCGGTCCCAGCGCCTGCAGGGCATTGCGCACAATGTTCAACAGGACCTGCTCAATCTGATCCGGGTCATGGGCCAGTTCCGGCAGGCTTGGGTCGTAATCACGCACCAGCGTGACGTTCTCTGGCAGCTCCATCGAGACGAGCTTCACCACCCGCTCGGCCACTTTATGGATGCTTTCTGTGACGTGCATTCCCGGCTGCTGTGGCCCGAGAAGACGGTCAACCAGATTCCGCAGGCGGTCCGCCTGCTCGATGATGACGTTGGTATACTCCGCCAGCGCAGGGTCGGGCAGCGCCTTGGTCAGAAGCTGCGCCGCGCCGCGTAACCCACCCAACGGGTTTTTGATTTCATGCGCCAGGCCGCGCACCAGGTCTCGGGCGGCAATTTGCTGCGCATGCTGAAGCTGCTCCTGGCTCAGGCGACGCTGATTATCCATCGGCGCCATTTCCAGCAGGATCAAGCCTTCGGGAAGACGTTGCGCGGTCAGCGACAGAATGTGCGAGCGCCCGTCGATCACCAGCGTCACTTCGTTATCGGTGAAACCCTGGCCCGCCTGTAAACTTTCCTGCATCAGGCCAATATTCAGCGAAAAATAGCTCAGAAGTTCCGGAAGCGGGGTGCCGAACAGTTTGCGTGCGCTTTGGGCGAGCAGCTGCTGTGCCGCCGGGTTGGCGTAATGAACGGCCAGCTCGTCATCCACCAGCAAAATGCTGTTAATCAAAGAATTGAGGATCTGCCCAGCATCGGGCAGCGTGCCAGTTGCCATTCAGCAGTCTCCTGGAGTCGTTTGCACTAATTTAGTGCAGTATAGCGTTTTCGGCGTCAAAAGCGCGTGAGATCAGGTTGTTGGTGGAGAAAAAAGCCCATCCGGAGATGGGCTAAAAGTTTCCACGGCAACTACTCCCGGCGCTTGTCACGCCGGGTAAAACAACTTAATTAAACGCTGTAGTACAGTTCGAACTCAACCGGATGCGGCGTCATACGCACGCGGTCGTTCTCTTCAGTACGCAGGGCGATGTAAGCATCGATAGCGTCGTCAGTGAATACGCCACCTGCGGTCAGGAACTCACGGTCTGCGTCCAGCGCCTGCAGGGCTTCTTCCAGAGAGCCAGCAACCTGAGGGATCTCTTTCGCTTCTTCTGGCGGCAGGTCGTACAGGTTTTTGTCCATCGCTTCGCCTGGGTGGATCTTGTTCTTGATACCGTCCAGACCGGCCATCAGCAGTGCTGCGAAGCACAGGTATGGGTTAGCCGCTGGATCCGGGAAGCGAACTTCGATACGACGCGCTTTAGGAGACGCCACCACCGGGATACGGATAGAAGCAGAACGGTTACGCGCAGAGTAGGCCAGCATCACTGGCGCTTCGTAGCCCGGGACCAGACGCTTATAGGAGTTGGTGGTTGGGTTCGCCAGGGCGTTGATCGCTTTAGCGTGTTTGATTACGCCGCCAATGTAGTACAGCGCCTGCTCGGACAGACCGGCATATTTGTCACCAGAGAACAGGTTGGTACCGTTCTTGGACAGAGACATGTGGCAGTGCATACCGGAACCGTTGTCGCCAAACATTGGTTTTGGCATGAAGGTCGCAGTTTTACCGAAACGGTGCGCAACGTTGTGCACAACGTATTTGTAGATCTGAATTTCGTCCGCTTTTTTGGTCATGGTGTTGAAGCGGGTAGCCACTTCGTTCTGACCCGCAGTCGCCACTTCGTGGTGGTGAGCTTCAACAACCAGGCCCATCTCTTCCATCACCAGACACATGGTGGAACGAATGTCCTGTGCAGAGTCGACCGGAGGAACCGGGAAGTAACCGCCTTTCACGCCTGGACGGTGACCTTTGTTACCGCCTTCGTATTTGGTGGAGGAGTTCCATGCGCCTTCGATGTCGTCGATAGCCACGTGGGAGCCAGAGATAGAGGCACCAAAACGGATGTCATCGAACAGGAAGAACTCTGGCTCTGGCCCGAACAGAACGGTGTCCGCGATGCCGGTAGAACGCAGGTACTCTTCAGCGCGTTTCGCGATAGAACGTGGGTCGCGGTCGTAGCCCTGCAGCGTGCCTGGCTCGAGGATGTCGCAACGGATGATCAGGGTAGGTTCTTCGAAGAACGGATCAATGACCGCAGTGGTTGCATCTGGCATCAGAACCATGTCGGATTCGTTAATGCCTTTCCAGCCACCAATGGAGGAGCCGTCAAACATTTTGCCTTCTTCAAAGAATTCGGCGTTCACCTGATGAGCAGGGATTGTGACGTGCTGTTCTTTACCTTTGGTGTCGGTGAAGCGGAGATCAACAAACTTCACTTCATGTTCGTTCAGCATCGTCAAAACGTGTTCAGCGGACATACTTAACTCTCCAGATTGGTCATTGTCGTCGTGGTAACGAGGTCTTCAGTTTCTGTTTGTACTGGCTGTTGCCATGTAATTTTTATAAAGCGAAATCTGTGCCAACTTTTAAAACACCCCAAAAAGGCGTTATCATGCGCACCATAGTGCAAAAGGGCTGCACCACAATGGTAATGTTGCACCAGTATAGTGCTTCAGTGTGAACACCGAGCACCATATTGGTGCAATTTTCGTTAAAGTGCCCTTTTTCGCTCCGTGAAAGCGATCACAAAGCATCTCTGCGATACTTGTTTGCGGAGGATGTTTGTGATCCTGTTTTGTAGTGCGATTAATCCGTGTACAATAACGCGCTATTTCTAATGCCTGAGGCAAAGTTGTGATCGAAAATTTGCGTAACATCGCCATCATCGCGCACGTTGACCATGGTAAAACTACCCTGGTTGATAAGCTGCTGCAGCAATCCGGTACGTTTGATGCACGTGCCGAAACTCAAGAGCGTGTGATGGACTCCAACGATTTGGAGAAAGAGCGTGGGATTACTATCCTCGCGAAAAACACCGCTATTAAATGGAATGACTACCGTATCAACATCGTTGATACCCCAGGGCACGCCGACTTCGGTGGTGAAGTTGAGCGCGTGATGTCCATGGTGGATTCCGTGCTGCTGGTGGTTGACGCATTTGACGGCCCAATGCCGCAAACGCGCTTCGTGACCAAAAAAGCATTTGCCCATGGCCTGAAACCAATTGTTGTTATCAACAAGGTTGACCGTCCTGGCGCACGTCCTGACTGGGTTGTTGATCAGGTATTCGACCTGTTCGTTAACCTCGACGCGACCGACGAACAGCTGGACTTCCCTATCATTTACGCTTCGGCGCTGAATGGTATCGCGGGTCTGGACCACGAAGATATGGCGGAAGACATGACCC
This sequence comes from Enterobacter roggenkampii, assembly GCF_001729805.1. Taxonomy (NCBI): domain Bacteria; kingdom Pseudomonadati; phylum Pseudomonadota; class Gammaproteobacteria; order Enterobacterales; family Enterobacteriaceae; genus Enterobacter; species Enterobacter roggenkampii. The sequence goes on along the minus strand of NZ_CP017184.1, from coordinate 4,662,703 downwards.
CGCTGTATCAGGCGATTGTCGATCACGTACCGGCACCGGATGTTGATCTGGATGGTCCACTGCAGATGCAGATCTCCCAGCTGGACTACAACAACTACGTTGGCGTCATCGGTATCGGTCGTATCAAACGCGGTAAAGTGAAGCCAAACCAGCAGGTTACTATCATCGATAGCGAAGGCAAAACCCGCAACGGTAAAGTTGGCAAAGTGCTGACTCACCTGGGTCTGGAGCGTATCGACAGCGATCTGGCTGAAGCGGGCGACATCATCGCGATCACCGGTCTGGGCGAGCTGAACATCTCTGACACCATCTGCGACCCGCAGAACGTGGAAGCGCTGCCAGCCCTGTCTGTTGATGAACCAACCGTTACCATGTTCTTCAACGTCAACACCTCTCCGTTCTGTGGTAAAGAAGGTAAGTTCGTGACCTCTCGTCAGATCCTTGACCGCCTGAACAAAGAGCTGGTGCACAACGTTGCGCTGCGCGTTGAAGAAACCGAAGACGCTGATGCCTTCCGCGTATCCGGTCGTGGTGAGCTGCACCTGTCTGTTCTGATCGAAAACATGCGTCGTGAAGGTTTCGAGATGGCGGTTTCCCGTCCGAAAGTTATCTTCCGCGAAATCGACGGCCGTAAACAAGAGCCGTTCGAAAACGTGACGCTGGACGTTGAAGAGCAGCACCAGGGTTCTGTGATGCAGGCGCTGGGCGAGCGTAAAGGCGACCTGAAAAACATGAATCCAGATGGCAAAGGCCGCGTACGTCTCGACTACGTGATCCCAAGCCGTGGCCTGATCGGCTTCCGTTCTGAGTTCATGACCATGACCTCTGGTACCGGTCTGCTGTACTCCACCTTCAGCCACTACGACGACGTGCGTCCGGGCGAAGTGGGCCAGCGTAACAACGGCGTGCTGATCTCCAACGGTCAGGGTAAAGCGGTTGCGTTTGCGCTGTTCGGTCTGCAGGATCGCGGTAAGCTGTTCCTGGGTCACGGTGCTGAAGTTTACGAAGGCCAGATCATCGGTATTCACAGCCGTTCTAACGACCTGACCGTAAACTGCCTGACCGGTAAGAAACTGACCAACATGCGTGCGTCCGGTACTGACGAAGCAACGGTTCTGGTTCCACCGATCAAGATGACTCTGGAGCAGGCTCTGGAATTCATCGATGACGACGAACTGGTAGAAGTGACTCCGCTGTCTATCCGTATCCGTAAACGTCACCTGACCGAGAACGATCGTAAACGTGCTATGCGCGGTGCGAAAGAAGAGTAATTCGGTTATGCCGTAGGCCGGGTATGCGCATGCGCCACCCGGCAACGAAAAAGCCGCTGAGCGATCGGCGGCTTTTTTTATTAGAACGAATACCGTAGCCCTAAACGGATCCGGTACTGCTCCCGGTTGTAATCATTCCATCGGTCCAGCCACTGCAGTTCGAGGTACGGCAGCCAGTTTCTGTCGATCCTGTAACTGAATTTATTGGTAATTTCCCAGTGATGGTCTTTGCCATTTTTGCTGTGGTAGTCATTCACCCGCTGGAAAAAGTGCGGTTCAAAGGTGTAGAAAAATGCATCCGTTACTTTGAAATTCCAGTAGTTGGCAAATTCGTGCGTGTCGTTCTTATCCATCTGCCCGTTATAGTCCGGCGTATCGTAGTTGTTATGGTTATAGCGATAGCGGAACGTCAGATTAAACCAGTCTGTAAATTTGTAGTTGGTATCTAAATAAACCGCGCCACCCGAACCGGCGCTGCTGTCGTTAATCAACCCGCCGGGCTGGAAGGTGAGTTTATCGGTTGGCTTAAAGAGCGGATACCACCCCTCGATTTCGTTATAGCTGTGCTTAAGTTCATCCCATTTACCCACGTTATAGGCGTTGGTGAACATCAGTCCCGCGCCCATATCGAAGTTATAACCCGCACGCAGGATCACCTCGTGCATCTCTGAGGCCGTATTGTAGGCTTCACGCGTTTCGACATAGGCCCCGGCAAATACCGGGCAGGACACAGACGACACGATCAGTACAGTGATGATTCTTTTCATAATTTGTCCATGTATCAGGTACAGAAAGGCCTCCCTCCTGATAAACAGGAAGGACATAGTGGCCGGATTTATTGTTATAAAGTGACTGCTGACGCTTTATTGTTGGTGGTTATCTCAGGGGTATTCGCGGTTTGTTTCTTCCGTTTTCCAATCTCCTCGATAATAAAGGCGAAGCGCGCTTCGTTGAGTTTATAAAACAGCCCCATGGTCACGGCAGCAACAATCGCCAGGCCGCACGGCCAGAGGAAAATCAGCTGACGCAACCCAAGCAGCGTGCCCGCGCTCTGCACGGCATGGGGAACGTAGCCAATCTGGGTCAGCATAATGCCAGGCAGGAAACCGGCGAGCGCGGCGGAGATTTTGCGCGAGAAGGTATAGCCGGTATACACCGACCCTTCGGCGCGAATGCCGGTTTTCCACTCGCCGTAATCAACGGTATCCGGCACCAGCGCCCAGTTCAGGCTGTTCACAAACGCCGTGCCGAAGAAGGCCATGCAGGAAAACAGCACGAACAGCAGGGAACTGGTCCCCCAGAAGAAATTCAGCACGTCGCCCACCGCCCACAGCGCCAGCCCGCCCAGATAGACCGGTTTCTTGCCAAAGCGCTTTACCGCGCCGGGCACCAGAAACACGCCAATCAGAATGCAGCCCATGCTGAAAAAGCCCATCCACGACAGCAGATGCAGATCGTTCAGCACGTACTGGGTGTAATAGACCTGAATCGCCAGCTTGATGTTGAAGGCGGCGAGGGTACACAGGTTGGCGATGCACAGCACCAGCAGCGGTGGATTGCGGAAAATCGCGCAGAATGATTTCAGAATGCCGGGCTTATGGTGATCGGGTGTGAGCTCCACGTAGCGCTCTTTCACCCCGCTGTAGCACCACCACATGCAGAACAGGCCGCCGGTAACGAACACCAGCGCGGCCACCAGATAGCCGAGTGAGGGCTGGTGGACGAACAGCGCCTGAATCGGCATAAAGCCGACGGTGCAGAGCAACAGTCCTACCGTTGCGCCGCCCTGACGCCACGCCGCCAGCTGCGCGCGCTCGTTCGGGTTTTTGGTGATGGCCGGGACCATCGCACCGTAGGCGCAGTTCATCAGGCTATAGCAGAGGCCAAACATCATGAAGAGCACGGTGGCGAGAGCCGTTTTCACCGTCAGGCTAAAGTCGTTGGCCATAAACTGCGCCGTCGCCACCAGCGCCACCGGAACGGAGGCATAAAGAATGAACGGCCGGAACTTCCCCCGCGCGCCGATGTTACGCCGTGAGTCGAGCAGCACCCCGGTCAGCATGTCGGTAAAGGCGGTGAAAAACTTCGCGACGAGGAAAATAATGCCGCCGTAGAACGCCGGCATGCCCAGTTCATCGGTGTAAAACTTCAGCAGATACAGCGTGCCAATACACAGCATCAAGTTCGAGCCAAAATCGCCCATCCCGTAGGCGCACTTCTCTCGCAGGCTCAATTTCAGGGTTAACGGATCAGTATTATGTGTCATGGTCGATCCTCAAAGCGCCCCGCAGGGCGCTCTATCACGTCATTATGCCGTACGTTTGCGCAGTTCGATCTCTTCGACGATGCGCACATACATCTTCTCGTTGAGGTTGTAGAAGCAGCCCATCGCCACGATGGTGATAACCGCCAGCAGGCTCGGGTAGATAAATATCAGCTGCCGCAGCCCTTCAACCGTGCCACTGGATTGCACCACGTTGGGCACATAGCCGATCTGCGTGAGCATGATCCCCGGGAAGAAGCCCGCCAGCGCCTGGGAGACCTTCCGGAAGAAGGTAAAACCGGTATACACCGTTCCTTCGGAGCGCACGCCGGTGCGCCACTCACCGTACTCCACGGTATCGGACACCAGCGCCCAGTTCAGGCTGTTCACGAACGCGGAGCCGAAAAAGGCCAGGCAGGAGAACGCCACAAAGCTCACCGAGCCGCCGCCGAAGAAGTAGTTGAGCAGATCGCCCGCCACCCAAATCATCAGCCCGCTGATGTAGACCTTTTTCTTGCCGAAGCGCCGCACCGCGCCGGGCATCATAAAGACGCCGATAAAAATGCAGCCCATGCTGAAGAAGCCCATGTACGACAGCAGGATCGGGTCGTTCAGCACGTACTGCGTGTAGTAGACCTGAATGGCGAGTTTGACGTTAAAGGCGCCCAGCGTGCACAGGTTGGCGATGCACAGGATAAACAGCGGACGGTTCCCGGCGATGGCGCGAAACGACTGCAGCAGCCCCGGTTTTTGCGCCGGGTTGGCGGGTTGCGCCTCGACGTAACGCTCGGTCACCCCCTTGTAGCACCACCACATAAAAAACAGTCCGAACAGCGAGAAGAGGGTGGCGGCAAAGATATAGCCAAGCTGGTCATTGCCTTCAATCAGGTTCATCACCGGAACAAAACCCACGGTACAGAGCAGCAGGCCCAGCGTAGCGCCGCCCTGACGCCAGGCGGCCAGCGAGGCGCGCTCGTCCGGGTTTTTGGTAATGGCGGGCACCATCGCGCCGTAGGAGCAGTTCATCATGCTGAAGAACAGGCCGTACAGCATGAACAGCACCGTCGCCATCACCGTTTTACCGGTGATTTCAAACGGCGTGCCAACGAAGTTGGCAATCGCCAGTAAGGTCACCGGGAACGCCGCATAGAGCACGAACGGGCGGAATTTCCCTTTCGGGCCGATCTTGCGCCGGGAGTCGAGCATGATCCCGGTGCCCATATCGGTGAAGGCGGTAAAGAACTTCGCAATCAGGAAGATAATTCCGCCGTAGGTGCCCGGCAGGCCCAGCACGTCTGTGTAAAACTTCAGCAGATAAAGCGTGCCGATATCCAGCAGGATGTTTGAGCCGAGATCGCCCATCCCGTAGGCGAGTTTTTCTTTAAACGGCAGGCGTAGGGTAGCCGGATCGGAAGTATGTTGACTCATTATTGTTCTCCGTCTGCCCGCAGGTTGCCCCGCGGGCGAGCCTTATCAGATATGACGTAAGGTGCTAAACAGATCTGCCCATTCGCTGTGCTGGCGGTAGAAGACCGGCGGCTTGCCGAGCGGGGCATCTACGGTCACGTCACCGCCCCGGCAGATTTCCCCGGTCCACGCATTCACCCAGCTGTCCTGCGGCAGATAGAGCGACCAGTTGCGGCGCCCCTCTTCATGAACCGGCGCTACCAGCAGATCGCGGCCAAACAGGTACTGGTATTTCAGCGTGTAGGCGCGCGCGTCGTCTTCATAGTGCAGGAACAGCGGGCGCATCACCGGCAGGCCGCTTTTCGCGTTCTGCGCGACCGCGGCTTTGATGTACGGCTTCAGGGTGGTGAAGACGGTGGTCATGCGCGCGAAGTGCGCGATGGTTTCCGCGTCGCCGTCGAACTGCCAGTTATCGCCTGGACGGTTGCCCTCATGGGTACGCATCATCGGCGTAAAGGCGCTGAAGTCGCACCAGCGCAGCAGCAGCTCTTTGCTGCGCTTCATCTCGAACAGGGTCGTATAGCCGCCGATGTCGCTGTGGTGCAGGCCGTGCCCGGTCATCGCCAGCGACAGCGCCGCAGGGATGACGGACGCCAGACCGTCGTCCAGGCTCCAGTCGACGTTCTGATCCCCCGCCCACATCATCACCGAGTGCTTCTGGCTGCCGGTATAGCCCGCGCGCATGAAGAACAGGATCTCGCCGAGCTTGCCGGTCTCCTGAAGCGCTTCGTAGTTACATTTGGCCCACAGGGCAGGCCAGGCGTTATGCATGATCTCCGCGCTCACGCCGTTATGCAGGAAGGTGTCGGTCGGCAGGTACTCCCCGAAATCGGCCATCCAGCCGCCGCAGCCCAGTTCGATCAGGTTCTTTTTAATGACCTCTTTGTACCAGTCGTAGGCTGCCGGGTTGGTCAGGTCGATAACGCCCGCGTAGAACTCGCCGAACTCGACGTGGTAGTCCTCGCCGTTGGCGTTTTTGGTCAGATAGCCGCGTTTCGCGGCCTCTTCGCAGAGATCTTTATCGCTGGCGACGTACGGGTTGATATAGGAGAGGAACTGAACCCCTTCCTCTTTCCACTTCGCAATACGCGCATCAAGCTGCGGATAGAGCGCGCTGTTCCACTTCCAGTTCCACATCACGCGTTTGCCAAAGGAGGTCATGCGAATGCCGGACCAGTCCTGCGCCCAGATGCCGTTGACCTTCACGCCGCCCTCGCGCATGGCGTCGAGCTTCTGCTGGCACACCTCGGTGCCGCCCTGAATGCCCAGCGTCACGCCGTCGTACACCCAGTCCGGCAGCTCCGGCTGACGCCCCAGCAGGCCGGTCAGTTTTTCCAGCAGATCGACGTACGTTTGCGCACATTCGAAGCGCAGCGTGGCGTTATCTTCCCAGAACGCCAGCTCGTGGAAGTCCGGGGCGCTGAAGTCAAAGTTCATGTAGCAGCTGTTATCCACGTGGCAGTAGTACTTCTGGGTGCTCACGAAGGTAGGCTGCGGGAAGAAGGTCCAGTAGTAGTCGCCGCCCGCGTTCTCTTTGCAGTCGGCCTGCCAGGTGACGTAGGTCTGCTTATTGCGGCCCACGCCCTGCTCGCTGGTCCACAGCGGGAACGGCTTGCCGCGCAGGTCGAAGTACGAGAACTGCTCGCCGCAGCCGTAGATATGATCTTCCGGCTGAGCTGCCAGCCGCAGCCAGATGCGGTTATGGCTGGCGGCGTCATTTTTCAGCTTCAGCTCCAGACGGCCTTCCGCATCCACGCCCACCAGCAGCGTCGCGCTTACGGCATCGCCGCGGGTAAAGCGGATCGCCCAGCCCGCGCTTTGCTGCGTGACGGTCGCGTCCGTCAGGGCAATCTTTTCGTTGAGCTTGTCTTTGATGCTGAAGTTGCCGCGAAACATCTCGATATCCGCCTCGCCTGCGCCAATCCACAGGCAAGGGGCATCCGCGGTGTGGGATAAAATCAGACGGTCCTGCCAGCGCAGGGTGAAGCCACTTTCGTTATTTTTCAGGTCAATATTGTGTAGGGTACGCATAAACACTCCGTCTTTATTATTTGGCCAGGCTATCCAGTAATCCGGCGGCGACGGCAGGGGCTAAGCCCGGGGCCAGCGGCAGGCGGGGGATCACCAGGCAGTGCAGCAGGTGGTAAATATCCTGCTTGCCGTCCCAGACTTTGGTGGTCACTTCGTTGTTGGTGTCCAGCTCCTGCCACCACGAACCGTTTTCGTAGTCCATCAGGTACTTGATGCAGTAATCCCACCACTTCTGATACCAGGCTTCGTACTGCGCTTCGCCGGTCACGGTATAGAGGGCATAGGCCGTACCCATCGCCTCGACGATTGGCCAGCGCACGCGTTCGCGGACGATTGGCTTGCCGTCCCAGCCCACGGAATAGACAAACCCGTCGGCGCCGTCGGGTGCCCAGGCGTCGCGGATGGTGGCGTGGAACAGGCCTTTTGCATCTTCCAGCAGCCAATCTGGCGGGGTTTCAAAGCGCGCTTCCAGCGCGGCGCGCAGGTGCAGCATCAGGCGGCCCCACTCAATCCAGTGCCCCGGCGTGCCGCCGTAGGCGCGGAAGCGGTGGGCGGGATTATCAATGTTGTAATCGCGGATCGGATTCCAGCTGGTGTCGAAATGCTCGTTAACGCGATACTCCCCTTTGCGCGCCACGTCATGAATAATTACCGACGCGATGCGCAGGGCGCGGTCGAGCCACTTACGATCGTGGGTCACGTCATAGACGATGAGGAAGGCTTCCACGGCGTGCATGTTGGCGTTACCGCCGCGATAGTCTTCCGTTTTGCTGAAGGCTTCATCCCAGGACTCCAGGCACATCTGCTCCTGTTCGCTCCAGAAGTAGCGCTCAATCACCTCGATGGCATCGTCCAGCAGCCTGCGCGCCTGCGGATGGCCAGTAGTGACGGCGCTCGCCGCGCCCAGCAGGACGAAGAAGTGCTGATAGCCCTGCTTGGAGGCGTCAATGACGCCTTCATCGTTTACGCAGGCGTACCAGCCGCCGTGCTGCTTGTCGCGCAGCGGGCCGTTCAGGGCATTAATGCCGTGCTCAACCAGCGCATATGCGCCGGGGCGTCCCATGTTCGCCGCCACCGCGTAAACGTGCAGCATACGCGCGGTGATCCACAGATGCGTGCCCATATCGCTGCGCACCTGGCCGTTATTGCCCAGCCAGCCAAAGCCGGTCGGTACGGCGGCGTTTTTACCGAAATCGAGAATGCGGTCGGTCTCTTGCTCGAGCCAGCGGTTATGGCTCAGGGTGTTAAACCATTTCATGTTCGGGTCCTTTCTTAACGGCGAGCCATCATTTCGTCGACGATCTCACCCAGACGCTGAAGTTTGGGGACGGAGATATCACGTAGCATCAGCTCGGTGTCCGGCAGGCCAATCACAGAGGACCAGACGGCGCGACCGGCTAAAAAGCCCGATGCCCCAGCCTGCATCGCCACGCTCACGGCGCGCGGGAACAGCTTATCGTCCACGCCGGAGGAGAGGATCACCCACGGCATGGCGATGTTCTCGTTCAGCTTCTGCGAGGCCGTCAGCAGTTCCTGCTGCGTGCCCTTACCAAACAGCGGCATCTCCACCTTATAGAGGTCGGCACCGCTGTCGCCCAGCTCTTTCGCCGCATCGATAATCGCCTGTTCGCGGTTAAATTCGGCTCCGCGACGCGGCGGACGCACCACCGGCTCGATAATGCTCAGCAGCCCGTTGTCGTGGCACAGCGTATTGAACGCTTTCACCATCTCCAGGCGCTGCTGCGGATCTTCATCGCTGCGCCACAGCACCAGCAGCTTCAGCGCTTTGCCGCCATCGCGCTTGACCGCCTGCGCGTCGACGTTCTTGTCGATCGCCACGCTGTCGACCGGAATACCGTTCCCCGGAATAAATTCGTCGGCGGCCACAATCATCGCGCAGCTTTTGGCCACGGCCTGCTGCTCGACAATCTGGCGATAGCAGAACTGCTGGTCGACGAGAATGGCCGAGGCGTACGGCGACAGAATTTTTGCCGCGTTGACCTTAAAATCGGTCAGGTGCTGGTCGGTTACCGGCACCGGCGCGCCTGCGGCGGCAAACATCAGGCGCATCGCTTCGCGCTGATCCACGGCCAGCATCGCAAAACCGCCGGAAGGTCGGGTGATATCTTTCAGGGTGTACATCGTCATTCCTCAGTCCTTTCGTATCAGTGTGTTTTTTTCAGCCCGGCAGATGCGCGAACCTGTTCAAGAATGGCCGTCCAGTCTTCGCGCCCGCGCCCGGCGGCGCGTGCCTGGTTGTAAACTTCGCGGGAGGCCGCGCCCAGCGGCATCGGAACGTGGAGCTGGTTGGCCACGTCGAGGGCGATCCCCAGATCTTTATGCGCAAGGTCGATCATGAAGGCGGGAGAAAGATCCCCTTTCAGCACCTTGTTCGGCCAGGATGTTGTGAAGTGGCCTTTACCCGCAGGCGTACCGCTCATGACCTTGAGCGCCACGTCAAAGGAGAGGCCAAGCGCTTCGCACAGCACGGCGGCCTCGGCGGAAAGGGCGTTCAGGGCAATGCTCATGTAGTTATTGATAAGCTTCACGCGGATGCCCATGCCTGGCCCGCCGGCGTTAATCAGCTCATTGCCCATCGCCATTAAGACCGGGGTGGCGCGCTCAACCTGCTGCGCCGTGCCGCCTGTCAGCAGGAGCAGCGTGCCGGCGATGGCATGGTCAGAGGTGCGCCCGACAGGCACGTCCATCAGGCTGAAGCCACGCTCAGCCATGTCGCGGATCAGCGCGTCGGTTTGCAGCGGGTGAATGGTGGACATATCAATCACCAGTGCGTCGCGGGATAACCCTTCGCACACGCCGTGCTCGCCGAACAGGACGCTGCGTACCAGGTCGCCGTTTGGCAGCATGGTGATCACGAATTCGGTGTCCGTTGCTGCCTGCGCGGGCGTTGCCGCCGCCCGAGCGCCGCTCTCTGCCAGCGCCTGAACCGCCTGCGGGTTCACGTCAAAGACGTTAAGCTGGTGGCCTTGCTTCAACAGATTCTTCGCCATTGGCGCGCCCATCTGCCCTAAACCGATAAATGCGATTGCTGACATGCCTTTCTCCTGTCACATCGTGTCAATTTTTGCGCGTTTATGTTGTCTGTTTTTGATCGTATTTGTAATTTATAGTCAAAAAATTGACACGGGTCACTTTTTAAACATTTGGTGAAATTAAAATGAAGGCATCAGAAATCGCAGAAGGAATCACCATGACTCGCATCGTTTGTGTCGGCATTACCGTGCTGGATCGCATCTGGTATCTCGATGATTTACCAAAAGAAGGTGGGAAATATGTCGCAAAGGACTATAAGGAGGTGGGCGGCGGCCCGGCGGCAACGGCGGCAGTGGCGGCGGCGAAACTGGGCGCGGAAGTGGATTTTATTGGCCGGGTGGGTGATGACGATACCGGCAGACGGCTGCTCGCGGAGCTGGAATCCCTGGGGGTGAAGACCCGCTACACGCGCGTGTTTAAGGGTGCCCGATCGTCACAATCGGCGGTGCTGGTGGACGCAGGCGGAGAGCGCGTTATTGCCAACTACCCCAGCCCCGATCTCCCTGCGGCGGCAGACTGGCTGCAAGAAATCGACTTCTCGCAGTGGGATATTGTCTTAGCCGATGTGCGCTGGCATGACGGGGCAAAACAGGCATTTACCCTGGCCCGTCAGCAGGGCGTTCCGACGTTGCTGGATGCGGATGTCACCCCGCAGAACATCGCGGAGCTGATCGCTTTAAGCGATCACGCGGCCTTCTCCGCGCCAGGGCTGCGGCGCCTTACGCAGCGGGACGAAAAAGAAAATGCCCTGAGAAAAGCACAAACGCTCACAAATGGACATGTGTATGTTACGCAGGGGCGAGACGGGTGCTTCTGGCTGGAAAACGGCGCATTGTGTCATCAGCCCGGCTTTGAGGTGAACGTGGTGGATACCACCGGGGCGGGCGACGTGTTCCACGGTGCGCTGGCGGTCAGCCTGGGGCAGCAATTGCCCGCCGCAGACGCCGTGCGTTTTGCCAGCGCCGTCGCAGCGCTGAAATGCACAAAGCCCGGTGGACGCGCGGGTATACCCGACTGTGATCAAACCCGCTCTTTTTTGTCACTTTTTGTATAAAATGCGGGGCGTGATGGTTTTCAGAGGACAGCCCATGAGCCTTACCGAACTGACCGGCAACCCGCGTCACGATCAGCTGCTGACGCTGATTGCCGATCGCGGCTATATGAACATTGATGAACTGGCGCAGCTGCTGGATGTCTCCACGCAAACCGTGCGCCGGGATATCCGTAAGCTCAGCGAGCAGGGGCTGATCACGCGTCATCATGGCGGGGCGGGCAGGGCATCCAGCGTGGTGAACACGGCGTTCGAGCAGCGTGAAGTCTCGCTTACCGAAGAGAAGCGGGCGATTGCCGAAGCCATTGCGGACTATATTCCCGATGGCTCGACTATTTTCATCACCATCGGCACGACCGTAGAGCACGTTGCCCGGGCGCTGCTCAACCATAACCACCTGCGCATTATCACCAACAGCCTGCGGGTGGCGCATATTCTGTATAAGAATCAGCGCTTTGAAGTGATGGTGCCTGGCGGCACGCTGCGCCCGCACAATGGCGGGATTATCGGGCCTGCGGCAACGGCGTTTGTGTCTGGTTTTCGGGCGGATTATCTCGTGACCAGCGTGGGGGCAATTGAGCACGACGGCGCGATGATGGAGTTTGACGTCAATGAAGCCAGCGTGGTGAAAACCATGATCGCCCACGCTCGCCACATTCTGCTCGCAGCCGATCATACGAAATTTACCGCATCCGCGGCGGTAGAGATTGGCAACGTGGCGCAGGCCACGGCACTCTTCACCGATGAGATGCCTGGCTCGGCTCTGCAAACTCACCTGAAATCCAGTAAGGTTGAAATCATCCTGGCCAGTACCAGCGATGATATTGCCTGAAGCAAAAAAAGCCGCTGAGCAAACAGCGGCTTAAATATTTTTATTTGAAGCTGTATTTCACCCCTAACATCCCCTGCGTATCGCTGTAGCCTTTATCGCCTATCTGCTGAGCCACGTTGCCCCATACGCTAAGCTGCGGCGTAATCTGCCCCTCTACGCCGGTCTTGAGTTCACCGATATTGCGCGTACCACGCATGTCATTGCTGATGTCATCCATGCGGATACGCGTGGTCTGGGTGTTGTGGATCCAGTTCGCTTCGATAAACGGCTGGAAGGTCCGTGATTTACCGTCGTCAATCGCGTTATGTCCGCTGATGTAGGCCTTCACGCCGAGACGTGTCATCAGGTTGCCCTGAGTCTCGTCTTTCACCCGCGTGCCGTTGCGCTCGCGATGATCGTCAGCCTGCACGTCCATCCAAACGGCCTGCGCTTTCGGCTGGAACCAGTAGCTGTTGCGGCTGCTTTCGCCCACCTTAACGCTATAGCCCGCTTCGACAGAGGCGGTCACGCCGCTGGAACGATAACTCTCAGTGGCCTGATCCTGTCCCATTACCTTATTGTCGAACCAGTTATACAGCACCCAGCTATCAATGTAGGTGCCACTTTTATCCGCCTCGTTTGCGTACCAGGTACCATACAGACCGACGCTATAGCCATTCACTTCACCGCGTGAGCGATAGCCGGTCAGGCTGGAAGCGCTCCGGCTCTGGCTGTTGCCGTAGCCTGCCATCAGGCCAAGATGCCAACGGTCCAGGCCATCGGTGCTCCACTGGGCGACATCACCACCCAGCTGCAGCACGTAGCGATTGGCGGTGGTTTTTAGCTGGCTGCTGCCGTCGTTAAAACGCGTATGACCGCCGACGTTACGCATCCACAGGCTCGTCACTTTCTGCTCGCCCGTAAGCATGTCGGTGTATTGCGTTTCACCCAGACGATCGTGCAGACGGGTCATAAACAGCGTATTGGCCGCATAGCTGTTTGCCAGATAGCTGCCAAATTCCGGGCGATACTGGTGCTCGCTTTTCGGTGGTGCGGCTGGGGGGACCGGCTCTTGCGGCGGGATCACCGGGTCAACGGGCGGATCTACCGGGTCCACTGGGTCAACAGGTGGATCTACGGGGTCGACCGGTGGGTCTACAGGATCAACGGGCTCGACCAGGCTGGTCAAAAACCAGTTTTTACCTTTTTGCACAACGTTATAGTCATAGCCCCCCGCCACGATACGGCTGGCCTTCTCAAACGTCCCCTCAGAGTTGCCGCCAACGCTGACAATTTCAATCCCTTCTACGGTTTGCGCGCCGGCACCGCCAATGTTGTTCACTTCCACCCCGGTATGACCGGAGGTGTTGCCTTCAACGATCAGTTTGTCCGTTTCCGAAGTGTCGTCAAACAGCACGGTATTGAAGACCAGCTTGCCGCCGTTGCCGATAAAATCATCCTTGATGGTCAGCGTTTGCCACGCCGCGTCCTCTGCATGCTGGAAATTAATCGTGCCGCCCGCATTCAGCGTCAGGCTGGTCAGCGTGGAGCTGTCGCGCAGATTCCAGACGGCATCATTCATCGTCAGTGCGATAGTACCGGTACCCGCGGCGTTGCTCTCAATGAAGGACGCTCCGTTCCACAGGGAGTTGTCATCCATAGTCAGCGTAATGGTACTGTTTTGTGCCGGAAGCGCGCTGGTGGCCGCGACGCCGCCTGCGGAAAGGATATCGCCGTTGAGGATGAACTTGCCTCCTGCGGACGCATCAATCACCCCGCCGTTACTGGCGTTCAGGGCATAGCTACCGCTGTCGCGCTGGCCTGCGGTGGTAATGGTTGCACCACCCGCGAGCGCTATCACGCCGCGCGACCAGGCATACATCCCGTGCGGCGCCTGCGCGGAGCTGCTGGTTTTCTCGCTGCTGTTTACCGCAATGGTGACGTTATCTCCCAGATTCACCGCACCGGTGTACGCGTAGACGCCGTGCGCACTGGCACCGTTGGTCGTAATGGTGGCGCCTTTATCAAGGGTAATGGTTGACGAGCCGGTAGAATAAACCCCGGAGGCACTGGCCGCGTCGGTGGTAATCGTCGCGCTTTTGCCTAGCTCAATTTTTGACGCAGAACCCGCGTACAGGCCATAGGCCGATGTGCCGTACGTTTCGATGGTCGCCTCATCGCCCAGCCGGACGTATGAGCCGCTCTGGTTGGTACGAATTCCCTCAGCGTAAGTCCCGCGCGTCACAATATGCGCACGATCGCCGACGATAACGTTATTTTTTGCCTTTGAGGCATCATTCAGTGCATAAGCGCTAATCCCGCGCCCGGTGCTGCCCGTGGTTTCGATATAGAGATCGTCACCCACATAAATATTGGCGGAGCCGAGAGAACCCTGACTGAAGGAGCTGTACCCGGCATTAATACCGTCACCGCTTTGGCCGTTAACGTAGATATGGGTGCGGTCGCCGGTAATGATAAATACCGGGTTGGCCGGCGTGTTCATCCCGTGGGTACGAATACCGTCGACGTCTTTACCATTATTGGCAGCCACTTTTGACTGGGTGCGAATAGTCAGATCGTCACCAAATATCACCCCCGGGCTGCCGGACGTGGAGTTCTGAATAACGGTAACGGAATGCTCAAAGGCTTCCGCCCCAGGCCCTTCGAGGGTGATCCCATCTCCGTAAATCGGGATATTCCCCGGGCTGTACTGGTAGACATAGTTAGGATCGCCGGTATTTTTGCTAAAGTTCGCGTTTGCCGTTGCGGGTATCAGTGCCTGTATTTCTGCAGGCAAATCCGTTACCGCTCCGGAGGCAGGTAAATTAGCAAAATCTATTACCGCTGCATGTGCGGTAAATAGCGCTGACGTTAACGCCAGCGAAATCGCAGCGGCGACTGGTGAGTGTTTCATTAAATATGGCATGACTGCCCCCTTTCTTTCAGGCGTAGAACATCCTCCACACCATTAGATGTGGGTAGGTAAACAGGTTGAAATTACAAAATAGAAACGAGAACTTTATGAATACTGGTGCCTAACTTCCTCTCAAGTCGTATTTTATGAACATAAATTTTTTTAACATCAATGCCGTCTGATTTTATAATCTCCTGGAGGCAAGCACCTGACAAAAATCTGTTCAGTAACGTAAATTCAACAGCGTTCAACATGCTGCCGCGTCTGCTATTTAACCGTCTCCCGGAGAAAAGATGGCTGATTTTCTCTTTTAATATAAAGTCGTTATCATTCGAATAAATAATTCCCTTTATTTCACTGCGCTGCATGAAAAAATAATTGGCCAATGCTTCCAGCTTGCGGTCTGTGATAATCACGATGTTCATGTTAGTTCTCACCAGACGTTCAATCCATTGCGGATCGGCAAGTACGCGCAGGTTGCAAAACGAAAAGTCAACAAATATAAAGCCGCGTAATAAGTGATTCTTGTTTCCTTGCAATATTTTATTTTCTACTGCAATCTGCAGGAAATGGTTACCACCAGGCCAAACTGCGAATGAGGCATTTCCACAATATTGTGAACGTACTGCGTTATCTGGAAATAACTGACAGGACAATTCACAGCTCATACAGCGGACAACCTTATGCGACGATGTCATCATCCAGTCCACTCCTGTCTTATTTTCACTGTCAATATTTCACTGCCATCCAAATGTGTCAATCTTGAAACATATCCCGTGCCCCTCTCTTGTTTATGATAAATAGTGGTGAAGAATATAAATTCCTGGTGATGTCTATTTTGTCAGGCCGTAGCCATAGCGAAAGGACATACTTTGGCCATCGTATTCCAGGACTATTCTTCAGCCCCTTAAGATTATTCGACAAAAAAAATCCTGGAGGACGATTTACGAAATAGCACTAATAGCTAAAGATTCGTTTCTTAAATCGGCTGTAACGACAGTCTTTTCGCGACTTGGGGCTCAATATAATGAGTGGGCCGGGCGAAGTGTAATGAAATCTCATTATGTCGTTTTAGATGAGAGAAACCTAAGAAAACTGCCTTTTAACTGATTGAAAAACAATATGTTATTCTTAATCTTAGTTGGGGTGGTATCGCGTCCTGATCCTTCTGACCTATACTGTTGTTAAATATACGTATATCTTTCTGGTGTATATAGTTAAGGGTTGTTATTGCTGAGGAAAGGAAAATTGTATCTTATTAACAAATTGGTCGAGTATGATCCAGAAAACAAAAACCTGGTAAATCATATTACCGGGCGCTCGATACAATTGCAGCTTCCTGCCAACCTCTGTTTTCTTTATCTCATCACCCATCCCGGAGAAATAATTTCGCAAAACCAGTTAATGGTGGTGGGATGGGGGGAGCGCAATGACGTCACTACGCCGAATACCTTTTACCAGGCTATTTTGACATTACGTAATGCCCTCGCTGAGGTGGGCTTACCGCGCGATACGGTAAAAACGATTTCGCGTCGCGGGCTTATGCTTTCCGAGGCTACCGAGGTTGAATTATTTGTCCCAACCGCTGAGCCAGTCATAGCCAATAAAGACGTGCTCGTTGCCAAGGGCGCCGCAAGGCAGAGGCCAGCCTGGCTGATAATAACGACCGCAACGCTTTTGTTGATCGCGCTTATCAACGGGGGAATATTATATAAAAAGCACCAGAACATGCCGTTTAGTCACTACATTCCCCTTTCAACGGGCAGCACGACCCAGGCCTGCCAACTTTTTTATGCACCTAACGAACATATTCAGGATCATTACGTGCGCTTGCTAAACAATAATCCCGGTCTGTGTGCCGAAAAACGATACGTTTTTCTCGTCGGCTATAGTAAAACGGAGCGAATCGCGGCGTTTGTCTGTAATAACGATGCGCGAAGGGACGCGACGGCGTTATGTACCACCCATTATTTTTGGGCGCACGAAAAATGATGACTCTCCGGAACCGTATCATTTTGCTGGCGGCATTTCTGGCGGCCGCTGTCAGCAGTGGCTGGTTAGCTTATTCGCATTTATCGAGTACGCCGATACGCTGTACGGGAGATGTGGAATGGACGATTGGTAAAAACCGATTTGTGGGTACGGTTTCCTGGCGGATGCAGCATCGGGAGGGGGCTACGGTTATTAACGGTAAATTATTTGGTCAGACGGTTACTGAAGTTAATCGTACCATCTATTTTCACTACAGTGACCATGAGAACGCGCGCGTGTTAAATAACAATCGTATTGTTAAAACCTTTGCCGATAATGCGGATGAGGCTGATATCAACGCAACGCTACCGGGTTTTTACCGCACGCCGGGTAGGGAGCTGAGCCTGATGATCGATGAGTATCGGGGGGCCTGGATTTTTGCCGCGTCAAACGTCCCTTCGCTTTACTGTCGTAAAAACGCGCCGTAAAAATCGATCGCACACCTTAGACCGCATCCATAGTCAAATCTCTTTATTCCCGCTACAGTTACCTCTCCACGGCGAGCAGGAGATAAACATGCTTTATATCTTTGATTTAGGAAACGTCATCGTCGATATCGATTTTAATCGCGTGTTGGGTGCATGGAGCGATTTTAGCCGCGTGCCGCTGGCGACCTTAAAGCAGAACTTCGCGATGGGCGAGACCTTCCACCAGCATGAGCGCGGTGAAATCAGCGATGAAGCATTCGCTGAACGTTTCTGCCAGGAGATGGGGCTTTCGTTAAGCTATGAACAGTTTTCCCACGGCTGGCAGGCGGTATTTGTGGCGGTTCGCCCTGAGGTGATCGACATCATGCACAAACTGCGCGAGCAGGGGCATCGGGTCGTTGTGCTGTCAAACACCAACCGACTGCACACCACGTTCTGGCCTGAGGAGTACCCTGAAGTTAAGGCGGCGGCAGATAAGATCTACCTCTCGCAGGAGATGGGGATGCGTAAGCCTGAAGCGCGAATCTATCAGGCTGTTCTGCAGGCAGAGGGATTCACCGCGGCCGATGCGGTCTTTTTCGACGACAACGCCGATAATATAGAGGGAGCTAACCAGTTGGGTATTACGTCAATTCTGGTGACCGGAAAAGAGACGATACCAGACTACTTTGCGAAGCAGCTATGCTAAAAACCGTTCATCAAAAAGCCACGCACCATACTCGCCCGCTGCGGGCCTGGCTGAAACTGCTCTGGCATCGGATTGATGAGGACAATATGACCACGCTGGCGGGTAACCTCGCCTACGTGTCGTTGCTCTCATTAGTGCCTCTGGTGGCAGTCATCTTTGCCCTGTTTTCCGCCTTTCCGATGTTTGCGGATGTCAGCCTGCAGCTTCGTCATTTTGTCTTCGCGAATTTCATTCCGGCAACCGGGGATGTCATCCAGAACTACATTGAGCAGTTTGTTGCTAACTCCAGCAAGATGACGGCAGTGGGGGCATGCGGTCTTATTGTCACCGCGCTGCTGTTGATGTACGCCATCGATAACGCGCTGAACACGATCTGGCGGAGTAAAAAAGCGCGGCCAAAGGTCTATTCCTTTGCCGTGTACTGGATGATCCTCACGCTGGGGCCGCTGCTGGCCGGGGCGAGCCTCGCGATCAGTTCGTATCTGCTCTCCCTGCGCTGGGCGAGCGATTTAAACGGCGTGATTGATAATGTGCTTCGCATCTTTCCGTTGATCCTGTCGTGGCTCTCGTTCTGGCTGCTCTATAGCGTGGTGCCGACCACGCGCGTGCCTAACCGCGATGCGGTCGTGGGGGCGCTGGTGGCGGCGTTGCTCTTTGAGCTCGGTAAGAAAGGGTTTGCCCTTTACATCACCATGTTTCCGTCCTATCAGCTGATTTACGGCGTGCTGGCGGTGATCCCCATTTTGTTTGTCTGGGTCTACTGGACCTGGTGTATCGTCTTGCTTGGTGCTGAAATAACTGTCACTCTCGGTGTATACCGCGAACTTAAAAAAGCAGCAGAAGCTGAAAAACAACAAGAAGCAGACCAACCATGATTGCATTGATACAGCGCGTAACCCGTGCCAGCGTCACCGTGGAGGGAGAGGTGACGGGTGAAATTGGCCCAGGACTTTTGGTGTTGTTAGGTGTCGAAAAGGATGATGACGAACAAAAAGCCAACCGCTTGTGTGAGCGCGTGCTGGGCTACCGTATTTTCAGCGATGCGGAAGGCAAGATGAACCTGAACGTCCAGCAGGCGGGCGGCAGCGTGCTGGTGGTTTCCCAGTTTACGCTGGCAGCGGATACCGAGCGCGGCATGCGCCCGAGTTTCTCGAAAGGCGCCGCGCCGGATCGTGCAGAAGCGCTTTACGAGTACTTTGTTGAGCGTTGTCGCCAGCAGGAAATGAATACGCAAACCGGACGATTCGCTGCAGATATGCAGGTATCGCTGGTGAACGATGGCCCCGTCACATTCTGGCTCCAGGTATGAGCATACTTACGGCGTGGCCGCGGGTAACAAGAGAGAGTACAGCTATGTATCACCTTCGAGTACCGCAAACGGAAGAAGAGTTAGAAGCCTATTACCAGTTCCGCTGGGAAATGCTACGCAAGCCATTACATCAGCCAAAAGGCTCTGAGCGCGACGCCTGGGACGCGATGGCCCACCATCAGATGGTGATGGACGAAGAGGGCAACCTTGTGGCCGTCGGGCGTTTGTATATCAACGCCGATAACGAAGCGTCTATTCGCTTTATGGCGGTTCATCCCTCCGTGCAGGACAAAGGTCTGGGGACGCTAATGGCGATGACCCTGGAATCCGTCGCCCGTCAGGAAGGCGTTAAGCGCGTCACCTGTAGCGCCCGCGAAGATGCCGTGGAGTTCTTCGCTAAACTCGGTTTTGTGAATCAGGGTGAAATCACAACCCCGCAAACCACCCCGATTCGTCATTTTTTGATGATCAAACCCATCGCCACGCTGGACGATATTCTGCATCGCGCCGACTGGTGCGGACAGCTGCAGCAGGCCTGGTATCAGCACATTCCGCTTAGTGAAAAAATGGGCGTACGCATTCAGCAGTACACCGGACAAAAATTTATTACCACCATGCCGGAAACCGGCAACCAGAATCCGCACCACACCCTGTTTGCCGGAAGTCTTTTCTCACTGGCCACGCTCACCGGCTGGGGGCTTATCTGGCTGATGCTGCGCGAGCGCCATCTGGGCGGGACCATCATTCTGGCCGATGCCCACATTCGCTATAGCGCGCCGATAAGCGGCAAGCCGACCGCCGTGGCCGATCTGGGATCTCTGGGTGGCGATCTTGACCGTCTGGCACGCGGTCGCAAGGCGCGCGTACAAATGCAGGTTGAACTGTTTGGCGATAAAACGCCGGGCGCGGTGTTTGAAGGCACCTACATTGTTCTTCCGGCGAAGCCTTTTGGCGCGTATGAAGAGGGCGGGAACGAGGAGGAGTAATCTCCTGTTTACGCTCCCCGGGCGTGCTGAATCCGCCCGGCGATATCCCGCATAATATCTCGCGCTGATTTGCTAATTCCACCAAGCTGGAAGAAGCCATGTATTACTCCCAGCCATCGCTGAGCGGTACACGTCACTCCTTGCTCCGTGAGGCGTTGAAACAGTGCCTCGCCTTCATCGCATAACGGATCGTACTCAGCGGTAACGATATGGACAGCTGGCAGGCCGCTGAAGTCTTCTCGCCACAGCGGGCTAACCTCAGGATGCTTACGGTCGGCTCCAGCCAGATATATTTCATAGCCGCTCAGCAGGGTATCGCGAGTTATTACGTAATCCAGGCCGTTGAGGGTATAGCTTTCAAAACTGGCCGTGGCGTCGAGCATGGGGTAGATAAGAATAAGCTGTACAGGCTGCCAGAGCCCTTTAGCCTTAAGCCGCAGCGCCGTTACCAGCGCAAGATGTCCCCCCGCGCTGTCTCCACAAAGTGTAATCCGGTTTTTATCCACGCCCAGTTTGTCCGCATATTGCCAGACCAGATCTGCACCTCTTTCCGCATCGTCATGTGCGGCGGGGAAGGTATGCTCCGGCGCCAGCCTGTATTGAATCGCAACCACCCGGCAATTGCCGTAGCAGGCTAACTGACGGAGCTGGTTGTCATGGGTATCAAAGCCGCCGCTGATAAAGCATCCGCCGTGGTAGTAGATGGCAGCAGGCAATAGTTCAGGCGCATTGAGAGGTGAAAATACCCGAATGGTAAGACCCTCAAGAACAAGCGTCTCCACCTGAACGCGCGTTTCGGTCTCCCCGGCAAGCCCTGTGCTGGCAATATAGCCTGCTCGTCGCACCTCAATGCTCTGGCGACGTGACGAGGGCCGCCCTGCAGCGATAAATCCCTGAACCAGCTGTGCAATACCCTTTTCCAGCGCCATGAATAATCCCTTTTACTGTATGGATGAACAGTTTTATAGCCTGGTTTGATTCAAAAGAAAACAAGAATAGTGTTGAAGGCAACAACCTGGAAAGCGGCTCGCAAAGGCGATAACGCGTCTCTCAACGAGAATGGAGAGTATCTGGCATGAAAGGCGGCGGGTATTGCTGTCGAATTACAGGCCGGGCAAGCACGCGCCGCCCGGCACTGTCACAGGGAATTACTCCCCTTCGCCCGGGAACAGGAACGGGTTAATCGAGCTGCGGGCAAAACCCTCCTGCTCCATCTTCGCGTCCAGAATCAGCGAGGCGAGATCGTCGGCCACCGCTTCGACTTTCGGGTCCTTTTCCTGATAGAGAATCTTCAGGTAGGTGCCGCAGTCGCCGCAGCTTTCGGCTTTCACCGCCGCGTCTTCGTTTTCCAGCGACCAGTAGTTCAGATCGCGGGTCTGCTCGCAGTTGCTGCACTTGATGCGCACCACGTGCCACTCGGTTTCACACAGGTTGCAGTGCAGGTAGCGCAGCCCCTGAGTGGTGCCGATTTGCACCATGCTCGATACCGGCATAGAGCCGCATACCGGGCAGAACTGGCGCGCCTCGCCGTATTCGGCGCGAGCTTTGCCCGGGATCAGGCTGGCCATTTGTGCCCAGTAGAGCGACAGGGCTGCCCAGATAAACGGCGCCTTATCGCTGCTGACCAGCGAGAAGTCGGACGCGAACAGCGCGCTCGCCATCTCTTCAAGCTCTTGTTCGGACGCTTTTTCCAGATTCTCAATGACCGCCAGCGCGGTTCCGCTCATTTCCGGCTTCAGCTCGGCAATCAGCGAATGCAGCAGCTTTTGCCAGTGCTTGTCGCGCGGCAGGACGTGAATGTCCAGCGGCGGCTTGCCCTGCGCGTTGGCTTCTTTGATCCGCGCGGTCAGGTCCATTTGCAGCGGGTGGTCGTACAGCACCACTTCCTGCGCGTGGGCGACCAGCGCGGCAAAACGCAGAAAATCGCCCAGCGGGTTGTTCTCTGCCAGCTCGCGCAGACGCTCTGCGCGGCGGTTGTAGAGGTTCTTGAGTCTGGGGAATAACAACGGCGGAATATAATCCGCCGTGCGTTTCTCGCTCGACCCCAGCTCATCTTGCGGGATTATGCGAATACTCATTCAGATGACTTTTCCTGTTTCTGGCGGACTTCACGGTACCAGCGCGGGTGATGTTTCTTCGCCCACGTGCTGGTGACCCATCCCTCCACCATCGCGGTAATGGTGCCTTTCACCCAGAGGGCGGCGTAGATATGCACCATGATAACCACAATTAACGCCACTGCGGCAAATGAATGCAGCATCAGCGCGAATCGGATCACCGGGATTGAGAAGGCAGGCGCAAAGTACGGACGCCAGATGATCACGCCGCTGACCAGCAACAGGACCAGGAAGATAATCGCCGCCCAGAATACGCATTTCTGGCCGAAGTTATAACGCCCGGTGTCACCCACTTCCTCGTTGACGACGATCTTACGAATATTCTTCGCCCAAAAGATATCATCCCGATTGATTAGGTTATGGTGCCAGTAGCGGAAAAACATGATGATGAACGACGCGAACATGATGACGCCCACAAACGGGTGCAGGATGCGCGCCAGCTGTGGTGTCCCCATGATCTGCATCAGCCAGTTGAAGGACGGGAAGAAGAACCCCAGCCCGCTTATCGCCGCCAGCATGAAGCAGAAGGCGGTGACCCAGTGGTTGATGCGTTCCGGCGCGGTGTAGCGCACGATGGTGTCACGTTTTCTCATTTGCGCACCTCGTCTTTCTCTTCATGCAGGTTGTCGTCTTCCTCTTCCGCGCGGTTCGGACCGACGCCGACGTAGTGGAAGATGCTCGCTGCAAAGGTGGCAGCAAAGCCCACCGCTGCCAGCGGTTTCCAGATGCCTTTCCAGAACTTCACGGTGGCGCTGATTTCCGGGTTCTCCGGCAGGCCGTGATACAGGTTCGGCTTGTCGGCGTGGTGCAGCACGTACATCACGTGCGTACCGCCTACCCCGGCCGGATCGTACAGGCCCGCGTTGTCGTAACCACGGGTTTTCAGCTCGCCCACGCGCTCTGCCGCCAGCGTTTTCATATCCTCTTTAGAACCAAAGTGGATGGCGCCGGTTGGGCAGGTCTTCACGCAGGCAGGCTCCTGGCCGACGGTAACGCGGTCCACGCACAGGGTGCATTTGTAGACGCGGTTGTCTTCCGGGTTCAGGCGCGGTACGTCGAACGGACAGCCCGCGATGCAGTAGCCGCAGCCAATGCACTGCTCGGACTGGAAGTCGACGATGCCGTTGGCATACTGAATGATAGCCCCTTCTGACGGACACGCCTTCAGGCAGCCCGGATCCGCACAGTGCATACAGCCGTCTTTGCGGATAAGCCATTCCAGCTTGTCGTTCTGCTCCACTTCCGAGAAACGCATCACCGTCCAGGACTTGGCGGTCAGGTCCGCCGGGTTGTCGTACACCCCGACGTTGTGACCCACTTCGTCACGCAGGTCGTTCCACTCAGAGCAGGCCACCTGACAGGCTTTACAGCCGATACAGGTGGTCACGTCGATAAGCTTCGCCACTTCCTGCTGGTGGTCCCGCGCCTGAGGCGCGGGCGTGAAACCGTTAGTCGCGGAACGACGGATAATGTCTTGAGATTGATAAGCCATAAGTCGTCTCCGTTACACCTTTTCCACGTTCACGAGGAAGGCCTTAAACTCCGGCGTCTGCGTGTTCGCATCACCGACGAATGGCGTCAGGGTGTTCGCAATAAACCCTTTCTTCGCCACGCCCTCATAGCCCCAGTGAATTGGGATGCCGATGGTATCCACCTGCTGACCGTGAACGTTCAGCGTGCGAATACGCTTGGTCACCACTGCCTTGGCTTTGATATAGCCACGGTTAGAGGAGACCTTCACGGTATCGCCATGGGCAATGCCGAGCTTGTTCGCCAGCTTCTCGCCGATCTCCACAAACTGTTCCGGCTGCGCGATGGCGTTAAGCAGCGCGTGTTTGGTCCAGTAGTGGAAGTGCTCGGTCAGACGGTAAGTGGTGCCCACGTACGGGAACTTGTCCTTTTTACCCAGCGCTTCAAAATCGCTCTTGAAGATACGGGCTGCCGGGTTAGAAACCACGTTCGGGTGCAGCGGGTTGGTGCCCAGCGGCGTCTCAAACGGCTCATAGTGTTCCGGGAACGGACCTTCCGCCATCTTATCGATAGCGAACAGACGCCCCATCCCTTCAGGCTGCATGATAAATGGCCCGACGTCGCTGCCTGGTGCGGCAGTGCTGTAGTCCGGAATATCCACGCCGCCCCATTTCGCACCGTCCCACTTCAGCAGCTGACGCTTCGGATCCCACGGGTTGCCCTGCGGGTCAGCGGACGCGCGGTTATAGAGGATACGGCGGTTGAGCGGCCATGCCCATGCCCAACCCAGCGTATTGCCCAGACCCGACGGGTCGGCGTTATCGCGGTTGGCCATCTGGTTGCCTTTCGGCGTCCAGCTACCGGCAAAGATCCAGCAGCCGCTGGAGGTGGTGCCGTCGTCACGCAGGTGCGCGAAGGTACTGAGCTGATCGCCTTTCTTCGCCAGCACGGTGCCGGTGGCCGGGTCGATAACGTCCGCCAGCGCCTTACCGTTGCTCTCCATCGCCACTTCTTCCGGCGCTGGGTTTTCCGGCGTCGAGTAGTTCCAGGTCATGTTCAGCACAGGCTCAGGGTTCGCGCCGCCTTCAGCCGCATACATCTTACGCAGGCGTAAGAAGATACCGGCCAGGATCTCGCCGTCGTTCATGGCGATGCCCGGGGCGTCCGCGCCTTTCCAGTGCCACTGCAGCCAGCGCCCGGAGTTGACGATAGAGCCGTTCTCTTCCGCAAAGCAGGTCGATGGCAGACGGAACACTTCGGTCTGAATCTTCGACGGATCGACGTCGTTCGATTCACCGTGGTTCTGCCAGAAGGTCGAGGTTTCGGTATTGAGCGGGTCAATCGTCACCAGGAACTTCAGTTTCGACAGCGACTCAACAACCTTGTTCTTGTTCGGGAACGAGGCAACCGGGTTAAAGCCCTGGCACAGATAGCCGTTCACTTTGCCCTGGTGCATCATCTCGAAATACTGCAGAACGTCGTAACCTTTATCCCACTTCGGCAGCCAGTCAAAGCCCCAGCTGTTTTCCGCCGTTGCTTTGTCACCGAAGAACGCTTTCATCATCGAGACGAAGAACTTCGGATAGTTGCCCCAGTAGTTCACCTGGCCTTCAAGCAGCGGTTTAGGCGTGCTGGCCGTCAGGTAGGTTTGCAGGTCGGTCTGTTTCTCGCTTGGCAGGTTCATGTAGCCCGGCAGGCTCTGAGACAGCAGGCCGAGGTCGGTCAGACCCTGAATGTTGGAGTGACCGCGCAGGGCGTTCACGCCGCCGCCTGCCATCCCCATGTTGCCGAGCAGCAGTTGCACCATCGCCATGGTGCGGATGTTCTGCGCGCCGATGGAGTGCTGCGTCCAGCCGAGGGCGTACAGGAACGACGCGGTTTTGTCTTTCGCGCTGGTTTCGGCGATCAGCTCGCACACCTTCAGGAAGTCCGCCTTCGGCGTACCGCAGATGTTTTCGACAACCTCCGGCGTGTAGCGGGAGACGTGCTCTTTCAGCAGGTTCCACACGCAGCGCGGGTGTTGCAACGTGGTGTCACGCTTCGCAAAACCTTTCTCATCCAGCTCGTAGTTCCAGCTGGTTTTGTCGTACTTGCGTTTTTCAGCGTCGTAACCGCTAAACAGACCATCTTCGAAGTGGTAATCCTCACGCACGATCAGGCTGGCGTTGGTATAAGCTTCGGTGTATTCGCGGTTGTATTTTTCGTTGGTCATCAGGTACAGCAGTACGCCTGACAGGAAAGTGATGTCAGTACCTGAACGAATAGGGGTGTAGAAATCCGCCACTGACGCTGTACGCGTGAAGCGGGGATCGATCACAATCAGTTTCGCACCGTTGTGGATTTTGGCTTCCATCGCCCAGCGGAACCCGACAGGGTGCGCTTCAGCGGCGTTACCGCCCATCACCACAATGAGGTTGGCGTTCTTGATGTCGACCCAGTGGTTGGTCATCGCACCGCGACCAAATGTTGGAGCAAGACTTGCTACCGTTGGTCCGTGTCAGACACGCGCCTGGTTGTCGACCGCGAGCATACCGAGTGCGCGCGTAAATTTCTGGGTTAAATAACCGGTTTCGTTGCTGGAGGCAGAGGCACACAGCATCCCGGTGGAGAGCCAGCGGTTGACCGTGACGCCGTCGGCGTTTTTCTCAACAAAGTTGGCATCGCGGTCTTCTTTAATCAGTTTAGCGATGCGGTCAAACGCCTCTTCCCAGCTGATTTGCTGCCATTTGTCGGAACCCGGCGCGCGGTATTCAGGGAATTTCAGGCGGCTTTCGGAGTGGATAAAGTCCACCAGACCGGCCCCTTTCGGGCACAATGCGCCGCGGTTAACCGGGTGATCCGGGTCGCCTTCGATATGGAAAATAGACGCTTTGGCGTTTTTAGCACCGTCGCCGAGGCTATACATCAACAGCCCGCAACCGACAGAGCAGTATGTACAGGTATTACGGGTTTCACGGGTGCGCAGCAGTTTATACTGCCGCGTTTCCGCCAGCGCTACGCCGGGTGCAAAGCCCAGTGCCGCTGCCGTGGTGCCTGCCATACCGCCAGCGCAGATCTTAAAGAACTGCCTTCTGCTGACCTGCATGGGTCACTCCTTGTTTCGACATTGCTTACATATGTAGTTTTGACTTCGCGGTTGAAGAATGACCGCAAAGGAAAAAATTTGCGTTAATCCCTCAATTCCACGAGGGATATCATCAGAATACCACATTGTCGGTACAGCTGTTCTAATGGCGTTAATACAAAGTGAACGTATTATCACCATGTTGATTATAAAGTGTGATATTGATCACGTTAACAGCTCTGCATGTTAAAGCGGTGTAGCCGGTGGCAGGTTGCACCCCTGCTAAATGAGTAGGAGAATGGTTGTCGAAAAGTTGATCCATACTATGCGTACAGCCTGTGGTTTATGCTGCAATAGCACGCTCGCTTCCGTGGTTGTTCAGGAATACCGCTGTGTCTAAACAAAACCGTGATCCCCACTCGTCACCCCTGCCTGCCGGCATTGTGGAACTGTCGGTACACCGACCGCCCCACATAACCGATGCCATACCCGATTTTCTGGCCGAAGAAGTGCCCGTTGCGCTCGTTTACAACGGCATATCGCATGTGGTGATGATGGCGTCTCCGAAAGATCTTGAGCTGTTCGCCATCGGTTTTTCCCTCTCGGAAGGCATCATTGAGCATCCGCAAGATATCTATGGCATGGACGTGGTGCAGGCCTGCAACGGCCTGGAAGTGCAAATCGAGCTCTCCAGCCGCCGCTTTATGGGGCTGAAAGAGCGTCGTCGCGCGCTGGCCGGGCGTACCGGCTGCGGCGTGTGCGGCGTTGAGCAGCTCAACGATATTGGCAAACCTGTTTCACCACTGCCGTTTACTCAGACCTTTAATCTGGCGCACCTCGATCCTGCGCTTGAGCACCTTAACGATGTACAGCCTATCGGCCAGCTCAGCGGCTGCACGCACGCGGCGGCGTGGGTATTGCCGTCGGGAGAGATTGCCGGTGGGCATGAAGACGTGGGCCGCCACGTGGCGCTGGATAAGCTGCTCGGTCGTCGTGCGCGTGAAAGTCAGATCTGGCAGCAGGGCGCGGCGCTCGTTTCCAGCCGGGCCAGCTACGAGATGGTGCAAAAGTCCGCCATGTGCGGTGTGGAAATTTTGTTCGCGGTGTCGGCGGCGACCACGCTGGCGGTAGAGGTAGCGGAGCGCTGTAACCTGACGCTGGTGGGTTTCTGCAAGCCGGGAAGGGCGACGATTTATACCCATCCTCAGCGATTAATAGTTGATCAGTAATTTTGAATGATATTAGCAAATCCTTCCGCTTTTAGTTGTTCGCGATGAGGTCTAGTATTTATCTCATCAAGGCACGGTGCCTTACCTGAACAACTTAATGAAAGGGTTTATATTATGAAAAGCATCAAAACTTTTGTCGCTGTAATCGCTCTGGCTACTTCTTTCGGTTCTTTCGCTGCGCAGACTGTGACCGCAACCGCCTCTACCATTGATGGTGCAGAAGCGAAAATCGCGGCTCAGGCTCAGGAAGCGGGCGCGTCATCGTACAAAATTACCCAGGCATTCTCCGGTAACCGCGTACACATGACTGCTGAACTGAATAAATAAGCGAGTCACACCGTCGAAAGAGCGCCCCCGGGGCGCTTTTTTAGTTTATGCCCGCCACGCGCAGCAATGCCGTCACCACCGCCGCGGCCACAATGACCACGATTAACGGCATTTTCCGCCAGGCCAAAAACACCGCAAACACCACGCCCAGCACGCGCGCCATGCCCGCGAAGTGTTCTCCCTCATAAAAGGTGGTCGCCAGCGCGACGGAGAACAGCAATACCGTTGCCGCATCTGACAGCAGCGCCTGAGAACGCTCCGACAGCGCCAGCCGGTTGCCGAGTTTGGCGCCGCCAAGGCGCATTAAATAGGTTCCGGCAGAAAGAATGGCGATGCCGAGAATAAAGATCGTCATGTTTTCCATTATTTTTTCCTCGCGGCAAGACCGAGTAAAGAGAGCAGTACCGGTAATCCCACCGGGGCAAACGGTACGGCGGCCAGCGATAACACGGCGCCGCTGCAGGCGCGGATCAGCGTGGTACGGTTTTTAAAAGCGGGAACCACTAATGCCAGCAGAATGGCCGGAAATACCGCATCCAGCCCGATGGTTTCTGGGTCCGGCAGCAGCTTGCCGACCATAGCCCCCAGCAGTGCGCCAAGCGGCCAGACGAGGGCGACGCCTAAGCCGCACAGCCAGTAGGCGGCTTTACGCTGCTCGGCGGTTTTTTGCGATAGGCCAAACACCACGCTTTCATCGTTCATGATGTGGCAGCCCAGCAGGCTCAGACCGCGCTTGCCCACCAGCTCTCGCACCGTCACGCCAAACGGCACGTGGCGCGCGTTGACCAGCAAACCTGCCGCCGCGGCCGCCAGCGGATTGCCGCCGCTCGCCACGATGCCGATAAACATGAACTCAGACGCGCCCGCCAGCACGGTAATGGAGAGCACAAACGGCACCCAGACCGGGAAACCGTAGGCCATCGCCAGCGAGCCGTAGGACATCCCGACCACGCCCACCGCCAGGCAGACCAGAATGATTGCTTTTATGGTGTCGCCTTTTAGACAAGAGAGATGATGCTTCATACAATTTTAGCCATATCGAACGTGTATCCATTATAATGAACGCAACGAAACTGATTTTCAAGACGAACGATTCGTTCGTTTTATAGAACAAGAGGCCGTTATATGACGCAGCCGATCAGCCTGATCGCCAAAAGTCTGGTGCGAGAACGCCTGCGAACCGGGCTTTCACTGGCGGAAATTGCCCGCCGTGCCGGGATCGCAAAATCCACGCTTTCCCAGCTGGAGTCCGGCAACGGTAACCCTAGCCTGGAAACGCTGTGGTCGCTCTGCGTGGCGCTGGATATTCCTTTCGCCCGTTTGCTTGAGCCACAGTTGCCGACCACGCAGGTGATCCGCCGTGGAGAAGGGACAAAAGTGGTGGCTGGACAGGCTAACTATGAAGCCATTTTACTGGCGGCATGCCCCCCCGGCGCGCGCCGCGATATCTATCTTCTGATGACCCAACCGGGAGCAGACCGTATTTCACAGCCGCATCCGCCGGGCTCGGTTGAACATATTATTGTGACGCAGGGGCGGGCGCTGGTCGGCCTGCTCGACGCGGCGGAAGAGCTCGGCGCAGGGGATTACATTTGTTATCCCGCCGATCAGCCGCATATCTTCAAGGCCCTGGAGCCAGACACTTACGCGCTGCTGGTGGCGGAACAAAACTAACGAAGATAGGGAAAATCATGTCGCTCAAAGCCATCGCCAAAGAACTGGGGCTCTCTGTTACCACCGTCAGCCGCGCCCTCAACGGATATGACGACGTCTCCGCCGAGACGCGCGCACGCGTGGAAGCAGAGGCCCAGCGCCGTGGTTACCGACCGAACACCTTCGCCCGCCGCCTGAAGATGGGCAAAATTGACGCCGTTGGGCTGGTGTTCCCGGTCCATCCTGTTCCGCTCAATAACAGCGTATTTATGGACATGGTCGGCGAAATTAGCCACGAACTGGCGCGACATGAAATCGATTTGTTGCTGATTGCCGATGACGATCTGGCCGATAAACACAGCTATATGCGCATGGTGCAAAGCCGCCGCGTGGATGCGCTGATCGTGGCACACACGCTGGATCGCGATCCCCGTCTTGAGCAGCTGCAGGCCGCCGGTTTTCCTTTCCTGGCGCTCGGGCGCAGCCATCTCCCGCAGCCGTACGCGTGGTTCGACTTCGACAACTATGCCGGTACGTACAATGCGACCCGCTGGCTGATCGGAAAAGGCCATCAGCGCATTGCCCTGCTGGGCGAAAGCAACAATCAGGCATTCATCACCCAGCGCCGTCAGGGCTATCTGGACGCGTTGCGGGAAGCCGGGCTTTCCAGCGAATGGCTGCGCGCCATGCCCCCTTCACGCCGGGTGGGGTATGCCACCACGAAAGAGCTTCTCTCGCTATCGCAGCCGCCCACGGCCATCATTACCGACTGCAACACCCACGGCGACGGCGCGGCGATGGCGCTGGCGGAGCTGGGCCGCCTGACCGGCGAGAACGCCGTTGCGCTGGTGGTTTATGACGGGCTTCCGCAGGACAGCATCGTCGACGCTGACGTGGCGGCAGTGATCCAGTCCACCCGTCAGGGCGTCGGGAAACAGATTGCCGATATGGTTCGCCAGCTGATCAACGGCGAGGCGATCGAGCAGCTCCAGGTGCTCTGGCAGCCCGAATTCTCTCCCGGCCAGACGGCCTGAATCTCTCCATTTTCTAAACCCGATCACAAATCCGAAACGTTTTGGTTTGTATCCGAAACGTTTCGGATCAAAACTCAAGTCATCCCATGACAGGAGATGTCTGATGCAAGATTCCATTTTACGACTCGAAAGCGCGACGGTGGATGTGGTGATAAAAACGCACCCGTTCGCCGAAATTATTTACTGGGGGCCGCATCTTCAGCACTTTTCGCCGCAGAATGCTGAAACCCTTTCCCGGCCAGTTGCCAACGGCAGGCTGGATGTGGATTCTCCGGTCACGCTGATGGCCGAGCTGGGGCACGGCCTGTTTGGGTCGCCCGGTATTGAAGGGCATCGTCTGGGCCGGGACGGTTCGCCTGTCTTTAGCACCACAGACGTCCAGCAGCAGGGCCAAACCCTGACGATTACGGCAGAAGATGAACATGCGGGCCTGCGGCTGACCAGCGAGCTGGCGCTTGACGCCAGCGGCGTGCTGGCGGTGCGTCACGGCTTAACCAACCTGAAAGCGCAGGCGTGGCAGGTGGACCGTTTTGCCATAACGCTACCCGTGGCCGAACGCGCGCGGGAGGTCCTCGCCTTCCACGGACGCTGGATCCGGGAATTTCAGCCGCACCGCGTGACGCTTGAGCACGACAGCTTTGTGATTGAAAACCGCCGGGGTAAAACCTCCCACGAGCACTTCCCGGCGTTGATTGCCGGTACGCCGTCATTCAGCGAAATGCACGGCGACGTCTGGGGCGTGCATCTGGGCTGGAGCGGCAACCACCGCCTGCGTGCGGAAGCCAAAACCGACGGCCGCCGCTATCTGCAGGCTGAAGCCCTCTACCTGCCGGGCGAAATGGCGATTGAGGAGGGCGACACGCTCTGGACGCCGCGCCTGTATGCAAGCTACTCCGCACGGGGCCTGAACGGCATGAGCCAGCAGTTTCACCATTACCTTCGCGACAACGTTATCCGCTTCCCCGAAAGCAAACCGCGCCCGGTTCACCTCAATACCTGGGAAGGCATCTACTTTAACCACGACCCGGACTACATCATGCGCATGGCCGACGAGGCGGCCGCGCTGGGCGTGGAGCGCTTTATCATCGACGACGGCTGGTTCAAAGGTCGCAACGACGACTACGCCGCGCTGGGTGACTGGTATCTGGACGAGAAGAAGTACCCGAACGGCCTCACGCCGGTCATCAGCCATGTGAAACAGCTCGGCATGGCGTTTGGCATCTGGGTTGAGCCGGAGATGATTAACCCGGATTCCGATCTTTATCGTGCGCATCCCGACTGGGTGCTGGCGTTGCCCGGCTACAGGCAACATACCGGGCGGCACCAGCTGGTGCTTAACCTGAACATTCCGCAGGCGTTTGATTATCTGGTGGAGCGCATGAGCTGGCTTCTGGGTGAACATGAGGTCGACTACGTGAAGTGGGACATGAACCGTGAGCTGGTGCAGCCGGGTCACGACGGGAAGGCCGCCGCCGACGCGCAAACCCGCCAGTTTTATCGCCTGCTGGACGTGCTGGGCAAGCGTTTCCCGCACGTCGAATTTGAATCCTGCTCCTCCGGCGGGGGGCGAATTGATTATGAGGTGCTGACGCGCTGCCACCGCTTCTGGGCCTCGGACAACAACGATGCGCTGGAGCGCAACGCTATCCAGCGCGGCATGAGCTACTTCTTCCCGCCGGAGGTGATGGGGGCGCATATCGGTCATCATAAATGTCACGCCACCTTCCGCCAGCACAGCATTGAATTTCGCGGTCTGACGGCGCTGTTTGGCCATATGGGGCTGGAACTGGATCCCCTTACCGTTGATGAGCAGGAGCGCGAAGGTTATCGCCGTTACGCCGCGCTGTATAAGCAGTGGCGCGAGGTTATCCATCAGGGCACCCACTGGCGCGTGGATATGCCGGATGCCACTACGCTGGCACAGGGTATTGTGAGCGAAGATAAAACGCAGGGACTGTTTATCGTGAGCCAGCTCGCCATGCCGGACTACACGTTGATGATGCCGCTGCGCATGCCGGGGCTTGAGGCCAGCGCGCAGTATCGTATTTCGCTGCTCGATCACCCTGAGATTCGCATCACCGGTGAGGGAGGCCATACCATGCGCAAGCTGCCGGCATGGATGGAGGCCCCGCAAACGGCGAGCGGTGAGTGGCTGATGCAGGCGGGCATTGCGCTGCCGATTCTCGATCCGGAAAGCGCCATCCTGATTGGCGTGGAACGCGTGTAAAGGTGACGGGCCGGGAAACTGGCCCTCCGTTGAGGATAAAAATAATGAACACAACAACCTGTACCCACAAAGACAACCCTAATTTCTGGATTTTCGGGCTGTTCTTCTTTCTCTACTTTTTCATCATGGCCACCTGCTTTCCGTTCCTGCCGATCTGGCTGTCGGATATCATCGGCCTCAATAAAACCCATACCGGCATCGTCTTCTCCTGCATCTCACTCTCGGCCATTGCCTTCCAGCCGGTGCTTGGGGTGATCTCGGATAAACTGGGGCTGAAAAAACACCTGCTGTGGATCATCTCCGTGCTGCTGTTCCTGTTTGCCCCTTTCTTCCTCTACGTCTTTGCGCCATTACTGAAAGCTAACATCTGGCTGGGCGCGCTGAGCGGCGGCATTTATATCGGCTTTGTCTTTTCGGCGGGCTCAGGGGCCATTGAGGCCTACATTGAACGCGTGAGCCGTAACAGTTTCTTTGAGTACGGCAAGGCGCGCATGTTTGGCTGCCTCGGCTGGGGGCTGTGCGCCTCCACGGGCGGGATCCTGTTCGGCATCGATCCGTCGTATGTTTTCTGGATGGGTTCGGCGGCGGCGCTGCTGTTGATGCTGTTGCTGGTGGTCGCAAAGCCAAGACCCAATCAGACGGCGCAGGTGATGAATGCGCTGGGTGCCAACCAGCCGCAGATCACCGCGAAAACGGTCTTTAGCCTGTTCCGTCAGCGCAGAATGTGGATGTTTATTCTGTACGTGATTGGCGTGGCCTGCGTCTACGACGTTTTCGACCAGCAGTTTGCTACCTTCTTCAAAACGTTCTTCACCACGCCGCAGGAGGGCACTCGCGCCTTTGGTTTTGCGACCACTGCCGGGGAAATCTGCAATGCGATCATCATGTTTTGTTCACCGTGGATCATTAACCGCATCGGCGCGAAAAACACGCTGCTGATCGCCGGGGTGATTATGGCGACGCGCATTATCGGCTCGTCGTTTGCCACCACCGCCGTAGAAGTGATTGCCCTGAAGATGCTGCACGCGCTGGAGGTGCCGTTCCTGCTGGTGGGGGCCTTCAAGTACATCACCGGGGTGTTTGATACGCGTCTTTCGGCGACTATCTATCTGATTGGCTTCCAGTTTGCCAAACAGTCGGCGGCAATCTTCCTCTCCGCGTTTGCCGGGAATATGTATGACCGGATCGGTTTTCAGGAGACATACCTGATGCTGGGCTGTTTCGTGCTGGCGATTACGGTGGTGTCGGCGTTTACGCTCAGCAGCAGGGAGGAGATAGCGGCGGGCAATAAGGCGCTAGAAGTCCATTAACACCCTGAACCCATTCACTATTCCGGCGTTGGTCAAAAAATGAATAACCTTATAAAAACTACGGCATTGATAATCATTTTCAATATCATTTAATTAACTATAATGAACCAACTGCTTACGCGGCATTAACAGCTGTGCCGCCCGACAATAATGGAGAGGATTATGAGTTATACACTGCCATCCCTGCCGTATGCCTACGACGCACTGGAACCGCATTTCGACAAGCAGACGATGGAAATCCATCATACTAAACACCACCAGACCTACGTGAACAACGCGAACGCCGCGCTGGAAAGCCTGCCTGAGTTCGCTAACCTGCCTGTTGAAGAGCTGATCACCAAGCTGGACCAGCTGCCAGCGGACAAGAAAACCGTGCTGCGCAACAACGCGGGCGGTCACGCTAACCACAGCCTGTTCTGGAAAGGCCTGAAAACCGGTACTACCCTGCAGGGCGACCTGAAAGCGGCTATCGAGCGCGACTTCGGTTCCGTTGACAACTTCAAAGCGGAGTTCGAGAAAGCCGCTGCAACCCGTTTCGGCTCCGGCTGGGCGTGGCTGGTACTGAAAGGTGACAAACTGGCCGTGGTTTCTACCGCGAACCAGGACTCCCCGCTGATGGGTGAAGCGATCTCTGGCGCATCCGGCTTCCCAATCCTGGGTCTGGACGTGTGGGAACACGCTTACTACCTGAAATTCCAGAACCGTCGCCCAGACTACATTAAAGCGTTCTGGGACGTGGTGAACTGGGACGAAGCAGCAGCGCGTTTCGCCGCTAAAAAATAAGGTTGCATTGACGCCTGTGAGAAGCGAGTCTGATGGCTCGCTTTTTTTGTATCTGCGTAATGGAGGCAGCGATGCATTATCCGGTGAATGTATTTACAGGCAAGGTAAGGGAGTACGACGGCAGCCGCCCGAGCGCCATCGCCAAAATTCAGGTCGACGGTGAGCTGACGTTAACCGACCTCGGGCTTGCGGGTGACGAGCAGGCCGAAAAGAAGATCCACGGTGGGCCCGAGCGCGCGCTGTGCCACTACCCGCGCGAGCACTATCAGTACTGGAAGGCGGAGTTCCCCGAGCAGGCGGATCTCTTCGCTGCTCCCGCGTTTGGTGAAAATCTCTCCACTGAAGGGCTCACCGAAAAGAACGTGTTTATTGGTGATATCTACCGCTGGGGCGATGCCCTGATTCAGGTGACGCAGCCGCGCTCGCCGTGCTTCAAGCTCAACTACCATTTCGGCATTCATGACATGTCGGCTCAGATGCAAAGCGTGGGTAAAACCGGCTGGCTGTACCGGGTGGTGCTGGCTGGGCAGGTTTCAGCGGATGCGCCGCTTGAGCTGGTATCACGCCTGAGTGAGGTGTCTGTTTACGACGCCTGCGCCATTGCGTGGCATATGCCGTTTGATGACGAGCAGTATCATCGCCTCCTGTCGGCGGCGGGGCTGTCGACCAGCTGGACAAGAACGATGCAGAAACGGCGTTTAAGCAGCAAGATCGAGGATAATTCGCGGAGGTTGTGGGGTAAATAGACCTCCGTAAAAAGTAGGCCGGGTAAGGCGAAGCCGCCACCCGGCACTAACAGCTACGAACGCTTATACAACGGTAGCCACAGCGTTAACCGCAGCCCACCCAGCGGGCTGTCGTCGGCTTTCACCCAGCCGCGGTGCTGCTGCATGGCGGTTTCCACAATCGCCAGCCCCAGTCCCGTACCGCCCGATTCCCGGTCGCGCGCCTCGTCGGTGCGGTAGAACGGACGGAAGATCTGCTCGCGGTCTTCCGGGCTGACGCCAGGACCGTCGTCGTCGACGATGACGGTGATCCCGTCTTTATCCACCGAGAACGCTACCTCAATCTTCGTGTGCGAGTAGCGCAGGGCGTTACGCACGATATTTTCCAGCGCGCTTTCCAGCGCGTTGGGGTTACCGTACAGCGGCCACGGGCCCGGCGGGAAGTTAACGGTGAAGGATTTGCCCATCTGCTCCGCTTCGAACGCCGCGTTATCCAGCACTTCATGCCACAGATGATTGGCTTTCACCGTTTCGCTCACCAGCGCGTTTTTCTGCTGATTGCGCGACATGACCAGCAGATCGTTGATCATGCTGTCCAGACGATGCGCTTCGGTTTCGATGCGCTCCAGCTCTTTGCTTTCTCCGCTGCGGCGACGCAGCAGGGCGGTACCCAGCTGTAAGCGCGTGAGCGGGGTACGCAGTTCGTGCGAGATATCCGACAGCAGGCGCTGCTGGGCCGTCATCATGCGATCGAGCGCGCTCACCATCTGGTTGAAACTGGTCCCGGCGGCCAGGAACTCCTGCGGTCCGGACTCCAGTTCCGGGTGCTGCCTCAGGTTGCCCTGCGCCACTTCGTCGGCGGCGTTTTTCAGCTTACGTGCGGGTTTTGCCAGGCTCCACGCCAGCCATAACAGCAGCGGCGAGCTGACCAGCATCGTGACAATCAGCAGCAGGAGAGGGCGGTCAAACAGCAGGTTGATAAAATCGGACTGGGAGCTGCTCGCGGGGCGAATCAGGTAGAGCTGATAGTTATCCTCGCCATCTCTGACGGAGAACGGCCCCACCATCTCTACGCGGCCATATTTTTTCTTCTGGGGGTGATCGGCATTATCTGCCTGGCCAATGAAGTTGCGGATGATCTGCATTTCATTGCGATCGGCGCCAATCACGCGGCCTTCGCTGGTCACCAGCAGCAGGCGTTGTCCGGGCGGCGCCCACTTGTCGATAGCGCGAAATAGCCTGCGCCACCACATCAAATCGTTTGGCGGATCGTTTGCCAGCTCGGCTTCCACGTGCTGCTCGATCATCACGCCCTGACGTTGCTCGCTGTCGAGCAGCTCCGTCATCTGGCGTGAGTCGAGTTTTGGCAACATCAGTACGAGCATTAAAACCAGTGCCAGCGTCAACCAGAAGATGGCGAAGATGCGGGCGGTTAAGCTTCCTATCATGAAGCGGAAACCATCAGATAACCGCGACCACGCAGGGTTTTAAACCATGGGTGACCGTCTTTACGCTCCGGCAGCTTACGGCGCAGGTTAGAGATGTGCATGTCGATGGCGCGGTCAAACGGGGTCAGACGTTTGCCCAGCACTTCCTGACTTAAATGTTCACGCGATACCACCTGGCCGAGGTGCTGCGCCAGCAGATACAGCAGGGTGAACTCGGTGCCGGTGAGTTCGAGCGTCTGGCCATCAAAGCTCGCTTCCTGGCGGCCCGGATTCAGGCTCAGGGAGTCGACTTCAAGGGTCGGTGAACTGTTGTCCGTATTTTGCTGCTGCTCGCTCCAGTGGGAACGACGCAGGATCGCGCGAATACGGGCGACCAGTTCGCGGTCGTTAAACGGCTTCGGTAAATAGTCATCCGCGCCCAGCTCAAGGCCGAGTACGCGGTCGAGTTCGCTGCCGCGCGCGGTCAGCATGATAACGGGAGTCTGGTGTGTCTGGCGAAGCTCTTTCAGCGTATCAATGCCGTTTTTCTTCGGCATCATCACGTCGAGCAAAAGTAAATCGATGCTGTCGTCAAGGAGACTCAGCGCCTGCTCGCCATCATGGGCAACCAGGACGTTGAAACCTTCCATGTCGAGCAACTCCTTTAAAAGAGATGTGAGCTCTCGGTCATCATCAACTAACAGGATTTTATTCATTGTTTAAATACCTCCGAGGCAGAAATTACGACATCAAGGCTGTCTAATCCATGACTTTACGTTGTTTTACACCCCCTGACGCATGTTTGCAGCCTGAATCGTAGACTGTCTCTCGTTGAATCGCGACACGAAAGATTTTGGGAGCAAGTGATGCGCAAAGTTACCGCTGCCGTCATGGCCTCAACGCTGGCGTTCAGTGCGTTTAGCCAGGCTGCTGTAGCTATCATCAGCGATAACGGTTCCTCACAAGAGGGCGCAACGCAGAACAGCAGCCAAAGCCATATGTTTGACGGCATAAGTTTAACCGAACATCAGCGTCAACAGATGCGAGATCTGATGCAGAGGGCGAGACACGACCAGCCCCCTGTTAATGTTAGCGAAATGGAGACAATGCATCGCCTTGTCACCGCAGAAAATTTTGACGAAAGCGCTGTGCGCGCTCAGGCCGAAAAAATGGCACAGGAACAGGTTGCTCGCCAGGTAGAGATGGCGAAGGTCCGCAACCAGATGTTCCACCTGCTAACGCCGGAGCAGCAAGCGGTTTTGAACACCAAACATCAGCAGCGTATGGATCAGCTGCGTGAGGTTGCACGGATGCAGCGAAGCTCAGAAACCTCGTTTTTCAGTAGCAATAGCAGTACCCGTAGTAACCAGTAAACCCTGTTTTCCTTGCCATAGACACCATCCCTGTCTTCCCCCACATGATGTGGGGGTTTTTTTTGCCCCACATTCTGTTTGTTAACCGTTTATTCATCCTTCGACTCCACATGCTTCCGTTATACTAGCGGCATGACATGACAGGAGCGTTTATGAATCAATCCTATGGAAGACTGGTCAGCCGGGCCGCCATCGCGGCGACCGTCATGGCATCCAGCCTGTTACTGATTAAAATCTTTGCCTGGTGGTATACCGGCTCGGTCAGTATTCTGGCGGCGCTGGTGGATTCGCTGATGGACATTGCCGCCTCATTGACCAACCTGCTGGTCGTGCGTTACTCGCTGCAGCCAGCGGATGAAGAGCACACCTTTGGGCACGGCAAAGCGGAGTCGCTGGCCGCATTGGCGCAAAGCATGTTCATATCCGGTTCTGCGCTGTTCCTGTTTCTCACCGGCATTCAGCATCTCGTCTCGCCGACACCGATGAACGATCCCGGCGTCGGCGTCGTTGTGACGGTCGTTGCACTTATTTGCACACTTGTTCTGGTAACGTTCCAGCGCTGGGTCGTTCGCAAAACGCAAAGTCAGGCCGTACGGGCGGATATGCTTCATTATCAATCTGATGTTATGATGAATGGGGCTATTCTTATTGCGCTCGGTCTGGCCTGGTATGGCTGGCATCGGGCCGATGCGTTGTTTGCGTTAGGGATTGGTATCTATATTTTATATAGCGCCCTGCGGATGGGGTATGAAGCAGTGCAATCGCTGCTTGACCGCGCCCTCCCGGACTCAGAACGTAATGAAATTTTTTCTATCGTGACCGCCTGGCCCGGCGTCAGCGGTGCACACGATCTTCGAACGCGGCAGTCAGGGCCGACCCGCTTTATTCAGATTCATATTGAAATGGAAGACAACCTGCCACTGGTTCAGGCTCACGTGATTGCTGAGCAGGTCGAGCAGGCGATTTTGCAGCGTTTTCCTGGTTCAGACGTCATCATTCACCAGGATCCCTGCTCGGTTGTACCCGGACATGTTGGGCTTTCGTAATTCGTTGTAAAAAAGTGAGCCAGGCCAGCATTTTGTGTATAAATTACCGCCATTTGGTCTGACCTGAATCAATTCAGCTGGAAGGGATTGATATACTATTTGCAGTATTCGTTGGTCGATAAGTTTCTTCCGGCAACAGATTTCAATTTTGCATTCCTAAGTTCAGAGGTAGTCATGATTAAGAAAATCGGTGTGTTGACAAGCGGCGGTGATGCGCCGGGCATGAACGCGGCAATTCGTGGGGTTGTCCGCGCGGCGCTGACGGAAGGTCTGGAAGTTTTTGGTATCTATGATGGTTACCTGGGTCTGTATGAAGACCGTATGGTTCAGCTCGACCGTTACAGCGTGTCTGACATGATCAACCGTGGCGGTACCTTCCTTGGGTCTGCGCGCTTCCCGGAATTCCGTGACGAACACGTTCGTGAAGTGGCTATCGAGAACATGAAAAAACGTGGACTGGACGCCCTGGTGGTTATCGGCGGTGACGGCTCGTACATGGGTGCAAAACGTCTGACTGAAATGGGCTTCCCGTGCATCGGCCTGCCGGGCACTATCGACAACGATATCAAAGGCACCGACTACACCATCGGTTACTTCACCGCGCTGGGCACCGTTGTGGAAGCGATTGACCGCCTGCGTGACACCTCTTCTTCCCACCAGCGTATCTCTATCGTTGAAGTGATGGGGCGTTACTGCGGTGACCTGACCCTGGCTGCGGCAATTGCGGGGGGCTGTGAGTTTGTCGTGGTTCCGGAAGTGGAATTCAGCCGTGAAGATCTGGTAGCTGAAATCAAAGCGGGCATCGCGAAAGGCAAAAAACATGCGATCGTGGCTATCACCGAGCACATCTGTGACGTAGACGAGCTGGCGAAGTACATCGAAACCGAAACCAAGCGTGAAACCCGTGCAACCGTACTGGGGCACATCCAGCGTGGCGGTTCCCCTGGCCCGTATGACCGTATTCTGGCGTCCCGTATGGGCGCGTACGCAATCGAACTGCTGCTGCAGGGCCACGGCGGCCGCTGCGTCGGTATTCAGAACGAGAAACTGGTTCACCATGACATCATCGACGCGATTGAAAACATGAAGCGTCCGTTCAAAGGTGACTGGCTGGACTGCGCGAAAAAACTGTACTGATTGGCTCTGTTGCCCGGTGGCGCTGCGCTTACCGGGCCTACAAAAGCACGACTCGTAGGCCGGGTAAGGCGTAGCCGCCACCCGGCTTTTTTATGCGTACACGCTTTTTTATTCCACTACGTTATAGCCAATCTTTTTTTATTCTTTAATCCTCGATTCGCTTTCTGGCACGCTGCATTCATCAAAACACTACACAAGAGAGCTGGGCGATGAATAAATGGGGCGTGGGTTTAACATTATTGCTGGCATCGACCAGCGTTCTGGCTAAGGATATCCAGTTACTGAACGTGTCATACGACCCGACGCGTGAACTGTATGAACAATACAACAAAGCGTTTGCGGCACACTGGAAGCAGGAAACCGGCGACAATGTCGTGGTTCGCCAGTCTCACGGTGGTTCTGGCAAGCAGGCGACCTCCGTCATCAACGGTATTGAAGCCGACGTGGTGACCCTGGCGCTGGCCTACGATGTTGACGCGATCGCCGAGCGTGGCCGTATCGACAAAAACTGGATCAAACGCCTGCCGGATAACTCCGCGCCCTACACCTCGACCATCGTTTTCCTGGTACGTAAAGGCAACCCGAAACAGATCCATGACTGGAATGACCTGATTAAGCCGGGCGTGTCAGTTATTACCCCTAACCCGAAAAGCTCCGGCGGCGCACGCTGGAACTATCTGGCCGCCTGGGGCTATGCACTGCACCACAACAACGGTGACCAGGCTAAAGCCCAGGAGTTCGTGAAAGCGCTGTACAAAAACGTCGAAGTGCTGGACTCCGGCGCGCGCGGTGCAACCAACACCTTCGTGGAGCGCGGCATTGGTGACGTGCTGATTGCGTGGGAAAACGAAGCCCTGCTGGCGACCAACGAACTGGGTAAAGATAAGTTTGAGATCGTGACCCCAAGCGAATCTATTCTGGCTGAGCCGACCGTCTCTGTTGTCGATAAAGTGGTTGAGAAGAAAGACACCAAAGCGGTGGCGGAAGCCTACCTGAAGTACCTCTACTCGCCGGAAGGTCAGGAGATTGCAGCGAAGAACTTCTACCGTCCACGCGATGCGGCTGTGGCGAAGAAATATGACAGCGTATTCCCGAAACTGAAGCTCTTCACCATTGATGATGTTTTCGGTGGCTGGACGAAAGCGCAGAAAGAGCACTTCTCTAACGGCGGCACCTTTGACCAGATTAGCCAGCGCTGAACATAAATAAACGACACGGTGACCCGGCGTGAGAAATCCGCCGGGTTTTTTATTTGGTCATCATTTTGCGTTACTCTTTTGCCTCTATTGAAAACAGGGAACGCGTCGTGAAAAAAATTATCTTATTGATCCTCATTGTCATCGCCCTTGCCGCTGGCGGCTGGTACTGGATGAAAGCGGGTAATCCGAATGCGTTGCGACATATCGTTCTCGACCAGTGCCTGCCGAATCAACTGCAACACCGTAACCCGGCACCGTGTGCGCAGGTGAAGCCTGACGCAGGCTATGTAGTCTTTAAAGACCGCAACGGGCCGCTGCAATACCTGCTGATGCCGACATATCGCATCAACGGCACCGAAAGCCCGCTGTTGACCGAAGCGCATACGCCGAACTTTTTCTGGCTGGCCTGGCAGTCGCGTAGCTTTATGACCCTGAAGCGTGGAAGCGAGGTGCCCGACAGCGCCATTTCACTGACGATTAACTCGCCGACAGGGCGCACGCAAAACCATTTTCACATTCATATCTCCTGCCTGCGCCCGGACGTGCGCGAGAAGCTGAACGCCGCGCAGGGAGAAATCAGCACCCAGTGGCTGCCCCTTCCTGGCGGCCTGGAAGGGCATGAGTATCTTGCTCGTCGGGTGACGGAGAATGAACTGGTGCAGCGCAGCCCGTTCATGATGCTGGCTGAAGAGCTGCCGGAAGCGCGCGACCATATGGGGCGCTTCGCGCTGGCAATGGCGCAGCAGTCAGATGGTTCGTTTGTGTTGCTGGCAACCGAGCGCAACCTGCTGATGCTTAACCGCGCGTCTGCTGAGGAACTGCAGGATCATCAATGCGCTATCCTGAATTGACCCCACCATAAATAGCGTTTACTCGCCCTGCCAGTCGCCGTAGACTTGCTGAAAAATTCTACAGGAGACAGGTATGTCGCTCTGGTCAACGTATCCTCTGTTGCTACCTTCACTGATTGTGGGCGTCACCATCGTACTATGGGCGACGTCGCTATTGCCTGAGTTCATTACCGCGCTGCTGTTCTTCACGGCGGCAATGACCGCGAAGATCGCCCCGCCGGAGACGATCTTCGGTGGTTTTGCCTCGTCGGCTTTCTGGCTGGTCTTCAGCGGATTCGTGCTCGGCGTGGCGATACGTAAAACCGGGCTGGCGGACCGGGCCGCCCGGGCGCTGTCGGCAAAGCTCACCGACTCCTGGGTATTAATGGTAGCGAGCGTGGTGCTGCTGAGCTATGCGCTGGCGT
Organism: Enterobacter roggenkampii; assembly: GCF_001729805.1. NCBI lineage: Bacteria > Pseudomonadati > Pseudomonadota > Gammaproteobacteria > Enterobacterales > Enterobacteriaceae > Enterobacter > Enterobacter roggenkampii. The sequence goes on along the minus strand of NZ_CP017184.1, from coordinate 4,619,023 downwards.
TTGTGATGCCGTCGAATATGGGGCGTATTGCGCTGCTGATGCCGATTGTCGCCGCAATGGCGAAACGCGCCGGTATCGCCGACGGCTCCCGCGCCTGGTTTGGTCTGGCGCTGGCGGTAGGGTTCGGGACGTTCCAGCTTTCGGCGACGATTCTGCCCGCTAACGTGCCTAACCTGGTGATGAGCGGTGCGGCGGAAGGCTCGTACGGCATCCATCTGAACTATGTCCCGTATCTGCTGCTGCACACGCCGGTGCTGGGCATTCTCAAAGGCCTGATCCTGATTGGCCTGATCTGCTGGCTTTTTCCCGGCAGCCCAAAACCGCCGAAGGAACAGGCGCCGTCTGAACCCATGGGCCGGGATGAAAAGCGTCTTGCCTGGCTGCTGGCGATAGTGCTGGGGATGTGGGTGACGGAGAGCTGGCACGGCGTGGGGCCCGCCTGGACCGGGCTGGCGGCGTCGGTCATCGTTATGCTGCCGCGCATCGGTTTTATCACCGGGGAGGAGTTTTCTGCCGGTGTGAATATGCGCACCTGTATCTACGTTGCCGGTATTCTGGGGCTGGCGATCGTCGTGACGCAAACCGGTATCGGCACGGCGGTGGGCGAGGCGTTGCTCCGTATTATGCCGCTCGATGCAGACCGACCGTTCACCAGCTTCCTTGCGCTGACCGGTATTACCACCGCACTCAACTTCATCATGACCGCCAACGGCGTTCCGGCGCTGTATACCACCCTGGCGCAGAGCTTCTCGGATGCGACCGGCTTCCCGCTGCTGTCGGTGATCATGATTCAGGTGCTGGGCTATTCTACGCCGCTGCTGCCGTATCAGGCGTCGCCGATCGTGGTGGCGATGGGGTTAGGAAAAGTGCCTGCCAGGGCGGGGATGGTGCTCTGTCTGGCGCTGGCGGTGGCAACGTATCTGGTGCTGCTGCCGCTGGATTATCTGTGGTTTAGCCTGCTGGGACGGCTGTAAAAAAGCCCGGTGGCGCTGACGCTTACCGGGCCTACAGAACCGTAGGGCGGGTTAGCAAAGCGCCACCCGCCACAAAGGCAATTACGCCTGTTTAGCCGCTTCTGCCGCTTTAACGATCACCGCAAAAGCGTCCGCTTTCAGGGATGCACCGCCAACCAGCGCGCCATCGATGTCTGGCTGGGTGAACAGCTCAGCAGCGTTAGACGCGTTAACGGAACCGCCGTACTGGATGATCACTTGCTCAGCCACTTTGGCGTCAGCTTTCGCAATGTGGTCACGGATGAATTTGTGAACCGCCTGAGCCTGCGCAGGGGTGGCTGATTTGCCGGTACCGATCGCCCAGACTGGCTCGTAAGCGATAACCGCGCCTTCGAACGCTGCTGCGCCCTGCGTTTTCAGCACTGCGTCGATCTGACGTGCGCACACTTCTTCAGTTTTGCCCGCTTCGTTTTCTGCTTCGGTTTCACCGATGCACAGAACCGGGATCAGACCCTGCTCTTTCAGCACGGCGAATTTCTTCGCGATGAACTCGTCGGATTCTTTGTGATAGGTGCGACGCTCGGAGTGGCCGATGATGATGTATTTCGCGCCGATATCTTTCAGCATTTCAGCGGACGTTTCACCGGTGAACGCGCCAGACAGGTTAACGTCAACGTTCTGCGCGCCCAGAATGATGTGGCTGCCGTCAGCGGCACGTTTAGCCAGATCCAGGTACATATCCGGCGGAGCGATAGCAACCGCGCAGCCGGTCACGCCAGCCAGCTCTTTACGCAGGTTCGCAACCAGTTCGTTTACCATGTGGCGGCTGCCGTTCAGTTTCCAGTTACCCATCACTAAAGGATGTCGCATTTCAATTCTCCACGCTCAATAAGCGAATTAAGGAATATGGCCACCCTGTCGGGCAGCATGGTCTGTGAATCAGTATAGAGATTTTCCCTCGAAAGGCTTTGCTTTTTGTCATTAATTCGCCCCGCCGAGAGTGTCAGATAGTGCCAGCTTAATCGGTTCAACAGCGAAGGTCAGTCCTTTTTCGCCGTTGTCCGCCACCACATAGCGGATCGCGCCTTCGGTATCGGCGTAGTAACGCTTATTTTTACCGGCGGTGAGGAGTTTTTGCAGCTTTTGCTGGCTTTGCTTTTTCGTCAGCGCAGGGGTAAACGCCTGCAATACCGCGCTCATGTACTCCAACGCTTTCGCCTTCGCGGCTTTCTGCTCTGGGCCCTGTATTGGCAGCCAGGTGATTTGCATGCTTTTGATTTTTAACGTCCCGCGCTCCAGCGCCGTGGAGGCATACAAATTCTCGTTAATCTTGCTTGCCGCACGGGTCAGGGTAGGCGTGTCGCGGGGGCCATCAATGGCACGAAACTCATCCAGTTGCAGCGTGGGATTGGCCTGATTGAAGGCTTCACGAAACTGGCTGATGGACTGATCGAACGACGGTGCGCCCGCCAGCAGGTACGGTGCTGTGGTCGGGGCTGTGGTTTCGGCGGCGTGCAGGGTAAAACCCGCGCTGAGCAGCGCTAAACACAGGAATAGAGAATGTGCCGAACTTTTCATCAACATTGCCCCTGGCCGTAAGTGCTCATGATTAAAACGATATCTGGTCGGCTTGTCAAAAGGTCACAACTCCAGGGTAAAATGCGGGCTAAACGATAATAAGGAACCTTACATGACCATACAGCAGTGGCTGTTTTCATTCAAAGGGCGTATTGGACGCCGTGATTTCTGGATCTGGATGGTGACGTGGGTTGTCGCCATGCTGCTTCTGTTTTTCGTCGCCTATAACGCGTGGCTGAGCACGCAAACGGCGGCCTTCGCGCTGGTCTGCCTGCTCTGGCCAACGGCGGCAGTCGTGGTGAAACGCCTGCACGATCGCGGCCGCTCCGGCGCGTGGGCATTTCTGATTATTCTGGCGTGGATGCTGGTGGCGGGAAACTGGGCGATGCTTCCGTCCATCCTGCCGTGGGTGGTGGGCAGGCTGCTGCCGTCGGTCATCTTCGTGATGATGGTTGTCGATCTGGGCGCGTTTATTGGCACCCAGAGCGAAAACAAATACGGTAAAGACACCGTTGAGGTGAAATACCGCTGATCACCAGTAGTGTTCGGCGGTCATATGGCCCGGTCGGCGGCGAAGATGTTTCGTCATCTGCCGGGTATCCTTCAGAAGCTGCTGCGTGTCGCGTACCATCTGCGGGTTGCCACACAGCATGACGTGGCTGGTTTCAGCCGTCATCGGTAAACCCACCGCCTCTTCCAGGGCACCATTCTCAATTAACGCCGGCACGCGACCGGTCAGCGTTCCTGCTACGGTTTCGCGGCTGACCACCGTCTGAATCTTTAACTTTCCGCCGTACTGCTGTTCCAGCGCCTGCATCTGCGGCAGGTAGCTCAGGTCTGCGGCGTAGCGCGCAGCGTGAACCAGCACGATGTTTTTAAAACGCTCCAGGTCTTTGCCGTACTGCAAAATAGAGAGATAAGGGCCGATGGCCGTACCGGTTGCCAGCATCCAGAGCGTGTCACAATCCGGGATCTCTTCGAGCACAAAGAAGCCTGCTGCTTCACTCACGATTTGCACGTCGTCGCCGGGCTTGAGGGCGGCAAGGCGCGGGCTGAGTTTACCGTCAGGTACGGTGACCAGATAGAACTCGAGATCCGGGTTATCAGGCGCGTTAACGTAAGAGTAGGCGCGCTGCACGCGCTCGCCGTCGACATCCAGCCCCAGCTTCGCAAATTGCCCGGCTTTAAACGGGTGGACGGGAGCATGCAGGGTGAGACTAAATAGCGCATCGGTCCAGAACTGTATCTTTGTGACTTTACCTGTTACCCAGTCCGCCATGATCTTCTCCTGTGCTGTTTCTCTGTTCTATCTTCCGTACTTAACGGGGAGATTTCCAGCCCATTTGGGCCGGAAAGCTCTATCGATCAAACGGTTTTACAGAATGTGCGTCTGTACGTCCGGGTCTTTGCGGTCGAGATAGTGGATAGACTGGATGCGGCGAATGGTGCGTGATTTTCCGCGGATCAGCAGCGTTTCAGTGGTGGCCATATTGCCCTTGCGGCTGATGCCGTCCAGCAGATCCCCTTTGGTGATACCTGTCGCCGAGAAGACCACGTTATCGCTGCGCGCCATATCATGCAGCGCCAGCACTTTGTTGGCCTCGATGCCCATCGCTTCGCAGCGTGCCAGCTCGTTTTCCCCGATACGGCGGTTCTCTTCGCTGTCGCCTTTCACCTCGTGGCGGGGCAGCAGACGAGCCTGCATATCGCCGTCCAGCGCGCGGATCACTGCCGCAGAGACCACGCCTTCCGGCGCGCCGCCGATGCCGTACAGCACGTCTACTTCGCTGTCCGGCATGCAGGTCAGGATCGAGGCGGCAACGTCACCATCCGGAATGGCAAACACGCGCACGCCGAGCTTTTGCATCTGCGCGATGGTGGCGTCGTGGCGCGGTTTGGCCAGAATGGTGACGGTGAGTTCGCTCAGCGGTTTGTTCAGCGCGCTGGCGACGTTACGCAGGTTCTCTTCCAGCGGCAGGCTAAGGTCGATTGCGCCTTTCGCGCCAGGACCGACAATCAGCTTTTCCATGTACATATCCGGCGCGTTGAGGAAGCAGCCCTTATCGCCCACGGCCAGCACCGCCAGGGCGTTGGCCTGACCCATTGCGGTCATGCGCGTACCTTCGATCGGGTCGACGGCGATATCCACGGCATCACCTTTGCCGGTACCGACTTTTTCACCGATGTAGAGCATTGGCGCTTCGTCGATCTCGCCTTCGCCGATCACGATGGTGCCGTCGATGTTGACCTGGTTAAGCACAATGCGCATGGCATGGACGGCGGCGCCGTCTGCGGTATTTTTGTCACCACGACCCAGCCACTTATAGCCTGCAAGGGCAGCCGCTTCGGTGACGCGGGAAAACTCGATAGCAAGTTCACGTTTCATGAGGTACTCGTACAATCAAAAGGAATTGCACGAAGTTTATCACAGAGTGGGGAGGGGCGAGGGGACCGGTGCGGTCCCCTCGCCCTGACCCTCTCCCCAGGGGAGAGGGAATATATGATTACTCTTCGTGCTCTTCCCACGCCAGGGCGCGTTTCACCGCTTTCTTCCAGCCGCTGTAGCGGAAGTTACGCTCGGTGGTTTCGATGCCCGGGCGGAATTCGCGTTCGATCACCGCTTTTTCCTGCAGCTCGTCCAGGTTCTGCCAGAAGCCTACCGCCAGACCGGCAAGGTACGCCGCGCCCAGCGCCGTGACTTCACGCACTTCAGGACGCTCAACGCGGGTGCCCAGAATGTCGGACTGGAACTGCATCAGGAAGTTATTCGCTACCGCACCGCCGTCCACGCGCAGGGCGTGCAGACGAATGCCGGAGTCCGCCTGCATCGCTTCCAGCACGTCGCGCGTCTGGTAGGCGATGGATTCCAGGGTGGCGCGAATAATGTGGTTAGAGTTAACGCCACGCGTCAGGCCAAAAATTGCGCCGCGTGCATACGGATCCCAGTACGGCGCGCCCAGACCGGTGAATGCAGGCACCACGTACACGCCGTTGGTGTCTTTCACTTTGGTCGCGAAGTACTCGGAGTCGAACGCATCGCTGATCAGCTTCATCTCGTCGCGCAGCCACTGGATAGACGCACCGGCCATGAACACCGCGCCTTCCAGGGCATAGTTCACTTCGCCGCGTGGTCCACAGGCGATGGTGGTCAGCAGGCCGTTTTCTGATTTCACCGCTTTCTCGCCGGTGTTCATCAGCATAAAGCAGCCGGTGCCGTAGGTGTTCTTCGCCATCCCTTCTTTGACGCACAGCTGGCCGAACAGCGCCGCCTGCTGGTCACCGGCAATACCGGCGATAGGAATACGGGTGCCGCCTTTACCGCCGATGTTGGTCTGGCCGTAAACTTCAGAAGACTTGCGCACGTCAGGCAGCATCGCACGTGGGATATCCAGCGCGTCCAGCATCTTGTCATCCCACTCCAGGGTGTTGATGTTGAACAGCATGGTACGCGAGGCGTTGGTGTAGTCGGTGACGTGGACGCGTCCCTGGGTCATCTTCCAGATAAGCCAGGTGTCGACGGTGCCGAACAGCAGCTCGCCGCGTTTTGCACGTTCGCGTGAACCTTCCACGTGGTCGAGGATCCACTTCACTTTTGTGCCGGAGAAATACGGGTCAACCACCAGACCGGTGGCGCTGCGCACGTACTCTTCCATGCCGTCGCGCTTCAGCTGCTCGCAGATCTCAGAGGTACGGCGGCACTGCCAGACGATGGCGTTGTAAATAGGCTTACCGGTTTCACGTTCCCAGACAATCGTCGTTTCACGCTGGTTAGTGATACCAATCGCGGCAATCTCGTCGGAACTGATATCGGCTTTTGCCAGCACTTCGACCAGCGTGGAGCTTTGTGACGCCCAGATCTCCATTGGGTCGTGTTCGACCCAGCCTGGACGAGGATAAATTTGCTCAAATTCGCGCTGTGACACGCTGACGATGTTCGCGTCATGATCCATTACGACAGCGCGGGAGCTGGTAGTGCCCTGGTCGAGCGCAACGATATATTTTTTTTCGGTCATGGTATGTGTCCCGTAGTCAGATTACAGCGAAGCTTTTTGTTGTGCGGTAGAAGTCGTTTCCTTCTCCTCTTCCACACAGGTGTCGCACGGTAAATGGCGACCAATTAATTTGCGGTAGCTGAACGCACCCAGCGCAGCCCCGACAACTGGCGCAAACAGCGGTACCAGGAAGTAAGGAATGTCTTTGCCACCGGTGAAGGCGACGTCGCCCCAGCCTGCGATAAAGGCGAACGCTTTAGGTCCGATATCACGCGCCGGGTTCATCGCGAAGCCGGTCAGCGGGCCCATGGAGGCACCAATCACCGCAATCAGCAGGCCAATCAGCAGTGGGGCCAGCGGGCCGCGCGGAATGCCGTTTCCGTCGTCGGTCAGCGCCAGGATAACGCCCATCAGAATAGCGGTAATCACCATTTCAACTGCGAACGCCTGCACAAAATTGATATGCGGGTTTGGATAGGTTGAGAAGATGCCTGCCAGATCCAGACTTTCGACGCTGCCGCGCACCATATGATGCGTCTGTTCGAAGTCGATGAAAAGATTGTAATAAAGCCCGTAAACTAACGCCGCTGCGCAAAACGCGCCGGCAAACTGAGAAAGAATGAAAGGAACTACTTTGCGTCCGTCGAAGCACGCGAACAGCCACAGTGCGATAGTCACCGCCGGGTTAAGATGTGCACCAGAAACCCCTGCAGTCAGGTAGATGGCCATCGCCACGCCCAGACCCCAGATGATACTGATTTCCCACTGACCAAAACTGGCACCCGCCACTTTCAGTGCAGCGACACAGCCCACTCCGAAGAATATCAACAACCCGGTACCAAGGAACTCGGCAATGCACTGGCCTTTTAAGGTTGATGTCTGACTCATAATCGGAATCCTGAAGAAATTGATGTTTATTGTTAGCATGGCCGCCCGTGACAGCCACGATGCCCTGTAGACATAGTGTTAATTTATCGTTAACGAGCAAAAACGAGAAATATCGAAATCGAAATGTGTGGTCTGTGTCAATAAAATGAGCGTTTTCGCGCCATAAAGCACATTTTTGCAGCAGTACAGGATCAGTACAGGAATGTGAGCTGAATCATTTCATTAACGAATCAGTTAACAATTTAGGGGTATATGACGCGAACGCACCAGGACCAGACCTAAAAGTGTTGCAAACCGCGATCTGCGCGGAGTGTCGCTGGACACAGAGCGCCGCGCTCCATACAATCGACGGTATATGTCGTGCGCGTTTACGTTAAAGCGTCGCCTTGCAATTCAGGAGAGGTAGCATCATGTCTTTAGAAGTGTTTGAGAAACTGGAATCGAAAGTACAGCAGGCGATTGACACCATCACCCTGCTGCAGATGGAAATTGAAGAGCTGAAAGAGAAGAACAACAGCCTGGCGCAGGAAGTACAGAACGCGCAGCACAGCCGCGAAGAACTGGAGCGCGAAAACAACCAGCTGCGCGAACAGCAGAACGGCTGGCAGGATCGCCTGCAGGCGCTGCTGGGACGTATGGAAGAAGTCTGATTCCCACTGGGATGAACTGAACAGGCCGGGTAAGGCGATGCCGCTACCCGGCTTTTTTTATGGTTCTCGCTGACTGACACCCAACCATAAAAAAGGCCGCCAAAGGCGGCCTGAACGCTACTTGTCCTGCGCTATCATAGTAAAAGCAACGAACACATTCGGTTCATCACTCTTTACAACGAGTACGCTGGCGACAATGAACGCGATACATAAATAGCGTTTCATTATGCGGTCCCTGCAGCTAACCGCTCCACCGTTCACCACCGGTGATAAGTCGGTGGACACAAGCCTGATCAAGGGTTGCTTTACGGTTGTGAAGACACCTTTCCCTGGACCGATGCCCATGTGCGAGATGGCGGAAAGGGACGCAGCATCATAGTCAGCAACAGCAGCGTAGTTAAGGTCTGTATAGATAATTAGGAATTTATAAAGGGTCGAGGGGATTACCTGAGATTTGAATCAGGGTAAGATAAAAACCCTGGTCAAAGGTTGCAAGCCTTCCCAACGGACCGCGAATCCCGAGGGACAAAAAAACCGCCACATTGCTGTTGGCGGTTTTTTTATGGTCCACGCTTACGGTTTTATTACTCGATATCCAGCGGATCTTCGGAAAGGATAATGCCGGTATTATCGGCGTAGAGATGGTCGCCGGAGAAGAAGGTCACGCCGCCGAAATTGACGCGCACGTCGCTTTCGCCGATGCCGTCACCTGCCGCCCCTACCGGTATGGCTGCGATGGCCTGAATCCCGATATCCAGGTCTTCCAGATCGTCCACCTGACGCACGGAACCGTACACCACAATGCCTTCCCACTCGTTTTGTGCGGCAATACCGGCCAGCTCAGCATCAATCAATGCGCGGCGTACGGAACCACCGCCATCGACCACCAGTACGCGGCCACGGCCGTTCTGTTCGAGCAGATCGTACAACAACCCGTTATCCTCGAAACATTTCACCGTGACGATCTGTCCGCCAAACGACGACCGCCCACCAAAGTTGGAGAACAGCGGTTCAACGACGTTGACATCTTCCTGGTAGATGTCACAAAGCTCGGAGGTATCGTATTTCATAGGTTTAACGCTCAGTTGCTGCGAATGTGTTCAGTATATCGTGCGAAATGCGTTGTTGGCAAAATCATCAATTGTTAATTGATATTTGTCAGCTAACTGAGCGTCTGGCTTAAGACAATCCCGATGACGAACAACAGGTTAGTCAGCAGCGCGCCTTTTACCGTGCGCTCCAGCATCGGCGGCATGGCGGCCGGGCTGCGTTCACGCATCACAAAACGGGCCTGCTTAATCAGCAGCGGCGCGGCAAGCACAAACAGCCAGCCCCACAGACTGTGCAGGGAAATCAGGTTAAACAGCGCCAGGCAGACCAGAGCACCCATCAGCAGGCAGGCATGGTAGCGACGCGCATTCACCGGCCCCAGACGGACCGCCAGGGTGTTTTTGCCGTTCTCCCGGTCGCTGTCGATGTCGCGCAGGTTGTTGATGTTGAGCACCGCGGTCGCCAGCAGACCGCAGGCGGTCGCAGGCAGGAACAGCGCAGGGATCACCGTATGCGCCTGTAAGTACCAGCTTCCCATCACGCTCAGCCAGCCGAAGAACACCAGTACGGAGATATCCCCGAGCCCAATGTAGCCGTAAGGACGCGTGCCGACGGTGTAGGTGATGGCTGCGATAATGGCCAATAAACCCAGCACCAGGAAGCCAATAAAATCGCTGGGGGTCTTAGACGCCACTGTCACCAGCGCCAGACCCGATAAACAGATCAGCACCACGGTGATAATCAGCGCGCGCTTCATCTGCGCCTGGGTAATCACCCCTTTTTGCATCCCACGCAGCGGCCCGATACGGTCAGGTTTGTCGCTGCCTTTCACCGCGTCGCCATAGTCGTTGGCGAGGTTGGAGAGAATTTGCAGCAGGCCGGCGGTAATCAATGCCAGCGCGGCAACCAGCGGATCGAAATAACCCTGCCACCAGGCAAGCGCCGTACCGACGATAATCGCGGCAAAGGCCAGAGGGAGTGTTTTAGGGCGCAGACTTTCGAGCCACGCCTGAGTACGGCTGATGTCAGTCATAAGTATTTAGCCAATAAAAATGGGGGCATTAGCCCCCATTAAACGTGATGAGAATCCAGTAACCGCGATTATAGGATAAAACGGCTCAGATCTTCATCTGCCACTAACGCATCCAGATGTTTACTCACATATTCTGCGTCAATGGTAACGGTTTGACCGTTCAGATCGCTCGCGTCGTAAGAGATATCTTCCACCAGGCGTTCCAGCACGGTATGCAGACGACGCGCACCGATGTTTTCGGTGGTTTCGTTCACCTGCCATGCGGCCTGGGCAATACGTTTGATACCGTCTTCGGTGAACTCGAGGTTCACGCCTTCGGTCGCCATCAGCGCTTTGTACTGAACGGTTGCAGAGGCGTTTGGCTCGGTCAGGATACGTTCGAAGTCTTCGGTCGTCAGCGCCTGCAGCTCAACGCGGATAGGCAGACGACCCTGCAGTTCGGGGATCAGATCCGACGGGCTGGCTACCTGGAATGCACCGGAAGCGATAAACAGAATGTGGTCCGTTTTCACCATGCCGTGCTTGGTAGAGACGGTGCAGCCTTCAACCAGCGGCAGCAGATCGCGCTGTACGCCTTCACGGGATACGTCCGGACCGGAGCTGTTGCCGCCGCGCTTACAAATTTTGTCGATTTCGTCGATAAACACGATACCGTGCTGCTCAACCGCGTCGATAGCGTCCTGCTTCAGCTCTTCCGGATTCACCAGCTTCGCCGCTTCTTCTTCAATCAGCAGCTTCATCGCGTCTTTGATTTTCAGCTTACGCGTTTTTTGCTTCTGACCGCCCAGGTTCTGGAACATGGACTGCAGCTGGCTGGTCATCTCTTCCATGCCCGGAGGTGCCATGATTTCCACACCCATTGGCGCGGCAGCGAGATCGATCTCAATCTCTTTATCATCCAGCTGGCCTTCACGCAGTTTTTTGCGGAACGCCTGACGCGCAGCGGACGGTTCCGCCTGCTGTTCAGCCTGACCCCAGTTGTTTTTTGCCGGTGGGATCAGCACGTCGAGAATGCGCTCTTCGGCCATCTCTTCCGCACGGTAGCGGTTTTTCTCAATGGCCTGGACGCGCACCATTTTGATCGCCGAGTCGGTCAGATCGCGGATGATGGAGTCCACTTCTTTACCCACATAGCCCACTTCGGTGAACTTGGTGGCTTCAACTTTGATGAACGGTGCGTTGGCCAGCTTCGCCAGACGACGGGCGATTTCGGTTTTACCGACGCCGGTCGGGCCGATCATCAGAATGTTTTTCGGCGTCACTTCGTGGCGCAGCTCTTCGTCAAGCTGCATACGACGCCAGCGGTTACGCAGGGCGATAGCCACGGAACGCTTGGCGTTATCCTGGCCGATAATGTGTTTGTTCAGTTCGCTGACAATTTCGCGTGGGGTCATTTCAGACATGGGAGATCCTTACGCTTTGGAGGTCAATTCTTCGATGGTGTGGTTGTGGTTGGTATAGATGCAGATATCACCTGCAATATCCAACGCCTTCACCGCGATATCACGCGCGTTCATGTCGGTATTTTCCAACAGTGCGCGGGCAGCAGCCTGGGCATAAGGGCCGCCAGAGCCGATGGCAATCAGGTCATTTTCCGGCTGAATCACGTCACCGTTACCGGTGATGATCAGCGAAGCGGTCTCATCGGCGACCGCCAGCAGCGCTTCGAGCTTGCGCAGCATGCGGTCGGTACGCCAGTCTTTTGCCAGCTCAACGGCGGCTTTCACCAGATGACCCTGATGCATTTCCAGTTTGCGTTCAAACAGTTCAAACAGCGTGAAGGCATCCGCCGTGCCGCCTGCAAAGCCGGCGATCACTTTGTCGTTGTAGAGACGACGCACTTTCTTCACGTTGCCTTTCATGACGGTATTACCCAGCGTGGCCTGGCCATCACCGGCGATTACCACATGGCCGTTACGGCGTACACTTACTATTGTTGTCACGAGCAGACCCCCTGGTTACAGAATCGGGAAACAGAAGCCCTGAGCCTGTGCCCAGGGCTGAATTAAATGATAGATGGGGGGGATTTTGGGGGTTTCAACCCCCGGAGGCGAGTCGAATGCAGTTTGTGTGACCGGCGATTTTCAAACGAGAAAGGGTGCCATCGGCATTTTCTTTGCCTTTGACCGGACCAATCACCACGCGATTCCAGCCGTTATTGGTGGTAATACGCGAATCAAACCCTTCAAAGGCCAGCTGCGCGCGCACCGTTTCCGCCTGCTCCGCACCTTTGAACGAACCGCACTGTACCATCCAGCGACGTTCGTCTTTTTTCTCCGCCGTCTGCTTCGGCGCTTCGGTCTCTTTCGTGACCGGCGCGGCCTGCTGCGTTTTCGGCTGCTGCGCAGTGGTGTGCGCTGGCGTCTGGAGCAGATCCTGATACGGCTGAGCCGCCTGCTTCTGCGGCTGCGCTTTAGGCTGCTGCTGGACAGGCTGAGACTGCACCGTACGCGTCGGCTGCTGATACGGCTGTTCCGTTACCCGCGGCTGTGCCTTCGGCTGCTGTACCGGCTGGGTTTGCGCCCACTGCTGTTGCTGCTGAATCTGCTGTTGTGCCTGGCGACGCTGCAGCGTTTGCTGACGCTGTTCCGGCGTCTGCTCATTCCACGGCACTTCGTTCAGCTGCGTAGGCTGCTGGCGCATATCGGCCTGCATTTGTGCCAGCAGCTGACGCTGTTCATCCGTAAGCTGATTCGCATTCTGCACTTCACCACCCGCAGAAGGTTCGGTTGGCGCACGTACCCCAGGCTGACGGCTTTCCAGCTCTTTGATATAGCGCCAGCGCTCTTCAGGCTTCGGAGGGAGGCCATTTCCGGCGACTTTACTGGCCTGAAGCGCCTCAGACTCTTCTTTTTTATGGTGCGTGATAAAGTACAGGCCACCAATAAAGGCGACGACTACAGCCGCAGCAATAGCGACCATTGCTGGCGAGACAGCAGGCAGGTTACGTTGCTTTTTTCTTGAGCTACTCTTTTTGCGTCGCGAAGGTGCCGGCTGGCCGCGACGTACATAATCTCGTTGTGCCACTATCGTTTCGCTGTATTTATTCGTTCGTCAGTCCGCCATGTTACTTAAGCGGCGGGGCTTTGACCAGATAAGGGTATCCGAAAGACGTTTACTTTAAGTCAATGCCTGGGTCGTGCCTCGGACGATCAGTTCGCAGTCCAGCAACCGTGAGCCGCTGCTAACTGTTTGACCGTGAAGCTGATCCAGCAGAAGCAGCATCGCTTCGCGGCCAATTTGGTAGCGCGGCTGAGCGACCGTTGAGAGCGGCGGATCGCAAAATTCCGAAAGCGAAATATTATCGAAACCGATGATGGATAAATCTTTCGGTATGCGAAGGCCGCGGCGTTTGGCATACGATAATGCGCCCAGCGCCATCACGTCGCTGTGGCAAAATACGGCGGTTGGCGGCTCAGGCAGGTCCAGAAGTTTCTCCAGCGCCTGTCCACCCGCAGCGAAGGTAAAATCACCGCGCGCAATGTAGTGCGGATCGACGGTCACGCCGGTACGGCGCAGCGCCTGAACGTAACCCTGCAAACGGTAGTGACACAGCGGCATCTCTTCCGGCCCGGCGATGCAGCCAATACGCTTATGCCCCAGCTCCTGGAGATAGTTTACGGCGTTGAACGCGGCGGTAAGGTTATCGATATGGACCGTCGGCAGCTCCAGCTCTGGCGCAAACTCGTTGGCCATCACCATCGGCGGTAAATTACGCTGCTCTTCGATGCTGGCATCAAACGGCAGGCGAGAGCCAAGCAGCAGCATGCCGTCGATCTGCTTGGTGATGATGAGGTCGATGAAGGTTTTTTCCTGCTGGTTCTGATGGGCGCAGTCGCCAATCAGCACCAGGTACCCCTGTTCCGCCGCGGTGACTTCAATACCGCGGATGATCTCGCTAAAGAAAGGGTCACAGATGTCCGGCACAATCACCAGGATGGTGCGCGACTCGTTGCGTTTGACGTTACGTCCCATTGCCTGCGGAAAATAGCCCACTTCAAGCGCAGCCTGCTCCACCCGGTTACGGGTCGCCTGGGAGACTTTATCCGGGTTCATTAATGCGCGGGATACTGTTGCCGTAGAGACCTGTGCTTTCTGGGCAACGTCTTTCATGGTCGCAGTCGCAACCTCTTTCCTGGACTTCAACGTCTTCTCCTCGCCTGAACACCGAACTTCTGACATCACCATTTTTACAGATAGTTAATGGAATCGGTTACAGAATTTTCATAAAAAGTGTGAGGAGCGTTAAATTTTTCGATCCAGCTTCAGCCTTCGATAGGGTCGACGTCCAGGACCCACTTCACTTTTCGCGCTTCGGGCAGGGTGTTAATCAGCACCAGCGCGCCGCTAACAATATGCTGAAGACGAATGCGCGAGGGGTGCTGGAGCAAGATCTGCCAGCGGAAACGGCCGCCGCGTTTTGGCGCGAGGGCAGGCACCGGGCCCAAAATCCACAGCTGACTATCCACCAGCGGGCTGGCCTGCAGGAGGTTTCTCAGCTGCTGCAGGAAAAGTGGCGCCTGCTGGTTGTTATGATCTTCCGCGCGGATGATGACGTGGCTGGTCCACGGCGGTAGCTGCATGGTCTGGCGTTCGGCCAGCGCCTGCTCGGCAAAGGCGTCATAGCCTTTGTGCAGCAGGGTTTGCAGCAGCGGGTGCTCCGGGTGGTGCGTTTGCAGCACCACTTCGCCCTGTTTACCGGCGCGTCCTGCACGTCCGGCAACCTGGGTGTAAAGCTGGGCGAAGCGCTCGGCGGAGCGGAAATCTGCCGAGAACAGCGCGCCGTCCACGTCCAGCAGGGCGACCAGCGTCACGTCCGGGAAGTGGTGGCCTTTGGCCAGCATCTGGGTGCCAATCAGGATGCGCGCGCCACCGCGATGCACTTCCGCCAGCTGCTGTTCGAGTGCGCCTTTGCGGCTGGTGGTGTCCCGGTCGATACGCGAAATCGGCACGTCCGGGAAAAAGGGCCCAAGCGCCTGCTCCAGCTGTTCCGTCCCCAGACCGACCGGCACAATATGCGTTGAGCCACACGACGGGCACTGGCGCGGCACCGGACGCTGGCTGTCGCAGTGGTGGCAGCGCAGATGACGCTGGGCCTGATGGAAGGTGTAGTAGTGATCGCAGCGCGGGCATTCGGCAATCCAGCCGCAGTCGTGGCACAGCAGGGCGGGTGCAAATCCGCGACGGTTGAGGAACAGAATGACCTGATTCCCCGCCTGCAAATGCTGGCGCATGCGGGTAATAAGCGCGGGCGCTAGCCCCGCCTGGACCTGCTGGCCTTTCAAATCCAGCACGTGCTGAATGGCCGGACGGGCATTCCCCGCGCGACGCGTCAGGCGCAGCATGTGGTATTTACGCTGGCGCACGTTGTGCAGCGTTTCGAGCGCAGGCGTGGCTGATCCCAGAACAATGGGAATTTGCTCGCTGTGCGCGCGGTAGACGGCCAGATCGCGGGCGTGATAGCGCCAGCCTTCCTGCTGTTTATAGGAGCTGTCGTGCTCTTCGTCGATCACGATAACGCCAAGATTTTTAAACGGCGTGAACAGCGACGAGCGGGTGCCGATCACAATCGCCGCTTCGCCGTTTTTCGCTTTCAGCCAGGCGCTGAGTCGCTCGCTGTCGTTCAGGCCTGAGTGCAGCACCTCAACCGGCGCGTTAAAGCGTTCGCGGAATCGGGCGATGGTTTGCGGCGTCAGGCCAATTTCCGGCACCATCACCAGCGCCTGTTTGCCCTGCGCGAGCACGTTTTCCAGCACGCTCAGGTAAACTTCGGTCTTGCCGGAACCGGTGACCCCCGCCAGCAGCCAGGCAGAGAAACGATCGGAGGCGCTATGAATTGCGCCTATCGCGGTGGCCTGCTCGGTATTCAGACGCAGGCGATCCCCTGAAACGGAGAAACTCTCCCGCCAGTCGTTAAGGGCAGGCGCCTCGCTTGCCAGGTCGCTCAGCCCTTTCTTTCTTAATGCCTGTAGCGCCGTTTCGCTGACCTCAAGCTCGTCGACCTGATGCCGCCAGATTTTCCCCTGACGCAGCGCCGCCAGCGCCTGCTGCTGTTTCTGCGAGCGCTTCAGGCTGTTGATGTCGACGGCCTGGCCTTCCTCTGTGGCAAACCAGTACCACATCGGCGCATGGCTGGCGCTCTTGCCTTGACGCAGCATAATTGGCAGGGCGTGGAACAGGACGTCGCCGATGGGGTGATGATAATAATCCGCCGCCCACAGCAGCAGTCGCCAGGTGCTGGTGGAGTAGACGGGCTCGCTGTCCAGCACCTCAACGACCGATTTCAGTTCGTTAAGCGGCAGTTCGCTCTTATCGCTGACGGAGACGACGATCCCCACGCGCTGCTGTTTGCCAAACGGCACGGTCACGCGACAGCCCGCTTTGGCGCTCATGCTGTCGGGCAGCAGATAGTCAAAGGTGCGGGGAAGCGGAACGGGCAGGGCAACGTGAGCGACGGGCATCGAATCTTCCTGACTTGAAAAGTGGCGCGTTAGTATACACATTAGTAAAAGCGGCGTGCGGATCAGTTTGCATACGTTGGTCAAATTCTGTATGATTCGCCGCCTTTGGTGTACTTTACGCCAAAGAACTTACAATCAACATCGCGTGGTGTCTGGCGTTAGGGCTGGAAGAGCGACGCGGCCTTAACTGAGGTTCCCCCATGAAAAAAGATATTCACCCGAAATACGAAATGATTACTGCAAACTGTTCTTGCGGTAACTCTATCCAGATCCGCTCTACCGTGGGTCACGATCTGAACCTGGACGTGTGCGGCAAATGCCACCCGTTCTACACTGGTAAGCAGCGTGATGTTGCAACCGGTGGCCGTGTTGACCGCTTCAACAAGCGTTTCAGCATCCCGGGCGCTAAATAAGTTTCCCGAAAAAAAGGCACCGCAAGGTGCCTTTTTTGTATCCGCTTCTCAGTATTCCCACGTCTCCGGGTCAATACCCAGTTCACGCATGATCACCTTCGCCTCTTCCGGGATTTCGTCACTACGCTCTTTGCGCAGATCGTCATCGTTCGGCAACGGTTGACCGGTAAACGCATGCAGAAACGCTTCGCACAGCAGTTCGCTGTTGGTTGCGTGGCGCAGGTTGTTCACCTGACGACGCGTACGTTCATCGGTGAGGATCTTCAACACCTTCAGAGGAATGGAAACCGTAATTTTCTTTACTTGCTCACTCTTCTTACCGTGCTCAGCGTATGGGCTGATATATTCGCCGCTCCATTCAGCCATGAGATACCTTTAATCCTCTCAGTCATTTATTTAAAGGTGCAAAACCGGTAACCACCCGTTTTGAACCGCAATCTTGCCTAGTTTACCGTAGAGACGATACCGTGGCACGGATATTGCCGCTGCAGCGTGCACTAAAGCATATAATTTTAACGGCTATTTGCGCATTGCTCAATCTATACGCAAAGAAGTTTAGATGTCCAGATGTATTGACGTCCATACTTTCAGTGTTTACTCTGGTGCCTGACTTTTCACCTCATTCGCCAGGAAGCCCTCACCATGACGCGTAAACAGGCCACTATCGCAGTGCGTAGCGGATTAAATGATGACGAGCAGTACGGCTGCGTTGTCCCGCCCATTCATCTTTCCAGTACCTACAACTTCACCGGATTTAATGAACCCCGTGCGCATGATTACTCGCGTCGTGGCAACCCTACGCGTGACGTGACCCAGCGTGCGCTGGCCGAACTGGAAGGTGGCGCAGGCGCCGTATTAACCAATACCGGGATGTCTGCCATTCACCTGGTGACCACGGTGTTCCTGAAGCCGGGCGATCTGCTGGTTGCGCCGCACGATTGCTACGGCGGCAGCTATCGCCTGTTTGATAGCCTGGCAAAACGCGGCTGCTATCGCGTGCTGTTTGTCGATCAAAACGATGAACAGGCGCTGAAACAGGCGCTGGCAGAGAAACCGAAGCTGGTTCTGGTGGAAAGTCCAAGCAATCCATTGTTGCGCGTTGTCGATATTGCGAAAATTTGTCAGCTCGCAAGGGATGCGGGAGCGATAAGTGTAGTGGATAATACGTTCCTCAGTCCGGCCCTTCAGAACCCACTCGCACTGGGTGCCGATCTGGTGTTGCATTCATGCACTAAATATCTGAACGGCCATTCTGACGTGGTGGCAGGTGTGGTGATTGCCAAAGATCCTGACGTTGTCACCGAACTGGCATGGTGGGCCAATAATATTGGCGTCACCGCAGGCGCCTTCGACAGCTACCTGCTGTTGCGCGGCATCCGTACGCTGTCGCCGCGCATGGACGTGGCGCAGCGTAATGCTCAGGCGATTGTCGACTTCCTGAAAACCCAGCCGCTGGTGAAGAAGCTGTATCACCCGTCGCTGCCGGAAAACCAGGGGCACGAGATTGCCGCGCGCCAGCAGAAAGGGTTTGGCGCGATGTTAAGTTTTGAACTGGACGGTGACGAGCAAACGCTGCGTCGCTTCCTGAGCGGGCTGTCATTGTTTACGCTGGCGGAATCCTTAGGTGGGGTTGAAAGCTTGATCTCCCACGCCGCGACCATGACGCACGCAGGTATGGCACCCGAAGCACGTGCCGCCGCCGGGATTTCTGAGACGCTGCTGCGGATCTCAACCGGTATCGAAGATTCTGAAGATTTAATTGCCGATCTGGAAAATGGCTTCCGGGTCGCAGCCAAGGGGTAATCATGAGTGTGATAGCGCAGGCAGGGGCGAAGGGTCGTCAGCTGCACAAGTTTGGTGGTAGTAGTCTTGCTGATGTGAAATGTTACCTGCGTGTCGCAGGGATCATGACGGAATATTCACAGCCGGGTGACATGATGGTTGTCTCGGCGGCGGGCAGCACCACCAACCAGTTGATTAGCTGGCTGAAACTGAGCCAGACCGATCGCCTTTCTGCGCATCAGGTGCAACAGTCATTACGTCGCTATCAGAGCGAATTGATTGCCGGCCTGCTGCCTGCGGACGTGGCGGACGGGCTGATCGGCGCCTTCACGCACGATCTTGAGCGTCTGGCCGCCCTGCTGGACAGCGGCATTACCGATGCGGTGTATGCCGAAGTGGTGGGCCACGGTGAAGTATGGTCCGCGCGCCTGATGGCTGCGGTTCTGCAACACCTGGGTGTGGACGCCGCCTGGCTTGACGCGCGTGATTTCCTGCGTGCCGAACGCGCCGCGCAGCCGCAGGTGGATGAAGGCCTGTCCTACCCGCTGCTGCAGCAGCTGCTGGTGCAGCATCCGGGCAAACGCATTGTGGTCACCGGCTTTATCAGCCGCAGCAACGCGGGTGAAACCGTGCTGCTGGGCCGTAACGGCTCCGACTACTCGGCGACGCAAATCGGTGCTTTGGCGGGCGTGTCCCGCGTCACCATCTGGAGCGACGTGGCCGGTGTTTATAGCGCGGACCCGCGCAAAGTAAAAGATGCCTGCCTGCTGCCGCTGCTGCGCCTGGATGAAGCCAGCGAGCTGGCGCGTCTGGCGGCACCGGTGCTGCACGCCCGTACGCTGCAGCCGGTTTCCGGTAGCGATATTGACCTGCAGCTGCGCTGCAGTTACACCCCGGATCAAGGCTCCACGCGCATTGAGCGCGTGCTGGCCTCCGGTACCGGGGCGCGTATTGTCACCAGCCACGACGACATCTGCCTGATTGAGTTCCAGGTTCCTGCGGGCCAGGACTTCAGGCTGGCACATAAAGAGATCGACACGATCCTGAAACGCGCCCAGGTGCGTCCGCTGGCCGTGGGTGTGCATAATGACCGCCAGCTGCTGCAGTTCTGCTATACCGCAGAAGTGGCGGACAGCGCGCTGAAAATTCTGGATGAAGCGGGCCTGCCGGGCGAGCTTCGCCTGCGTCAGGGGCTGGCGCTGGTGGCGATGGTGGGCGCGGGCGTCACCCGTAACCCGCTGCACTGCCACCGCTTCTGGCAGCAGCTGAAAGGCCAGCCGGTGGAGTTCACCTGGCAGTCGGAAGAGGGCATCAGCCTGGTTGCCGTTCTGCGCAAAGGGCCAACCGAAAGCCTGATTCAGGGTCTGCATACCTCTCTGTTCCGCGCGGAAAAACGCATCGGCCTGGTGCTGTTTGGTAAAGGCAACATCGGTTCCCGCTGGCTGGAGCTGTTCGCCCGCGAACAGGTCACGCTCTCGGCGCGTACCGGGTTCGAATTCATTCTCGCAGGCGTGGTGGACAGCCGCCGCAGCCTGCTGAACTACGAAGGGCTGGATGCCAGCCGCGCGCTTGCCTTCTTTAATGATGAAGCCGTCGAGCAGGATGAAGAGTCGCTGTTCCTGTGGATGCGCGCGCACCCGTACGACGATCTGGTAGTGCTGGACGTGACCGCCAGCGAACAGCTTGCCGATCAGTATCTTGATTTCGCCAGCCACGGTTTCCACGTCATCAGTGCGAACAAACTGGCGGGGGCAAGCAGCACCGATAAATACCGCCAGATCCACGACGCGTTTGAAAAAACCGGCCGTCACTGGCTGTATAACGCCACCGTGGGCGCGGGCCTGCCGGTAAACCACACCGTGCGCGACCTGATTGAAAGCGGTGACAGCATTCTGGCGCTGAGCGGTATCTTCTCCGGTACGCTCTCCTGGCTGTTCCTGCAGTTTGACGGCACCGTGCCGTTCACTGACCTGGTGGATCAGGCGTGGCAGCAGGGCTTAACGGAACCCGATCCGCGCGTTGACCTCTCCGGTAAAGACGTGATGCGTAAGCTGGTGATCCTGGCGCGCGAAGCCGGTTATGACATCGAGCCGGATTCCGTCCGCGTCGAGTCGCTGGTGCCTGCCGGCTGTGAAGAGGGTTCTGTGGATCATTTCTTTGAAAATGGTGAAGAGCTTAACGAGCAGATGGTGCAGCGTCTGGAAGCGGCGAACGAGATGGGGCTGGTGCTGCGCTACGTGGCACGTTTTGAGGCCAACGGAAAAGCGCGCGTCGGTGTCGAGGCGGTGCGTCCTGAACATCCGCTGGCGGCGCTGTTGCCGTGCGATAACGTCTTCGCCATCGAAAGCCGCTGGTACCGCGATAACCCGCTGGTGATCCGCGGCCCGGGCGCCGGGCGCGACGTCACCGCAGGGGCGATCCAGTCCGACATCAACCGTCTGGCTAAGCTGCTGTAAAAACTCAATTTCCCTCTCCCTGTGGGAGAGGGTTAGGGTGAGTGCAGTCTGATGCACTCACCCCCATCATGAATTTCCCTCACATTCCCTGAGCAAACCTCACCGTTATTGTTGATTATTTCTATTGACGTCCCTCCGCTTTTCCGTCATTTTTACATCTGGACGTCTAAACGTATAGAAGTTCACAACACAACAGACAATGACACGCGATTGATAGGGGTAGGGTATGAGCTTTTTTCACGCCAACCAGCGGGAAGCACTGAACCAGAGCCTGGCCGAAGTAAACGGTCAGATTAACGTCTCTTTTGAATTTTTCCCGCCGCGCACCAGTGAAATGGAGCAAACCCTGTGGAGCTCTATCGATCGTCTCAGCAACCTGAAACCAAAGTTTGTCTCCGTGACCTACGGTGCGAACTCTGGCGAGCGTGACCGTACGCACAGCATCATTAAAGGCATCAAAGATCGTACCGGTCTGGAAGCGGCGCCGCACCTCACCTGTATCGACGCTACCCGCGACGAGCTGCGTGCCATCGCCCAGGACTACTGGAATAACGGCATCCGTCATATTGTCGCACTGCGCGGCGACCTCCCGCCCGGCAGCGGCAAGCCAGAGATGTATGCGGCCGACCTGGTTGGGCTGCTGAAAGAGGTGGCAGATTTCGATATCTCCGTGGCTGCTTACCCTGAGGTTCACCCGGAAGCGAAAAGCGCCCAGGCGGATCTGCTTAACCTCAAGCGTAAAGTGGAGGCTGGTGCCAACCGCGCCATTACCCAGTTCTTCTTTGATGTCGAAAGCTACCTGCGCTTCCGTGACCGCTGCGTCTCCGCGGGCATCGACGTTGAAATTATCCCGGGCATTCTGCCGGTCTCTAACTTCAAACAGGCGAAGAAATTCGCCGATATGACCAACGTGCGCATTCCGCTGTGGATGTCCAAAATGTACGAAGGTCTGGATGATGACCCGGAAACCCGCAAGCTGGTGGGGGCCAATATCGCCATGGACATGGTGAAAATCTTAAGCCGTGAAGGGGTGAAAGACTTCCACTTTTACACGCTAAACCGCGCGGAGATGAGCTATGCCATCTGCCATACTCTGGGCGTTCGCCCCGCGTAAAACACCAAAAGCCCTCTTAAATAGAGGGCTTTTTAACAGGGTAAAAAGTTAAAAGGTATCAGCTATCGAATCTGTGGATTAATTCAACTATAACTTATTGCTAGTGGTGTATATCGTAACGGTAACACTGTAAAAGGGAGCATAGCGATGAGCACGTCAGACGAGACCAATAAAGCGGCATCAGTCGGCAAATGCCCGTTCCATCAGGGCGGCGTCGATCACAGCGCGGGCGCAGGTACAGGCAGCCGCGACTGGTGGCCAAAACAACTCCGCATCGATCTTCTTAACCAACATTCCAATCGTTCGAACCCGCTGGGTGAAGACTTCGACTACCGCAAAGAATTCAGCAAGCTTGATTACTCTGCCCTTAAAGGCGACCTCAAAGCACTTTTAACCGACTCTCAACCGTGGTGGCCTGCCGACTGGGGCAGCTATGCGGGCCTGTTTATCCGTATGGCGTGGCACGGTGCGGGTACCTATCGCTCCGTGGACGGGCGCGGTGGGGCAGGACGCGGTCAACAGCGCTTTGCGCCACTGAACTCCTGGCCGGATAACGTAAGCCTGGATAAAGCGCGCCGTCTGCTGTGGCCTATCAAGAAAAAATACGGACAAAAAATCTCCTGGGCCGACCTGTTTATCCTCGCGGGTAACGTGGCGCTGGAGAACTCCGGCTTCCGTACCTTTGGTTTTGGTGCCGGGCGTGAAGACGTCTGGGAACCGGATCTGGACGTGAACTGGGGTGATGAAAAAGCCTGGCTGACCCACCGTGACCCGGAAGCGCTGGCTAAGCGTCCTCTGGCAGCCACCGAAATGGGCCTGATCTACGTGAACCCGGAAGGGCCGAACGCCAGCGGTGAACCGCTGTCAGCGGCGGCAGCGATTCGTGCGACCTTCGGCAACATGGGCATGAACGATGAAGAGACCGTCGCGCTGATTGCAGGCGGCCACACCCTCGGCAAGACTCACGGCGCGGGTGAAGCCACCCACGTGGGTACCGACCCGGAAGCCTCACCGATTGAAGCACAGGGCCTGGGCTGGGCCAGCACGCACGGCACGGGGGTTGGTGCTGATGCCATTACCTCCGGTCTGGAAGTTATCTGGTCACAAACCCCGACCCAGTGGAGCAACTACTTCTTCGAGAACCTGTTCAAATACGAATGGGTACAGACCCGCAGTCCGGCAGGGGCGATTCAGTTTGAAGCCGTGGATGCGCCGGAAATCATGCCCGATCCGTTCGACCCGTCGAAAAAACGCAAGCCTACCATGCTGGTCACCGACCTGACGCTGCGCTTCGATCCGGAATTCGAGAAGATTTCCCGCCGCTTCCTGAACGACCCGCAGGCTTTCAACGAAGCCTTCGCGCGTGCCTGGTTCAAGCTGACCCACCGTGATATGGGGCCAAAATCGCGTTACCTTGGCCCGGAAGTGCCGAAAGAAGATCTGATTTGGCAGGACCCGCTGCCGCAGGCGGTGTTCAATCCGACGAAAGAAGACATTGAAAGCCTGAAGGCGGAAATCGCTGCCTCTGGTCTCTCCGTGAGCGAACTGGTTTCTGTTGCCTGGGCGTCAGCCTCGACCTTCCGCGGTGGCGATAAGCGTGGCGGTGCCAACGGCGCGCGTCTGGCGCTGGCGCCTCAGCGTGACTGGGACGTGAACGCTGCGGCGGTTCGCGCGCTGCCAGCCCTGGAAGCTATCCAGCGCACCACCAACAAAGCCTCCCTGGCCGATATCATCGTGCTGGCGGGCGCGGTAGGCGTTGAGCAGGCCGCAAAAGCGGCAGGTGTGTATGTCACCGTTCCGTTCACCCCGGGCCGCGTAGATGCGCGTCAGGATCAGACGGATATTGAGATGTTTAACCTGCTCGAACCGATTGCCGATGGTTTCCGCAACTACCGTGCGCAGGTGGATGTGTCCACCACGGAGTCTCTGCTGATTGATAAAGCCCAACAGCTGACGCTGACTGCGCCAGAACTGACGGTGCTGATTGGCGGCCTGCGCGTACTGGGTGCCAACTTTGATGGCAGTAAAAACGGCGTGTTCACCAACCGCGAAGGCGTGCTGAGCACTGATTTCTTCGTGAATCTGCTGGATATGAACACGCAGTGGAAGGCGACCGATGAGTCCAATGAGCTGTTTGCCGGAAGCGATCGCACCAGCGGTGAAGTGAAATATACCGCCACCCGCGCCGATCTGGTCTTCGGCTCTAACGCCGTCCTGCGCGCGCTGGCCGAGGTTTACGCCAGCGATGATGCGCATGAGAAGTTTGTCCGCGACTTCGTTGCCGCCTGGGCGAAGGTCATGGATCTGGATCGGTTTGACGTGAAGTAGCCAGTGTGCCGGGTGGCGGCTACGCCTTACCCGGCCTACAAATTAAAGTGCCATGTAGGCCGGGTAAGCGCAGCGCCACCCGGCTTTTTTATTACTCCCACTCCTGCAGGAATCGCTGTCCATACTGGTCTGCCACCAGCAGCGCCGCATACACCTGATCCGGCGTGACGCCTCCCGGCATGTTGTGGATCGTTTCTCCTTCCGCACATGAGGCTTCGGCAATCAGACGCATTTTGGCTGGAATATCCTCTTTGATGTTCAGCTGTGCCAGGGTGATCGGCAGCCCTACGCTGTGGCAAAGCGCCGCGACGGTCTCAATTTCTTCTACCGGCGCGTTTTCCAGCACCAGCTGCGTCAGCGTACCAAACGCCACTTTCTCCCCATGATAGAAGTGATGCGCGTCCGGCACCGCCGTCATGCCGTTATGAATAGCGTGTGCAGCCGCTAGCCCGCCACTTTCAAAGCCGACGCCGCTGAGATAGGTGTTGGCTTCGATAATGCGTTCCAGCGCAGGCGTCACCACATGCTGTTCCGCCGCCAGCATCGCTTTTTCACCCTCTTCAACCAGCGTGTTGTAGCACAGCTCGGCGAGCGCTAATGCCGCCTGTGTGCATTTACCCCCGGCCATAGTGGTCGCGCCGCTGCGCGAGCAGGCGCGTGCTTCAAACCAGGTCGCCAGCGCGTCGCCAATCCCGGCGGCCAGCAGACGTGCAGGCGCACCTGCTACCACTTTCGTATCCACAATGACCATGTTCGGGTTGTGCGGCAGCATCAGGTAGCGATCGAACTCGCCGCTGTCGGTGTAAATAACGGAAAGGGCGCTGCACGGCGCGTCGGTGGACGCGATAGTCGGCGCAATGGCGACCGGCACGTCCATAAAGTGAGCCAGCGCTTTCGCGGTATCAAGCGTTTTACCGCCACCAATACCCAGTACTGCCAGGCAGTCGGCGCTGTCGGCCAGCTTTTTCAGACGATCGATTTCATTTTGCGAACATTCGCCGCCAAACGGCGCAATTTCGGCATGCAGTTCGGCTTTTTTAAAACTCTTGCGCAGGGTCTCTTCGGCAAAACCCAGCACAAACTTATCGCCGACGACCAGCCAGCGGTTTGCCAGGGGTTTCAGATAGTCGCCGAGACGGGTCAGCACATTCGCGCCCTGGATATATTTCCCCGGCGATTGAATGATACGGTCCATAACAGTTCTCCCTTAGAGGTTGAGGTTACCAAACGCGTTTTTCCAGTCCTGCTCGAACTTCTCTATGGCTGACTCTACCGCCGGCGTACCGAGCATGTGTTGCGCTACGTCTAAGGGAAGCGTGATTGCTTCACATCCTGCCAACAGGCAGTCGAGCGCCTGACGCGGCGTTTTGAAGCTGGCGGCCAGTACTTTACTGCCCGGCGCGTGCAGCTCCAGCAGGGACTGCAGTTCCTGAACCATGCGAATGCCGTCACCTCCCTGCGCGTCGACGCGGTTGACGTACGGCGCGACATATTTCGCCCCTGCGAGTGCGGCGAGCAGGCCCTGCGCCGCGCTGTAAACGGCGGTGCCCAGCGTGGTTATCCCCTCTTTTTTCAAGGCCTTAATTGCGATAAGTCCCTGAGCCGTCACCGGGATTTTCACCACAATGCCCGGAATGGCGTTACTCAGACGTTTGGCTTCTGCCACCATGCCTTCGGCATCGCGGCTCATGGTTTGAGCAAACAGCGTGCCTTCCGGCCCGATGGCTTGTTGCAGGCGCGGCAGCACGTCCCAGATGGATTCACGGCTGGCGGCAATGATGCTCGGGTTGGTGGTGACGCCCGCAATGGGAAAAATGCGCGCCAGGCGTTCAACTTCCGCCACGTTGGCGGTATCCAGGTACAGTTCCATCACTCTTCCTCGTTTTACAGTTCTAATTCGTGTTGTAGCAGGGAAGCAATCGCCTCCCCTGAGATGGCGTTAACCAGCGCATTGCGAAAATCCTCATGCATGATGCGGCGTGCCAGGCGGGAAAAAATACGCATATGCTGATCGCCCGCGGCGTGTTTGTTCAGCGTTAGCATGATGATGAATTGTGCTTCTTCATCTCCCCACATGACGGGGGCTTTCAGGCGTGCAACGCTGATGGTGGATTGCTCAATGTGCTCTGATTTGCTGTGCGGAATAGCAAAGCTAAAGCCGAGCCCGGTGGAGAAGACTGCTTCGCGCGCCCACAGATCGGCCTCCAGTTTACGGGGGTATCGGCAACGTCCTGCGAGCAGCAGGTTATCGGTCATTCCTTTCATGACCTCTTCTTTGCTGTTCCAGTCATTGTCCAGTGAAATGCAGCGAGGTGTAACCAGAGGTGTGTCCTGCTGATTCATGCGGAACTGCGCCAGCAGGTGCTCAACTTCAAGTGAGGTGCGACACGCCATGGCCTGATTCAGCAACTGGCGGCAGGCGCGGCTATCAAGCTGAGCCAGACGCGCTTTGGTTGCCGGAATAGTGGGCGACCCCATGCTCAGCTCGTCCAAACCCAGACCCACCAGCAATGGCAACACCGAGCCTTTTGCACCCAGTTCGCCGCACAGGCCAATCCATTTCCCCTGGCGATGAACGGCTTGTACCGCGTAATCCAGCGCCCGCAGGAAGGCCGGGTTCAGGCTGTTGTAATGGCGTGTGACTTTGGCGTTATCGCGATCAACAGCCAGCAGATACTGCGTCAGGTCATTGCTACCGATGCTAAAGAAATCAATCTCTTCGCAACACTGGTCGATGATAAACATCACCGAAGGGACTTCCAGCATGATGCCAAGCGGGATTTTCTCATCAAACGGAATATGCTCAGCGCGGAGCTGTTGTTTCGCTTCGGCAAGTTTCTCTTTCACCCACAGGATCTCTTCCATGGAAGAGATCATCGGGATCATGATCTTCAGACTACCGTGAGCAGAGGCGCGCAGGATCGCCCGAAGCTGGGTGGTGAAAAGCACTGCATACTCTTCGTAAATACGTACGGCGCGGTAGCCGAGGAACGGGTTATTTTCGGCCGGGATCTTCAGGTACTCCACCGGCTTATCGCCGCCGATATCCATGGTCCGCACGATGATGCTGCGCCCGTTTGCACTTTCCAGTGCCTGACAGAAAATGTTGTAGAGCTCGTTTTCACCGGGCGCGCTGCTGCGGTCCATATAAAGCATTTCGGTGCGAAACAGGCCAACGCCCTCGGCGCCGTTCCCAAAGGCTGCCTGCGCTTCCACCGCATGGGCGATGTTCGCGGCAATCTCAACCCGCAGGCCGTCGGCGGTTCTGGCTTCCCGGTCCAGCCAGATGCCCTGCTGCTCGCGTAGTGCCTGTTGTACCCGTGCTTCCTGTCGGTAGTAGCGCGCCACCGCATCGCTGGCATCGACCACGACGGCACCAGCATTGCCATCGATAAATACGGATTGATTGCGCCACTGCAGCAGGCTTTCATTGTCGACGCCCACCAGCGTCGGAATATTAAAGGAACGTGCAAGGATAACGGTATGCGAGGTTGTTCCACCGCTTTTTAACAGCAGCCCTTTTAGCAAGGTTTTATCCAGTTCCAGAAACTGGCCGGGCGTGAGGTCGTCAGCAAGGCAGACGCTCGGCTGCATCAGCTGCCCCGGAGACGGGAAACGCGCTTCACCGTAGATATGCTGTAAAAGCTGATAGCAGACGTCGCGTACGTCCAGCACACGCTCCTGCAAATACGTGCTGCTGGAACGAGAGAACGTATCGCAGAAATGATTCGCCGTGGCGATGATGGCTTGGGCGCAGCTTAAGCCCCGGTTGACCCCTGACAGGAGGTGCTGGCGCAGCGAGGTATCCGTAGCCAGCGAACGATGGGCTTCAAGAATAGCGCCGGCGGTGCTGTCGTTGTCCAGCGCGCGCAGCTCAATGTTTTTCACCAGCAGGGTGAGACCATTATCCAGCGCTAACTGCTCATCTTCTTCGTCTCTCGCTTCGGGTAAATCTGTCAGTGCGTTGAGATCCAGCGAGGTCAGCAAGGTCAATACGCCCTGGGCGCTACCGCTGCAGACGGGCAGGGCGCGGAAAAGCGTTGGATTAAGGCGCGCGAGAGATTCTGGCAGCGGATCGCGCTCAATATTGATGGCTTCTGCGAGAGGCGCATCACAGTGTGGAAACTCTTCCCGGAGCCATTGTTCCAGTTGCTGATGGGCGTTCTGCTCATCTTCACCTTGGATCACCAGACGACAGGCGTCGCCTGCCAGCGTATCGGTGCCAATGACTGCCAGTGCGCTCTTGGCATTCCCTTTACGGTCTGTGCGCAGGTTGTGCCATTCGATTTGCGAGATAAACGTATTGCACAGCGTTTCCACATGACTTGCCGGACGCGCGTGAACACCGTTGGGTAATTCACAGGTAAATTCCACTACGAGAGCCATACACACTCCTGAAATCAATCCTCATTCATTGGGCAACAGCATACGAGTGTGTTGATGACGCGCGCCATGTGACAAATCTGCCAAAAGCTGGATAAATGTAATATCACGTAAAAAGTGAGATTTGACTCACAGGTTGTGGTTCTTTGTCTAATGCGTAACGTCTATCAGAAATGTCGAGGCGGATCGCATTTTTATTTCGACATTACAAAAATCCAGTAAATGGCCTTTTTGTCTCCTGTCCGCCGTCTTCCTGATTGCCTATTGTTTGCCACAACATCTTTATGGTTTTAGGCCAGGAGCGACATATGAAAGCGTTGGTGCATATTCTCAAGAACACGCGGCAGCATCTGATGACCGGGGTGTCGCACATGATCCCGTTTGTGGTCTCGGGCGGCATTCTGCTGGCGGTTTCGGTCATGTTGTATGGCAAAGGCGCGGTGCCCGATGCCGCAACCGATCCCAACCTGAAAAAGCTCTTTGATATCGGCGTGGCGGGGTTAACGCTGATGGTGCCATTCCTCGCCGCCTATATCGGCTACTCCATT
Source organism: Enterobacter roggenkampii (assembly GCF_001729805.1). Classification (NCBI taxonomy): domain Bacteria; kingdom Pseudomonadati; phylum Pseudomonadota; class Gammaproteobacteria; order Enterobacterales; family Enterobacteriaceae; genus Enterobacter; species Enterobacter roggenkampii. The sequence goes on along the minus strand of NZ_CP017184.1, from coordinate 4,589,394 downwards.
GCAGAACGTGCCGCGCTGGCTCCCTGTGCAATTGCAGCCTGGGTGGGCAACAGCTTCGGTGCCGGGTTCTTTGGCGCGATTATCGCCGGGATTTTCGGTGGGATTGTCGTTTGGTACCTGAAAAAACTGCCGGTCCCGAAAGTGCTCCGTTCCGTTATGCCAATTTTCATCATCCCGATTATCGGCACGTTTATCACAGCAGGCATCATGATGTGGGGGCTGGGCGAGCCTGTAGGCGCGCTGACCACCGGCCTCACCCAATGGCTGCAAGGTATGCAGCAGGGCAGCATCGTCGTACTCGCCATCATTCTCGGTCTCATGCTGGCGTTCGATATGGGCGGCCCGGTTAACAAAGTGGCGTATGCCTTCATGCTGATTTGCGTTGCGCAGGGTGTCTATACCGTCGTTGCGATTGCCGCCGTGGCTATTTGCATTCCACCGCTGGGATTAGGGCTGGCAACGCTGATTAATCGCAAGAATTTTACCGGTGAAGAGCGTGAAGCGGGTAAGGCTGCATTAGTGATGGGCTGCGTGGGGGTCACCGAAGGGGCTATTCCGTTCGCCGCTGCCGATCCTCTGCGTGTCATTCCCTCCATCATGCTGGGATCCGCATGTGGCGCAGTGACGGCCGCCGTGATGGGCGCACAATGTTATGCCGGTTGGGGCGGGCTCATCGTTCTCCCTGTGGTGGAGGGCAAGCTGGGCTACATCGTGGCGGTTGCCGTGGGGGCTGTGGTGACGGCCATTAGCGTTAATGTGCTGAAGAGTTTTGCCCACAAGAATGCAAAACAGGTCGAGGAAAAAGAGGACGACCTGGATCTGGATTTCGAAATTAACTGAGTGAGGAAAAGAACATGGCCCGAATTATCGCAGTAACAGCATGTCCGTCAGGCGTTGCCCATACCTACATGGCGGCCGAAGCGCTGGAAAGTGCCGCCAAAGCTAAAGGTTGGGAAGTGAAGGTTGAAACGCAAGGGTCGATTGGCCTGGAGAACGAACTGACGGCAGAAGACGTTGCCGCCGCAGATATGGTGATCCTGACCAAAGATATCGGCATTAAATTCGAAGAGCGCTTTGCCGGGAAAACCATTGTACGCGTCAATATCAGCGACGCGGTAAAACGCGCCGACGCCATCATGAACAAAATTGATGCCCACCTGGCGCAAACCGCCTGACGCTCTCCCGCCCTTCGGGGCGGGCTCGTTTTCCTTTACAGGAGTTCCCTCATGACGAATCGTACCCAGCGTTTGAAAGACGCACTTTTTGCCAGCCCACGTGAAATCTCGCTTGAGCGTGCTTTGCTCTATACCGCCAGCCATCAGCAGACGGAAGGTGAGCCGGTTATCCTCAGGCGTGCAAAAGCCACGGCGTACATTCTTGACCATGTGAACATCGCGATTCGTGATGAGGAACTGATTGCCGGAAACCGGACCGTTAAACCGCGTGCGGGCATCATGTCTCCTGAGATGGATCCGTACTGGCTGCTTAAGGAGCTGGACCAGTTTTCCACGCGTCCGCAGGACCGCTTTGACATCAGCGATGAGGACAAGCAGACCTACCGCGACGTGCTGTACCCCTACTGGGAAAAACGGTCCATGAAGGATTTCATCAACAGCCAGATGACGGATGAGGTGAAAGCCGCTGTAGGGACGCAAATTTTCAGCGTCAACCAGACGGACAAAGGGCAGGGGCATATCATTATTGATTATCCGCGCCTGCTGAATAACGGGCTGGGTGCGCTGGTGGAGCAAATGCGAGAATATTGTGCCCGCGATGCGCAGAACACGTTCTATGCCGCCGCGCTGATTCTGCTTGAAGCCTCCCAGCGCCATATTCTGCGCTATGCTGCGCTGGCTGAAACGCTTGCGATCGGCTGTGATGACGCTTCACGGCGTGAAGAGCTACGAAAGATTGTCGAAATCTCGCGTCACAACGCGCAGCATAAGCCGCAAACGTTCTGGCAGGCGTGTCAGCTGTTCTGGTATATGAACGTCATTTTGCAATACGAATCTAACGCCAGCTCGCTTTCTATCGGGCGCTTCGACCAGTATATGCTGCCCTTTTATCAGGCCTCGCTCTCACAGGGCGAAGATCCCGCGTTCCTGAAAGAGATTCTGGAATCGCTGTGGGTGAAGTGCAATGACGTGGTGCTTTTACGTTCGACGAGTAGTGCACGTTATTTTGCTGGTTTCCCGACGGGTTATACAGCGTTGTTGGGCGGTTTAACGGAGAGCGGTCGTAGCGCAGTGAATGTGCTTTCCTTCCTGTGCCTGGATGCTTACCAGAGCGTTCAGCTTCCTCAACCGAACCTTGGCGTACGGGTTAACGAACTTATCGACCGTCCTTTTCTGCTTAAAACGGCGGAGACGATCCGCCTGGGCACCGGTATCCCGCAGATTTTCAATGACGAAGTGGTGGTGCCTGCTTTCCTGAATCGGGGGGTGTCGCTGGAAGATGCGCGCGACTACGCGGTGGTTGGCTGTGTAGAACTGTCTATTCCGGGTAAAACCTACGGTCTGCATGATATCGCGATGTTTAACCTGCTGAAAGTAATGGAAATCGCGATGCAGGAGAACGAAGGTAATGCTGCGCTGAGTTATGAAGGCTTGCTGGACCATATTCGCGCCAAAATTAATCACTACATTGCGCTGATGGTTGAGGGGAGCAACATCTGCGATATCGGCCATCGAGACTGGGCACCGGTACCGTTACTCTCTTCATTTATCAGCGATTGTCTTGAATCAGGGAAAGATATTACCGACGGCGGGGCGCGGTATAACTTTTCTGGCGTTCAGGGGATCGGGATAGCCAACCTGAGTGATTCACTGCACGCCCTGAAAGGGCTGGTCTTTGAGCAGCAGCGCTTAAGTTTTGATGAGCTCTTAGCCGTGTTGAAAGCGAACTTTGCTACCCCAGAGGGCGAAAAGGTGCGTGCAAGGTTGATCAACCGCTTCGAAAAATACGGCAATGATATCGATGATGTCGACAATATCAGCGCTGAACTGCTGCGCCATTACTGTAAAGAGGTCGAAAAATACCGGAACCCACGCGGCGGACAGTTCACGCCAGGCTCTTATACCGTATCGGCACACGTGCCGCTGGGGGCGGTGGTGGGAGCGACACCGGATGGCCGCTTTGCCGGAGAGCAACTGGCTGACGGTGGGCTCTCGCCGATGCTTGGGCAAGATATGCAGGGCCCAACGGCGGTACTTAAATCGGTAAGCAAGCTGGATAACTATCTGTTATCTAACGGTACGCTGTTAAACGTTAAATTCACCCCTGCGACGCTGGAAGGCGATGCCGGGCTGCAAAAGCTGGCGGATTTCCTTCGCGCTTTCACCCAACTTAAGTTGCAGCATATCCAGTTCAACGTGGTGAACGCGGAAACATTGCGTGAAGCGCAACAGCGCCCGCAGGATTTTGCCGGGCTGGTGGTGCGCGTTGCCGGCTACAGCGCCTTCTTTGTTGAGTTATCGAAGGAGATCCAGGATGACATTATCCGCCGCACAGCGCATCAGCTGTGACGTGGTTGAAACACGCGCTGAGGTGGCGCGTATTTTCAATATCCAGCGCTACTCATTGAATGACGGTCGCGGCATCCGTACGGTGGTCTTTTTTAAAGGTTGTCCTCACCGTTGTCCGTGGTGTGCGAATCCGGAGTCGATTTCACCGAAAATCGAGACGGTGCGTAGAGAAAGTAAATGTCTTCACTGCGCCCCCTGTTTGCGGGACGTCGATGAGTGCCCCTCCGGCGCATTTGAGCCTATCGGGCGGGATGTTACGCTGGAGGAGCTGATAAACGAGGTCATGAAAGACGATGTCTTCTTTCGTTCCTCGGGAGGCGGGGTGACGCTCTCGGGTGGCGAAGTGTTGCTGCAGGCGCCTTTCGCGACACAATTTCTACAGCGATTACGCCGTTTCGGCGTGCATACGGCCATTGAAACGGCAGGCGATGCCCCTTTGTCCCGACTCATGCCGCTGGCTCGCCAGTGTGATGAAGTGTTGTTTGATTTGAAGATTATGGACGCGGATCTGGCCCAATCGATTGTGGCAATGAATCTTCCCAGAGTGCTGGATAATTTCCGCCAGCTGGTGGCTGACGGGATAAACGTGATTCCTCGTGTGCCGCTTATTCCTGGCTATACGCTTAACGAAACGAACATGGCGCGCGTGCTGGCTTTCCTGCTACCTTCAGGAATACGGCAACTGCATTTATTGCCCTTCCATCAGTATGGGGAGCCAAAATACCGTCTGCTGGGACAGGAGTGGGGAATGCGGCAAGCGATCCCTCCGACAGAAGATGAGGTGTCAGCGATGCGTCAACTGGCAGAGCGCGAAGGTTTCAATGTTACCGTGGGAGGCTGAACATGACAGTGATAACGGGACGTCATCTGGTGGCGGTGACCGCGTGCGTCAGTGGCGTTGCACATACCTATATGGCTGCCGAACGGCTGGAAAAGCTCTGCCAGCAGGAGAAGTGGAGCGTTAACATTGAGACGCAGGGAGCGCTGGGCGTTGAGAGCGAGCTTACGGAAGACGACATCCGGCGTGCCGATGTCGTATTGCTCATTACCGATATCGAACTGGCGGGCAGTGAACGTTTCGAGCATACGCGCTACGTGAAGTGCGGTATTAGCGCCTTTTTACGCGACCCACAAAAGGTGATGGGGGCGGTGCGTAAAATGTTAGCCGCTCCGCAGCATACTCAGGTCATTCTGGACTAATCGCCTTCCCGGTGAGCTGGCTGTGATACTGGCGACGGTATTCTGACGGCGAACGTTCGGTGTTCTTACGAAACAACCGGCAGAAATAGTTGCTGTCAACAAATCCGCAGGCATGCGCCACCTCTTTCACTTTCAAATCATATCCTTTCAGCAACTGGCGCGCGTGTTCCAGTCGGGTGTGCGTCAGGTACTCATTGAAACCCACTGCGCCCGTTTTCTGGAACAGATGCGACAGGTAGTTTGGGGAGATATAAAACGCCTGCGCGACGGATTCCCGGGTAAGGGGAGTGGCGTAGTGTTCGTCAATATAGATCCGAATCGCTTCAAACAAAGCCTGGCTGCGGGAGGCGGTTTGGATCTGACTACCCAGCAGGTCGACGCAGTGGCTAAGCAGGCTGGCAATAATCAGCCGCGCGGTTTGTTGCTCATGCGGTTGCATCTGCATTTCATGAAGCGTCTGTAAGAGTAGCGATCCAATACGGGGACCACGACGGGCAACGTGTTGCTTTGTCAGGTTTCGAACGTCTATACCATTCCAGTGCAAAAGGCTAAACCCAAGCTGCTGTTTACCAAACAGGATGCTCAGCGTTGTTGCGGGTGCTTGCCATTGTGGATTATTCCAGCCGCCAGCCGGGACGTATAAAACATCACCCTGCTGTAAAACGCAGCCAGCCTGGTCTTTCATCGAACCTTCGATCGCGATCTCCAGACGTGGAAAATCGACCTGCAAGGCAAGTTCGGGGGCGGAGGTCGCGGAGTTTGCAAAATGCACCTGACGCAGCGGCGTTGTGCCGTTGATCAGGTTAGTCAGGATCTGGGTAATGTCGTGGTGCATGGTGTGGATACCAGGGTATTGCCGGGTGGCGCTAACGCTTACCCGGCCTACTTATCGTAGGCCCGTGCAAGCGCAGCGCCGCCGGGCGTAAAGCATTAGCCGGTGTTACGCATACCCGCCGCAACGCCCGCAATCGTCACCATCAGCGCCTGTTCAACGCGTGGATCCGGCTCTTTCCCTTCTTCTTCCGCCAGACGCGAACGGTGCAGCAGCTCTGCCTGCAGGACGTTCAGCGGGTCGGTGTAGATGTTACGCAGCTGGATAGACTCGGCAATCCACGGCAGGTCCGCCATCAGGTGTGAGTCGTTAGCGATGTCCAGCACCACTTTGATGTCGCCTTCCAGCAGTTCGCGCAGCTCTTTGCCCAGCGCCCACAGCTCGGGCTTCACCAGGCGCTGATCGTAGTATTCCGCCAGCCACAGGTCGGCTTTCGAGAAGACCATCTCCAGCATTCCCAGACGGGTAGAGAAGAACGGCCAGTCGCGGCACATGGTTTCCAGTTCGCTCTGTTTACCGTCTTCCACCACTTTTTGCAGTGCGGCACCGGCACCCAGCCAGGCGGGCAGCATTAAGCGGTTCTGCGTCCAGGCAAAGATCCACGGGATTGCACGCAGGGATTCAACGCCGCCGGTCGGACGACGCTTGGCAGGACGCGAGCCCAGCGGAAGTTTACCCAGCTCCTGCTCAGGCGTGGCTGAACGGAAGTAAGGCACGAAATCTTTGTTTTCACGCACGTAGCCGCGGTACAGATCGCAGGAGATAGCCGACAGCTCGTCCATGATGTGGCACCAGGAGGCTTTCGGCTCCGGCGGTGGCAGCAGGTTGGCTTCGAGGATCGCGCTGGTATAAAGCGACAGGCTGCTGATGGTCACTTCCGGCAGGCCGTACTTGAAGCGGATCATCTCGCCCTGCTCGGTCACGCGCAGGCCGCCTTTCAGGCTTCCCGGCGGCTGTGACAGCAGTGCCGCGTGTGCTGGCGCGCCGCCACGGCCAATGGAGCCACCGCGTCCGTGGAACAGGGTCAGCTCGATACCGGCTTTCTCGCAGGTTTTGATCAGTGCGTCCTGCGCCTGATACTGCGCCCAGGATGCCGCCATTACGCCCGCATCTTTTGCGGAGTCGGAATAGCCGATCATCACCATCTGTTTGCCCTGAATAAAGCCGCGATACCAGTCGATGTTCAGCAGTTGGCTCATCACGTCGTTGGCGTTGTTCAGGTCGTCGAGGGTCTCAAACAGCGGGGCGACAGGCAGGGCGTAGTCGATTCCCGCTTCTTTCAGCAGGAGGTGAACGCCCAGCACGTCGGACGGGGTTTTCGCCATGGAGATCACATAGGCGGCGACCGATCCTTTCGGTGCGTCCACGATCGCTTTACAGGTGTTGAGCACTTCGCGGGTATCGTTGCTTGGCTCCCAGTTGCGCGGCAGCAGAGGGCGCTTGGAGTTCAGCTCGCGGATCAGGAACGCCTGCTTGTCAGCTTCGGACCAGCTTTCATAGTCACCGATGCCGAGATAGCGGGTCAGCTCGCCCAGCGCTTCGGTATGGCGGGTACTTTCCTGACGCACGTCGATACGCACCAGCGGCACGCCGAAACACTTCACGCGACGCAGGGTGTCGAGCAGTTCACCGTTGGCGATGATGCCCATCCCGCAGGCCTGGAGTGATTTATAACAGGCGTAAAGCGGCTCCCAAAGCTGTTCGTTCTGGCTGAGCAGGCCTTCTGGTTTTGGCAGACGCTGGCCTTTCAGGCGCGCTTCCAGCCAGGCCTGAGTGGCCATCAGCTGACCACGCAGTTTTTTCATCAGGAAACGGTACGGCTCGCTGGCGCCTTCTTCACCGGCCAGCGCGCGCAGTTCCGGCGTCGCTTCTACCATCGACAGCTCGGAGATCAGCACCTGAATGTCTTTCAGGAACAGATCGGTCGCTTTCCAGCGGCTCAGCAGCAGGACGTGACGGGTGATTTCTGCGGTGACGTTTGGGTTGCCGTCGCGGTCGCCGCCCATCCAGGAGGTAAAGCGGACCGGCACAAAGTCGACCGGCAGACGGTAGCCCAGGTTCGCTTCCAGCTGTTCGTTCAGCTCGCGCAGGTAGTTCGGTACCCCTTCCCACAGGCTGTTTTCCACCACCGCAAAGCCCCATTTAGCTTCGTCGACCGGGCTTGGGCGATGCTTACGAATTTCATCGGTGTGCCAGGACTGAGCAATCAGCTGGCGCAGGCGGCGCATCAGCTGGTTGCGTTCATAGTCGGCAATGTCTTTGTTATCCAGCTGCTTCAGGCAGTTGTTCACTTCCACCATTTTGTGGATCAGGGTGCGACGGGTGATCTCGGTTGGGTGAGCGGTCAGTACCAGCTCCAGCGAAAGTGACTCCACCGCTTTTTTGATGGTGGCTTCGTTGAGGTCTGGCTGGTCTTTCAGTTTACGAAGGGTGCGGGCAATGACTTCCGGGTTGCTGGCCGCTTCGCCGTTTGGCGAAATGCTGTGGTATTGCTCAGCGGTATTTGCCAGGTTCAGGAACTGGCTGAATGCGCGTGCAACGGGCAGCAGCTCGTCGTTCGAGAGGTTCTGCAAGGTGGTGAGCAGCTCCTGACGACTGGCCTCGTTACCGGCACGGGAAGATTTAGACAGCTTGCGGATGGTTTCAACGCGGTCGAGGATGTTCTCCCCCAACGCATCTTTGATGGTATCTCCAAGCACTTTGCCGAGCATACTGACATTACTACGCAACGCGGAATATTGTTCGTTCATAAAAACCCAGTCACCCCATCATTTTTGTTTATGCCCAGGCGAAAATCTTCTGGACATTATTTTGTCATCTCCCTTTATAAAGCCACGTAAAACCCCCGTCGTCAATTGCTGCGAAAACGGTTCAGCAAACGAATAAATGTGGGCAATTTACGAAATTTAATTCGCATTGCGTCAGATAAGAGATGCTTATGGAAATGTGACGGAGATCGCGGGATTTTCCCCTCTCTTCCGAGAGGGGAAAGGTCATTAATGCCAGCAGAAATGATGTACAACCTGGGTAATCAGTTCGCGGGTGGGCTTGATAAAGCGGGTTTCAAGATACTCATCCGGCTGGTGCGCCTGGTTGATGGAGCCAGGGCCAAGAACCAGCGTCGGGCACAGCGTCTGAATAAACGGCGCTTCGGTGCAGTAATTCACCACGTCAGTTTTTTCACCGAGCAGCTTTTCCACCACTTCGACCAGCTGATGGTCCGGCGGGCATTCATAACCCGGGATCGGCGGGTGCAGTTCCGAGACCGTCAGACGGCCCGGCCAGCGCTCACTCACCGGGGCCAGCGCTTCGTTCAGTAAACCATCCAGATCGCTCAGGGTCATGCCCGGCAGCGGTCGGATGTCCATGTGCAGCTCGCAGCAGGCGCAGATACGGTTCGAGGCATCACCGCCGTGCAGGCTGCCGAGATTGAGCGTTGGATACGGCACGGTGAACGCCTCATAGTGGTAACGCTCTTTCAGATCGTCGCGCAGGGTCATGATGCGGCCGATGGCGTCATGCATCAGCTCAATGGCGTTGACGCCCCGCGCCGGATCGCTGGAGTGGCCGGACTGGCCGAGCACGCGCACGGCGGTAGAGATATGGCCTTTATGTGCGCGAATCGGTTGCAGAGACGTCGGCTCGCCGATGATCGCGCAATCCGGACGAATCGACGTGTTTTCTGAGAAGTAGCGCGCGCCCGCCATGCTGGTTTCTTCATCGGCGGTCGCCAGAATGTAGAGCGGCTTTTTCAGCTTCGTCACGTCCACGTCACGCAGCGCGTCGAGGATAAAGGCGAAGAAGCCTTTCATGTCTGCGGTGCCCAGACCGTAGAGCTTGTTGTCGTGCTCGGTCAGGGTGAACGGATCGCGCGTCCAGCGGCCATCGTCAAACGGCACGGTGTCGGTGTGACCGGCCAGCAGCAGGCCGCCCGCACCGGTTCCGGTACTGGCGAGCAGGTTAAATTTGTGACGAGTGCCGGGGACGGGCTGAACCTCAACGTTAAACCCAAGATCGCTAAACCAACCCGCCAGCAGATTGATTAAAGACTCATTGCTCTGATCCAGCGCTTCTTCCGTTGCGCTGATGGACGGTGTGGCAATCAGGGCGCGGTAGATCTCGATAAATGGCGGTAAGTTCATTTTCATTGTTGACACACCTTAGGTCGTGATAGTATCAATATTCATGCAATAAATGTGAATAAAAATACATTAACGTTGAGCATAAAGGAACCCGATGTTGAATACGCTGATTGTAGGCGCTAGCGGTTATGCGGGCGCAGAGCTTGTAAGCTACGTGAATCGCCATCCACATATGACCATAACCGCTTTGACCGTGTCAGCGCAAAGCAATGATGCAGGAAAGTTAATTTCCGATTTGCATCCGCAGCTTAAGGGCCTGGTCGATCTGCCTTTGCAGCCCATGTCTGACATCAGCGAGTTTACCGACGGCGTCGACGTGGTGTTTTTAGCCACCGCGCACGAGGTCAGCCACGACCTGGCGCCGCAGTTTCTGGCAGCCGGATGCGTGGTCTTCGACCTCTCCGGCGCGTTCCGCGTTAACGACGGCGCGTTCTACGAAAAATATTACGGTTTCACCCATCAGCATCCGGATCTGCTTGAAAAAGCGGTGTACGGCCTGGCGGAGTGGAGCGCAGATAAACTGAAAGAAGCGGATCTGATTGCCGTTCCGGGCTGCTACCCGACGGCGGCGCAGCTTTCCCTGAAGCCGCTGATCGACGCGGGCCTGCTGGATCTGAACCAGTGGCCGGTGATCAACGCCACCAGCGGCGTGAGCGGTGCAGGACGCAAGGCGGCGATCTCCAACAGCTTCTGCGAAGTGAGCCTTCAGCCGTATGGCGTGTTTAACCACCGTCATCATCCTGAAATCACGACGCATCTGGGCGCGGACGTCATTTTCACCCCGCACCTGGGCAGCTTCCCGCGTGGGATCCTCGAAACCATTACCTGCCGCCTGAAGCCGGGCGTGACCAAAGAGCAGGTGAATGAGGTCTTCACGCAGGCGTATGCGGACAAACCGCTGGTGCGCCTGTACGACAAAGGCGTGCCGGCGCTGAAAAATGTGGTCGGCCTGCCGTTCTGCGACATCGGCTTTGCCGTGCAGGGTGAGCATCTCATCGTGGTGGCTGCAGAAGATAACTTACTGAAAGGCGCTGCCGCTCAGGCAATGCAGTGTGCAAATATTCGTTTCGGTTTCCCGGAAACGCAGGCTCTTATTTAAGGTGTGATGATGAACCCATTAATTATCAAACTCGGTGGTGTACTGCTGGACAGCGAAGAAGCGCTGGAGCGTCTGTTTACCGCGCTGGTGAACTATCGCGAATCACACCAACGTCCGCTGGTGATTGTGCACGGCGGCGGCTGCGTGGTGGATGAACTGATGAAAGGGCTCAACCTGCCGGTGATCAAGAAAAACGGCCTGCGCGTGACGCCTGCGGATCAGATTGACATTATCACCGGTGCGCTGGCGGGCACGGCGAACAAAACCCTGCTGTCCTGGGCGAAGAAACACCGCATTGCTTCCGTTGGCCTCTACCTGGGCGATGGCGACAGCGTAAAAGTGACCCAGCTCGACGAAGCGCTCGGTCACGTTGGACTGGCGCAGCCGGGTTCGCCTAAGCTGATTAACACGTTGCTGGAAGGCGGTTTCCTGCCGGTGGTGAGCTCTATCGGCGTGACCGAAGAGGGCGAGCTGATGAACGTTAACGCTGACCAGGCGGCAACCGCGCTGGCGGCAACGCTGGGCGCGGACCTGATCCTGCTTTCCGACGTGAGCGGCATTCTGGACGGTAAAGGCCAGCGCATTGCGGAAATGACGGCTGAGAAAGCCGAGCAGCTGATTGCTCAGGGCATTATTACCGACGGCATGATCGTCAAAGTGAACGCCGCGCTGGATGCGGCGCGCACGCTGGGCCGCCCGGTTGATATCGCCTCCTGGCGTCACGCGGAGCAGCTTCCGGCGCTGTTTAACGGCACGCCGATTGGCACGCGTATTTTAGCGTAAGTTTTTAATGAATGACCGTAGGCCGGGTAAGCGTAGCGCCACCCGGCGGAACTAACGAATAAAGGAACGATGTTATGGCACTTTGGGGTGGGCGTTTTACACAGGCAGCGGATCAGCGGTTCAAACAGTTCAACGACTCTTTGCGCTTCGACTACCGCCTGGCCGAACAGGATATCGTCGGCTCTGTGGCCTGGTCCAAAGCGCTGGTGACGGTGGGCGTGCTGACCCCGGAGGAACAGCTGCAGCTGGAAGAGGCGCTGAACAACCTGCTGGAAGAGGTGCGTCTGGATCCGCAGCAAATCCTGCAGAGCGATGCCGAAGATATTCACAGCTGGGTGGAAGGCAAGCTGATCGACAAAGTCGGCCAGTTGGGTAAAAAGCTGCACACCGGGCGTAGCCGTAACGACCAGGTCGCCACCGACCTGAAGCTGTGGTGTAAAGATACCGTTGGCGAGCTGCTGGCGGCTAACCGTCAGCTGCAGACCGCGCTGGTGGAGACCGCACAGAATAATCAGGACGCGGTGATGCCGGGTTATACCCACCTGCAGCGCGCGCAGCCGGTGACCTTTGCGCACTGGTGTCTGGCCTACGTTGAGATGCTGGCGCGTGACGAAAGCCGTCTGCAGGATACCCTGAAGCGTCTGGACGTCAGCCCGCTGGGCAGCGGCGCGCTGGCGGGTACCGCTTACGAAATCGACCGTGAACAGCTGGCAGGCTGGCTGGGCTTTGCCTCCGCCACCCGTAACAGCCTGGACAGCGTCTCTGACCGTGACCACGTGCTGGAGCTGCTCTCCAATGCGTCTATCGGCATGGTGCACCTGTCGCGCTTTGCTGAAGATCTGATCTTCTTTAACTCCGGCGAAGCGGGCTTCGTTGAGCTGTCCGACCGCGTGACGTCAGGCTCATCCCTGATGCCGCAGAAGAAAAACCCGGACGCGCTGGAGCTGATCCGCGGGAAATGTGGCCGCGTGCAGGGCGCGCTGACCGGCATGATGATGACCCTGAAAGGGCTGCCGCTGGCGTACAACAAAGATATGCAGGAAGACAAAGAGGGGCTGTTCGACGCGCTCGACACCTGGCTCGACTGTCTGCATATGGGCGCGCTGGTGCTGGACGGCATTCAGGTGAAGCGTCCGCGCTGTCAGGAAGCGGCGCAGCAGGGCTATGCGAACGCGACCGAGCTGGCGGATTATCTGGTGGCGAAGGGCGTACCGTTCCGTGAAGCGCACCATATTGTCGGTGAAGCGGTAGTGGAAGCCATTCGTCAGGGTAAACCGCTGGAAGATCTGGCGCTGGCCGACCTGCAAAAATTCAGCGCGGCTATCGGGGATGATGTGTATTCGATTCTGGCGCTGCAGTCCTGCCTGGATAAGCGTGCGGCGAAAGGCGGCGTGTCGCCTAAGCAGGTGGCGCAGGCCATTGCGGAGGCGAAAAACCGCCTGATTTGATGCCTGAAACGTCGGGTGGCGGCTTCGCCTTACCCGACCTACAAAACCCCAGCCCAACCCTGAGTTGGGCTTTTTTACGCAAAAAAAAAGCGGACCACGGGGTCCGCAAAAGTTCACGTTGGCTTTAGTTGTTCGAGTTTTGAGAGAAACTCGCTGACGGTGGCGGGGACGTCAAGGGTCAAACACGTGCCGCCTCGTCTATGTGGTGTATTATTCAACAGAATGCTTGATAGGGATAATCGTTCGTTGCTATGCTATCTATCGCCATGAACTATCGTGGCGACGGAGGATGAATAATGAATATTCGTGATCTTGAATACCTGGTAGCGTTAGCCGAGCATCGTCACTTTCGCCGCGCGGCAGATTCCTGCCACGTCAGCCAGCCCACGCTGAGCGGCCAGATCCGCAAGCTTGAAGACGAGCTGGGCGTGATGCTGCTGGAGCGCACCAGTCGTAAGGTTCTGTTCACACAGGCAGGTCTTCTGCTGGTGGATCAGGCGCGCACCGTGCTGCGCGAGGTCAAAGTGCTCAAGGAAATGGCAAGCCAGCAGGGGGAGGCCATGTCCGGCCCGCTGCATATTGGCCTGATCCCAACCGTTGGCCCGTACCTGTTACCGCACATCATTCCGATGCTGCACCAGACGTTCCCGAAACTCGAAATGTACCTGCATGAAGCGCAGACGCATCAGCTGCTGGCGCAGCTGGACAGCGGCAAGCTCGACTGCGCCATTCTGGCACTGGTAAAAGAGAGTGAAGCCTTTATTGAAGTGCCGCTGTTCGATGAGCCGATGATGCTGGCGATCTATGAAGATCACCCGTGGGCGAACCGCGATCGCGTGCCGATGGCCGATCTGGCGGGTGAAAAGCTGCTGATGCTGGAAGATGGCCACTGCCTGCGCGACCAGGCGATGGGCTTCTGTTTCGAAGCGGGTGCTGATGAAGATACCCACTTCCGCGCAACCAGCCTGGAAACGCTGCGAAATATGGTCGCGGCGGGAAGTGGTATTACGCTGCTGCCTGCGCTGGCGGTGCCGCACGAGCGTAAACGTGATGGCGTGGTCTACTTGCCGTGCATTAAGCCAGAGCCGCGTCGTACAATTGGCCTGGTTTATCGCCCGGGTTCACCGCTGCGCAGCCGCTATGAGCAGCTGGCAGAGGCCATCCGCGGTGCGATGGATGGCCATTTTGACAACGCGTTAAAACAGGCGGTTTAAGCCGTTCAGCGCGGCTACCCGATAGGCTTCCGCCATGGTCGGGTAGTTAAAGGTGGTGTTGACGAAGTACTCAATGGTGTTACCACCACCTTTCTGTTCCATGATCGCCTGGCCGATATGAATGATTTCCGCGGCGCGTTCACCAAAGCAGTGAATCCCAAGGATCTCTTTCGTCTCGCGATGGAAAAGAATTTTCAGCGTACCCACGCTCATCCCCACGATTTGCGCCCGCGCCAGATGTTTAAACTGCGCACGACCCACCTCGTAAGGCACCTTCATTGACGTCAGCTGCTGCTCGGTTTTGCCGACTGAGCTGATTTCCGGGATGGTGTAGATACCCGTCGGGATATCTTCGATCAGATGCGCCGTCGCTTCGCCTTTCACCAGCGCCTGAGCCGCAATGCGTCCCTGGTCGTAAGCGGCGGAGGCCAGGCTTGGGTAGCCAATCACGTCGCCGACCGCGTAAACGTGCGGCAGGGCGGTCTGATACATGCTGTTGACCTTCAGCTGACCGCGGCTGTCGGTCTCAAGCCCGATATTTTCCAGCTTCAGAGAATCGGTGTTGCCGGTACGGCCGTTGGCGTACAGGAGGCAGTCCGCTTTCAGCTTCTTGCCTGACTTGAGGTGCATGATCACCCCGTCGTCGCAGCCTTCGATCTTCTCGTACTCTTCGTTGTGGCGAATCACCACGCCGCTGTTCCAGAAGTGGTAGGAGAGGGAGTCCGACATCTCCTGATCGAGGAAGGCCAGCAGGCGGTCGCGAGTATTGATCAGGTCAACTTTGACGTCCATTCCGCGGAAGATCGACGCATATTCGCAACCAATGACCCCTGCGCCATAGATAATGACGTGGCGGGGTTCATGGTGCAGGCTCAGAATCGAGTCGCTGTCGTAGACGCGCGGGTGCGAGAAGTCCACGTCGGCCGGATGGTACGGGCGTGAACCGCAGGCAATCACAAATTTTTCAGCGGTGATGGTTTCAACCGATCCGTCGTGGCATTCGAGTGCCAGGGTGTGTTCATCCACAAAATGCGCGTTGCCCTGCAAAATTTCACAGTGGTTACGCTCATAAAACCCCTGACGCATGCGCGTCTGCTGGTTAATGACGGTATCCGCGTGATTCAGGATGTCGGCAAAAGAGGAACGAAGAAGTCGGGAGTGGTCGCTGTAAAGAGGATTCTGGTTAAATTCGATAATGCGGCTAACGGCGTGGCGGAGGGCTTTCGAAGGGATGGTGCCCCAGTGGGTGCAACCGCCGCCGACATTATGGTAGCGCTCAATGACCGCTACTCTGGCTCCCTGTTTCACCAGACCCATAGCAGCGCCTTCGCCGCCGGGGCCGGAACCAATAACTATTGCGTCGTAATCGTAGGAATGTGGCATGGTAAGGCTTACCTGTTCTTATACATAAAAGCAACAGAATCATAACATCATTGCCAGAGTAACCCAATTATCGTTGTGCTTTTTTCCGGCAGTGGAGCACAAACCGCACGTAAACAATCATTCACAAAGCCAGGTAAACAGATTAATTTTATTCTCTGGTATAGTGCCATCAGGCCTTTGGAAGGATTCAACTATCGTGATGGGCGTAAGAGCACAACAAAAAGAGAAAACCCGGCGTTCGCTGGTGGAAGCCGCATTCAGTCAACTGAGTGCTGAGCGAAGTTTTGCCAGTTTGAGCCTGCGCGAGGTTGCACGCGAGGCCGGGATTGCGCCAACGTCCTTCTATCGTCACTTCCGTGATGTGGATGAACTGGGCCTGACCATGGTCGACGAGAGCGGTTTGATGCTGCGCCAGCTGATGCGCCAGGCGCGTCAGCGTATCGCCAAAGGCGGCAGCGTGATCCGCACCTCCGTGTCGACGTTTATGGAATTTATCGGCAATAACCCCAACGCGTTTCGTCTGCTTTTGCGCGAGCGTTCGGGCACGTCGGCAGCGTTTCGTGCCGCCGTCGCGCGCGAAATTCAGCACTTCATCGCGGAACTTGCCGACTATCTTGAACTCGAAAACCATATGCCGCGTGCGTTTACCGAAGCACAGGCCGAGGCGATGGTGACGATTGTGTTCAGCGCGGGTGCCGAAGCGCTGGACGTCAGCATTGAACAACGCAAGCAGCTTGAAGAGCGACTGGTATTGCAGCTCAGGATGATCTCCAAAGGCGCGTACTACTGGTATCGCCGTGAACAAGAGAAACTGGCACATCAAACCGAAGAGTGAAGGTGAGTAATGAAACAGTCAGGTCAGGATAAAGGGACGCTGTTGCTGGCATTGATCGCTGGCTTATCCATTAATGGTACGTTCGCCGCTATTTTTAGCTCCATCGTGCCGTTTTCGATTTTCCCGCTGATTGCGCTGGTGCTGACGGTGTACTGCCTGCATCAACGCTACCTGAACCGCACCATGCCGGTGGGGTTACCGGGGCTGGCCGCCGCCTGCTTTATTCTGGGCGTATTGCTGTACAGCACGGTGGTGCGCGCGGAGTATCCGGATATCGGCTCTAACTTCTTCCCTGCGGTACTGTCTGTTGCGCTGGTGTTCTGGATTGGCTCGCGCATGCGTAGCCGCAAGAGCCAGTTACCGGAGTAGAGAAGGGTTTTGTAGGCCGGATAAGCGAAGCGCCATCCGGCTTTTTGGCAGGTGGCGCTTCGCTTACCTGCCCTACAAGGTCTTCATTACTTCGCCGTGAGTAAAACGCCGCACTCCATATGGTGCGTATACGGGAATTGATCGAACAGCGCCAGACGTTCAACCTTGTGCGTCTGGCTTAACGTTTCCAGGTTTTTGCACAGCGTCTCCGGGTTACAGGAGATGTACAAAATACGCGGGTACGCCTGCACCATCTTCTCGGTTTCGCTGTCCAGGCCACTGCGCGGCGGGTCGACAAAAATCGTCTCACACTGGTAGCTCTTCAGATCGATTCCTTCCAGACGGTTAAACTGGCGTACGCCGTTCATTGCCTGCGTGAACTCTTCTGCGGCCATACGAACGATCTGCACGTTGTCGATATGGTTGGCGGCAATGTTGTACTGCGCGGCGGCCACCGACGGTTTGGCGATTTCCGTTGCCAGAACGCGATCGAAGTTACGCGCCATTGCCAGCGAGAAGTTGCCGTTACCGCAGTAGAGTTCAAGCAGATCGCCCTTAGACCCTTCCGTCGCCTTCAGCGCCCACTCCAGCATCTGCACGTTCATCGCGGCATTCGGCTGGGTAAAACTGTTCTCCACCTGACGATAGACCATCTCTTTACCCGCCACCGACAGGCGCTCGTCGACGTAGTCCTGATCCAGCATGATTTTGGTTTTTGTCGCACGGCCAATCAGGTGAACGTTGATGTTCTGCGCACGCAGCGCATCACGCAGGGCTTCGGCCTGCTCGCGCCACTCGTCGTTCAGGGCTTTGTGGTATAGCAGGGAGACAATCGCCTGGTTACTTTGCGTGGTCAGGTAGTCAATCTGGAACAGCTTGTGGCGCAGCACCGGGTTGTTACGCACGCCTTCAACGATCAGCGTCATCAGCTGATTGATAAGCTCGCTCGCTGCCGGGAAGCTGTCCACGCGAATGCGGGATTTCGTCTGCTGATCGAAAATGATGTGGTACAGGTCGTCACCGTCGTGCCAGATGCGGAACTCGGCACGCATGCGGTAGTGGCTGACAGGAGAGCGGAACACCTCGGGAACGGGCGCGTTGAAAGGCGTCATCATACTTTGCAGGCGGACGACTTTC
This sequence comes from Enterobacter roggenkampii, assembly GCF_001729805.1. Classification (NCBI taxonomy): domain Bacteria; kingdom Pseudomonadati; phylum Pseudomonadota; class Gammaproteobacteria; order Enterobacterales; family Enterobacteriaceae; genus Enterobacter; species Enterobacter roggenkampii. Next base: position 4,571,428 of record NZ_CP017184.1, on the reverse strand, counting down.
TCTGCCAGCTGCGCGTCGTACTGTTCTGTCGGGAGGTGTTCTGGGGTCATGATGCGTCCTGAGTGATAAAGAATTACGCGGCGATTGTAGGCATTGTTCAGGGGATGTCCAGAGTTAATGGTCAATAGCTGTCTGGACATCCATACGTGTCTAATTGTAGCATTCTGTTTCCGGTCTCCTGAGAGTGAAAAGGGAATCCAGTGTAAATCTGGAGCTGACGCGCAGCGGTAAAGACTGGCGGGATGAGCGTTGTAGACACTGTGAAAATGGGAAGTCTTCATCCTTATATAGCCACCTAGCCCGAAGACCTGCCGGGATCACGTCGCATTTGGTTTCATCATCGCGTGCTATCGATGAGGCCTGCGGCATCCTTCTTATATTGTGGATGCTTTAACAATGATTAAAAAAGTATCGCTGTTGACGGCGCTGTCCGTCACGGCATTTTCGGGCTGGGCGCAGGATAGCGCAGACTCGTTGGTGGTGACGGCAAATCGTTTTGAACAACCTGAAAAAACTATTCTGGCTGCAACCTCGGTTGTGACGCGTGCCGATATTGACCGTTGGCAGTCGACCTCGGTGGTGGACGTTATGCGTCGCCTGCCCGGCGTGGATACGGCGCAAAGTGGTGGGATGGGGCAACTCTCCTCTCTCTTTATCCGTGGCACCAACTCCAGCCACGTCCTGATCCTTGTAGATGGGATCCGCCTTAACCAGGCGGGCGTCACGGGGTCGTCCGATCTCAGCCAGTTCCCAATCTCCCTGGTGCAGCGAATCGAATATGTTCGTGGACCGCGTTCGGCGGTATACGGCTCAGATGCGATTGGTGGTGTCGTAAACATTATTACTACTCGTGCGAAGGACGGTACCACGCTGAATGCTGGCGTAGGCTCACACGGCTACCAGAATTATGGCGGCAGTACTCAGCAAACACTGGGCGACAGCACGCGCGTCACGCTTGCGGGTGATTACACCTATACCAAAGGGTTTGATGTGGTTGCGGACGGCAACAATGGTGGCCTTGCCCAGACCGATCGCGACGGCTTTATGAATAAAACGCTCTACGGCGCACTGGATCACGCATTCTCAGACCAGTGGAGCGGTTTTGTTCGCGGCTTTGGCTACAGCAACCGTACGGCCTACGACGGCTACTACAGCTCCTTTACCCCTGACGTACTGGTCGATACCCGCCAGCTCTATAGCCAGACCTGGGATGCAGGATTGCGCTTCAACGATGACATCTTCCATTCGCAGCTGCTCACCAGCTATAGCCACAGCAAGGACTATAACTACGACCCAAATTTAGGCCGCTACGATTCGACAGCCACGCTGGATGAAATCAAACAGTACAACGTCCAGTGGCTCAACTCCGTTGATGTTGGCCATGGGAACATTGGCGCGGGCGTTGACTGGCAGAAGCAGAGCACCGAGCCGGGTACAAACTACGTGACCAACGGCTACGACCTGCGTAACACCGGCGTCTACCTGACCGGGCTGCAGCAGTTTGGTGACTTCACCCTGGAAGGGGCGGTTCGCAGCGATGACAACTCTCAGTTCGGTCGTCATGGCACCTGGCAAAGCAGTGCGGCCTGGGAGTTCGTGGAGGGTTACCGTTTCGTTGCTTCTTATGGTACGGCCTATAAGGCACCGAATCTGGGTCAACTCTACGGTTTCTATGGCAATGACCATCTTGATCCAGAAGAGAGCAAGCAGTGGGAAGGTGCGTTTGAAGGCCTGACGGCGGGCGTGAGCTGGCGCGTATCCGGCTACCGTAATGACGTTGATAATCTCATCGACTTCGATAATAACCTTCAGCAATATTACAACGTCGGTAAAGCGCGCATTAAAGGTGTGGAAGCGACAGCATCGTTTGATACGGGTCCGTTGACGCATACTGTTGGCTATGACTACGTAGATGCCCGAAATGCCGCAACCAACGAACTTCTGGATCGTCGTGCTAAGCAGCAGGTGAAATATCAGCTCGACACGCAGATCTATGATTTCGACTGGAGTCTGACTTATCACTATCTCGGTACGCGTTACGACACTGACTTTGGTACTTACCCGTCTGAGAAAGTAAAAATGGGCGGTGTAAGCCTGTGGGATGTCGCAGTTTCGTATCCTGTCACCTCACACCTTACAGTTCGTGGTAAAATAGCCAACCTGTTCGATAAAGATTACGAGACAGTTTATGGCTACCAAACTGCAGGACGGGAATACACCTTGTCTGGCAGCTACACCTTCTAATCCGCGCCCTACCGTGCTGGTGTTTGATTCCGGCGTCGGTGGGCTTTCGGTCTATGATGAGATTCGGCATCTCCTGCCGGATCTCCATTACATCTACGCCTTCGATAACGTCGCTTTCCCGTATGGGGAAAAGAGCGAAGATTTTATTGTCGAGCGCGTGGTGGAAATCGTCACTGCGGTACAACAGCGTTATCCCCTTGCGCTGGCCGTTATCGCGTGTAATACGGCGAGCACCGTTTCTCTTCCCGCCCTGCGTGAAAAATTCCAGTTCCCGGTTGTGGGCGTCGTCCCGGCAATAAAGCCTGCCGCGCGTCTGACGGCGAACGGCATTGTGGGCCTGCTGGCCACGCGAGGTACGGTAAAGCGTCCTTATACCCGCGAGCTGATCGACCGTTTCGCCAACGAATGCCAGATTGCGATGCTCGGTTCGGCTGAGCTGGTAGAGATGGCGGAAGCGAAGCTGCATGGCAAGGCGGTATCACTCGACGAGCTGCGTCGTATTCTTCGCCCGTGGCTGCGGATGCCTGAACCCCCGGATACCGTTGTGTTGGGCTGTACCCACTTCCCGCTACTCCAGGAAGAGCTATTAGAGGTGCTGCCGGAGGGGACTCGCCTGGTGGATTCCGGTGCGGCTATCGCCCGTCGTACGGCCTGGTTGCTGGAGCATGAGGCCCCGGATGCGAAATCTACGGATGCGAATATCGCGTTTTGTATGGCGTTAACAAAAGAAACTGAACAACTTTTACCCGTTTTACGCCGTTATGGCTTTGAAACGCTCGAAAAACTGGCGCTGTAGCACGGTTTTGAGCAAAAAAGAGACGGTTGAAAGTTTTTTTTTAAAGAGGGGTTGTCAACGTCTGAGAACTCCCTATAATGCGCCTCCACTGACACGGAACAACGGCTTACAGGCCGCCGGGTTAGCGGGGTTCAGAGATGAACGCCAACAGAGAAAAGCGAAAATAATCACTTGACTCTGAATGAGGAAAACGTAATATACGGGACCTCGCAACGGTGAGCGAAAGCCGCGTTGCACTGCTCTTTAACAATTTATCAGACAATCTGTGTGGGCACTCAAAGTGACATGGATTCTTAATGTCCTCGGACAATAAATGAATACCAAGTCTCTGAGTGAACATACGTAATTCATTACGAAGTTTAATTCACGAGCATCAAACTTAAATTGAAGAGTTTGATCATGGCTCAGATTGAACGCTGGCGGCAGGCCTAACACATGCAAGTCGAGCGGTAACACAGGGAGCTTGCTCCTGGGTGACGAGCGGCGGACGGGTGAGTAATGTCTGGGAAACTGCCTGATGGAGGGGGATAACTACTGGAAACGGTAGCTAATACCGCATAATGTCGCAAGACCAAAGAGGGGGACCTTCGGGCCTCTTGCCATCAGATGTGCCCAGATGGGATTAGCTAGTAGGTGGGGTAACGGCTCACCTAGGCGACGATCCCTAGCTGGTCTGAGAGGATGACCAGCCACACTGGAACTGAGACACGGTCCAGACTCCTACGGGAGGCAGCAGTGGGGAATATTGCACAATGGGCGCAAGCCTGATGCAGCCATGCCGCGTGTATGAAGAAGGCCTTCGGGTTGTAAAGTACTTTCAGCGGGGAGGAAGGCGTTGAGGTTAATAACCTCAGCGATTGACGTTACCCGCAGAAGAAGCACCGGCTAACTCCGTGCCAGCAGCCGCGGTAATACGGAGGGTGCAAGCGTTAATCGGAATTACTGGGCGTAAAGCGCACGCAGGCGGTCTGTCAAGTCGGATGTGAAATCCCCGGGCTCAACCTGGGAACTGCATTCGAAACTGGCAGGCTAGAGTCTTGTAGAGGGGGGTAGAATTCCAGGTGTAGCGGTGAAATGCGTAGAGATCTGGAGGAATACCGGTGGCGAAGGCGGCCCCCTGGACAAAGACTGACGCTCAGGTGCGAAAGCGTGGGGAGCAAACAGGATTAGATACCCTGGTAGTCCACGCCGTAAACGATGTCGACTTGGAGGTTGTGCCCTTGAGGCGTGGCTTCCGGAGCTAACGCGTTAAGTCGACCGCCTGGGGAGTACGGCCGCAAGGTTAAAACTCAAATGAATTGACGGGGGCCCGCACAAGCGGTGGAGCATGTGGTTTAATTCGATGCAACGCGAAGAACCTTACCTACTCTTGACATCCAGAGAACTTTCCAGAGATGGATTGGTGCCTTCGGGAACTCTGAGACAGGTGCTGCATGGCTGTCGTCAGCTCGTGTTGTGAAATGTTGGGTTAAGTCCCGCAACGAGCGCAACCCTTATCCTTTGTTGCCAGCGGTCCGGCCGGGAACTCAAAGGAGACTGCCAGTGATAAACTGGAGGAAGGTGGGGATGACGTCAAGTCATCATGGCCCTTACGAGTAGGGCTACACACGTGCTACAATGGCGCATACAAAGAGAAGCGACCTCGCGAGAGCAAGCGGACCTCATAAAGTGCGTCGTAGTCCGGATTGGAGTCTGCAACTCGACTCCATGAAGTCGGAATCGCTAGTAATCGTAGATCAGAATGCTACGGTGAATACGTTCCCGGGCCTTGTACACACCGCCCGTCACACCATGGGAGTGGGTTGCAAAAGAAGTAGGTAGCTTAACCTTCGGGAGGGCGCTTACCACTTTGTGATTCATGACTGGGGTGAAGTCGTAACAAGGTAACCGTAGGGGAACCTGCGGTTGGATCACCTCCTTACCTTAAAGAACCTGCCTTTGCAGTGCTCACACAGATTGTCTGATGAAAAACAGCAGTAAAAATCTCTGCAGGCTTGTAGCTCAGGTGGTTAGAGCGCACCCCTGATAAGGGTGAGGTCGGTGGTTCAAGTCCACTCAGGCCTACCAAACTCCTTTTAAAGGATGAGCGGTACAGAGATTGCAAAACGATGGGGCTATAGCTCAGCTGGGAGAGCGCCTGCTTTGCACGCAGGAGGTCTGCGGTTCGATCCCGCATAGCTCCACCATCTTTTACTGCGAACCCAAGAAAACTTCAGAGTGAACCTGAAAAGGTGCACTGCGAAGTTTTGCTCTTTAAAAATCTGGATCAAGCTGAAAATTGAAACGACACATCTTAAATGGTGTGTTCGAGTCTCTCAAATTTTCGCAATCATGAAGTGAAACATCTTCGGGTTGTGAGGTTAAGCGACTAAGCGTACACGGTGGATGCCCTGGCAGTCAGAGGCGATGAAGGACGTGCTAATCTGCGAAAAGCGCCGGCGAGGTGATATGAACCTTTGACCCGGCGATGTCCGAATGGGGAAACCCAGTGTGATTCGTCACACTATCGTTAACTGAATACATAGGTTAACGAGGCGAACCGGGGGAACTGAAACATCTAAGTACCCCGAGGAAAAGAAATCAACCGAGATTCCCCCAGTAGCGGCGAGCGAACGGGGAGCAGCCCAGAGTCTGAATCAGCTTGTGTGTTAGTGGAAGCGTCTGGAAAGTCGCACGGTACAGGGTGACAGTCCCGTACACGAAAATGCACAGGTTGTGAACTCGAAGAGTAGGGCGGGACACGTGGTATCCTGTCTGAATATGGGGGGACCATCCTCCAAGGCTAAATACTCCTGACTGACCGATAGTGAACCAGTACCGTGAGGGAAAGGCGAAAAGAACCCCGGCGAGGGGAGTGAAATAGAACCTGAAACCGTGTACGTACAAGCAGTGGGAGCACCTTCGTGGTGTGACTGCGTACCTTTTGTATAATGGGTCAGCGACTTATATTCTGTAGCAAGGTTAACCGTATAGGGGAGCCGAAGGGAAACCGAGTCTTAACTGGGCGTTAAGTTGCAGGGTATAGACCCGAAACCCGGTGATCTAGCCATGGGCAGGTTGAAGGTTGGGTAACACTAACTGGAGGACCGAACCGACTAATGTTGAAAAATTAGCGGATGACTTGTGGCTGGGGGTGAAAGGCCAATCAAACCGGGAGATAGCTGGTTCTCCCCGAAAGCTATTTAGGTAGCGCCTCGTGAACTCATCTTCGGGGGTAGAGCACTGTTTCGGCTAGGGGGCCATCCCGGCTTACCAACCCGATGCAAACTACGAATACCGAAGAATGTTATCACGGGAGACACACGGCGGGTGCTAACGTCCGTCGTGAAGAGGGAAACAACCCAGACCGCCAGCTAAGGTCCCAAAGTCATGGTTAAGTGGGAAACGATGTGGGAAGGCACAGACAGCCAGGATGTTGGCTTAGAAGCAGCCATCATTTAAAGAAAGCGTAATAGCTCACTGGTCGAGTCGGCCTGCGCGGAAGATGTAACGGGGCTAAACCATGCACCGAAGCTGCGGCAGCGACACTATGTGTTGTTGGGTAGGGGAGCGTTCTGTAAGCCGTTGAAGGTGTGCTGTGAGGCATGCTGGAGGTATCAGAAGTGCGAATGCTGACATAAGTAACGATAAAGCGGGTGAAAAGCCCGCTCGCCGGAAGACCAAGGGTTCCTGTCCAACGTTAATCGGGGCAGGGTGAGTCGACCCCTAAGGCGAGGCCGAAAGGCGTAGTCGATGGGAAACAGGTTAATATTCCTGTACTTGGTGTTACTGCGAAGGGGGGACGGAGAAGGCTATGTTAGCCGGGCGACGGTTGTCCCGGTTTAAGCATGTAGGCGGAACGACCAGGTAAATCCGGTCGTTTATTAACGCTGAGGTGTGATGACGAGGCACTACGGTGCTGAAGTAACAAATGCCCTGCTTCCAGGAAAAGCCTCTAAGCATCAGGTAACATCAAATCGTACCCCAAACCGACACAGGTGGTCAGGTAGAGAATACCAAGGCGCTTGAGAGAACTCGGGTGAAGGAACTAGGCAAAATGGTGCCGTAACTTCGGGAGAAGGCACGCTGATATGTAGGTGAAGCCCCTGCGGGTGGAGCTGAAATCAGTCGAAGATACCAGCTGGCTGCAACTGTTTATTAAAAACACAGCACTGTGCAAACACGAAAGTGGACGTATACGGTGTGACGCCTGCCCGGTGCCGGAAGGTTAATTGATGGGGTTAGCGGCAACGCGAAGCTCTTGATCGAAGCCCCGGTAAACGGCGGCCGTAACTATAACGGTCCTAAGGTAGCGAAATTCCTTGTCGGGTAAGTTCCGACCTGCACGAATGGCGTAATGATGGCCAGGCTGTCTCCACCCGAGACTCAGTGAAATTGAACTCGCTGTGAAGATGCAGTGTACCCGCGGCAAGACGGAAAGACCCCGTGAACCTTTACTATAGCTTGACACTGAACACTGGTCCTTGATGTGTAGGATAGGTGGGAGGCTTTGAAGTGTGGACGCCAGTCTGCATGGAGCCGTCCTTGAAATACCACCCTTTAATGGCTGGTGTTCTAACGTAGACCCGTAATCCGGGTTGCGGACAGTGTCTGGTGGGTAGTTTGACTGGGGCGGTCTCCTCCCAAAGAGTAACGGAGGAGCACGAAGGTTAGCTAATCCTGGTCGGACATCAGGAGGTTAGTGCAATGGCATAAGCTAGCTTGACTGCGAGAGTGACGGCTCGAGCAGGTGCGAAAGCAGGTCATAGTGATCCGGTGGTTCTGAATGGAAGGGCCATCGCTCAACGGATAAAAGGTACTCCGGGGATAACAGGCTGATACCGCCCAAGAGTTCATATCGACGGCGGTGTTTGGCACCTCGATGTCGGCTCATCACATCCTGGGGCTGAAGTAGGTCCCAAGGGTATGGCTGTTCGCCATTTAAAGTGGTACGCGAGCTGGGTTTAGAACGTCGTGAGACAGTTCGGTCCCTATCTGCCGTGGGCGCTGGAGAATTGAGGGGGGCTGCTCCTAGTACGAGAGGACCGGAGTGGACGCATCACTGGTGTTCGGGTTGTCATGCCAATGGCACTGCCCGGTAGCTAAATGCGGAAAAGATAAGTGCTGAAAGCATCTAAGCACGAAACTTGCCCCGAGATGAGTTCTCCCTGAGACTTTAAGTCTCCTGAAGGAACGTTGAAGACGACGACGTTGATAGGTCGGGTGTGTAAGCGCAGCGATGCGTTGAGCTAACCGATACTAATGAACCGTGAGGCTTAACCTTACAACGCCGAAGGTGTTTTGGCGAAGAGACAGATTTTCAGCTTTGATACAGATTAAACAGAATTTGCCTGGCGGCTTTAGCGCGGTGGTCCCACCTGACCCCATGCCGAACTCAGAAGTGAAACGCCGTAGCGCCGATGGTAGTGTGGGGTCTCCCCATGTGAGAGTAGGGAACTGCCAGGCATCAAATTTAGTAGTAAGCCGGTGCATTAATCCGGTGGTTACAAGCAGTCTTCGGTGGAGCGGTAGTTCAGTCGGTTAGAATACCTGCCTGTCACGCAGGGGGTCGCGGGTTCGAGTCCCGTCCGTTCCGCCACTTATTAAGACATTAAGCCTGCCTTACTGGCAGGCTTAATGGCAAAAAACTTTAGGGGCGTAGCTCAGTTGGTAGAGCACCGGTCTCCAAAACCGGGTGTCGCGAGTTCGAGTCTCTCCGCCCCTGCCATATAGAATCCTTTGCTTCGGCAAAGGATTTTTTTTGCCTGAAAGACTGTAAAAACGCCTCTTCTTACTATTCAGCCAGCATTCCTGCTGGCTGATGTATCAATCCATTACATTGATTTTTAACAGATCTTTTATCTGCGACTGCTTATCACTGTTTTGCAGCCAAATCGCATACAGCGGTCTGGTAAGCGTGGTGGAATCCATTACGGTATGCAGCCCAGCTTTAGTGTCTGCCCAGCGAACAGGTAACCAGGTACAACCTCTCAGCAAGGGCAGTTGCTGACAGGCGATCTCTGCAGAGCTGGTCGTTAACTGTGGGACGTCATCAGGTGCAATCAAGCCCGTCTCATGCTGCTGAAAATCAGGCCCCCATTCCAGGCGCAAATAGGTCAGGTCTGCCTTCATCATCGAAGGTTCAGAGGCATAAAGCGCCAGGCCAAACTGGCCCACAATCTGGCTGCTAAATTCGTCCATCTTGGGGGCTTCGGTTGTGATAAGAAGATCAAGCTGGCGCTCATGAAGTTGCTTAACCAGCGACTGCCGTTGCGCAATCCTGGCTTCAAATTGCAAGTGGCTATGAGATTGATAAAGCCGGGTAAGCCACTGACTTAGCATACATTCCCACAGGGAAGCGCTGGCCCCTATCGAGAACTCATTATGCCTCGAAGTATGGGCAACCTCTTTGCGTGCCGCCTGCCAGGTATTCATCAGCGTTTCTGCGTACGGCAGTAGTTTTTCGCCGGCGGGCGTGAGGCGGATATTGTTGCGATGGCGGGTAAAAAGATTCACCCCCAGTTGATTTTCCAGCTGTCGAATACGAAAACTGACTGCTGACTGCGTCAGGTAAAGGGCTTCAGCTGCTCGCCCAAAGTGGCGTGTTCTGCTCACTTCAAGGAAAGTTTTAAGCAATTCCGTATCCACATCTTTCTCCGCAAAATTATTTGTCGTTATGATTTAAATGTTTTGTTTTACACTCTGTCAAGCGTAACTAATACTCCGCGCCATAAATAGCTCGGCCAAAGAATTAGGAGCGTGTAGGATGGCGGAAAGCTTTACGACGACTAATCGTTTTTTCGACAATAAACATTATCCGCGCGGGTTCTCTCGTCACGGCGATTTCACCATCAAAGAAGCTCAACTGCTTGAGCGCCATGGTTATGCCTTTAACGAGCTGGATCTGGGCAAGCGTGAGCCTGCTACTGAAGACGAAAAACAGTTTGTTTCTGTTTGCCGTGGTGAGCGTGAGCCGCAGTCTGAAGCGGAACGTGTGTGGATCAAGTATATGGCACGCATTAAGCGTCCAAAGCGCTTCCATACGCTGTCTGGCGGTAAGCCGCAGATGGAAGGTGCAGAAGACTACACCGAGTCTGACGACTAAGATGATAAGAAGGGGCTACGGCCCCTTTTTTTATGCCAGCAACTTCTGCAGGTGCAGCAGCAAACGATCGATAGCGCGATAACTCAGCGCCTCCTGCAAGTGTTTCCTCTCAATGTCAGTACATCCCTCCACGTCAGCAATGGTTCTGGCCACTTTTAGCAAACGTTGCCACGCACGTATAGACAGCCCAAAGCGCGTCAACGTCTCCTCAAGCCATCCTGCATCTTCACTATTAAGCGAACAAAACTGCCGGATCCCGGCATTATCAAGCCGAGCATTCAGCCTGTTTTGGCGGGTGTATTGTCGTGCCTGGGCAGCGATCACCCGCTCGCGCACTTTTGCTGAGCTCTCACCCGTTATGCCCGTCTGCCTGAGCAGGCCCGGCGGCGGAAGGGGGATTTCGAGAGACAAATCGAAACGGTCGAGGAATGGGCCGGAAAGCTTTCCCAGATAGCGCAGCGTCTGCTCTGGCGTACAGCGGTTATGGTTGCCCTGATAATGCCCCGTGGGGCTGGGGTTCATCGCAGCGACCAGTTGAAATTGCGCGGGATAGCTTATTTTGGCCCGCGTGCGCGAGATATGTATTTCACCAGATTCAATAGGTTCTCTCAGTGCATCCAGCACGCGACGCTCAAACTCAGGCAACTCATCAAGAAACAGAATGCCATTGTGTGCCAGTGAGATCTCACCCGGTCCGGGGATAGACCCACCGCCGACCATTGCCGTCAGAGAAGCGCTATGATGTGGGGAACGAAAAGGGCGACGGCGCCACTGTTTTTGTAACGATGCCGAACTGATGAGGCTATATATGGCAGCGCTTTCCAGCGCTTCATGATTATTGAGCGGCGGGAGCAACCCACTCAGCCTGCTCGCCAGCATCGTTTTACCTGTACCAGGCGGGCCAATCAGCAGGAGATTGTGTCCGCCTGCAGCCGTAATCTCCAGCGCCCGTTTACCTTGCTCCTGTCCCATGATCTCACTGAGATCTTCTGGCGCATCTGCTACAGCCTCGTCGCACTCCTCCGGCTCGGACAGTTCATGTCGGCCTTCCAGCCAGGCACACACTTCCTGAAGATGCCCGGCGATGAGACACCCCTTTTCGGCAATAAGACTCACTTCTGATGCGTTTTCATTGGCGACAATGATTTGCCGCCCTGCACGAATGGCTTCCAGCGCTCCCGATATCGCACCGGGAACGCCTCTCAATGCGCCTGTGAGCGCGAGTTCACCCACGAACTCGTACGAGCCTAGCCTGGTCGTAGTAAGCTGCTCAGAAGCCGCGAGAAGCGCAATTGCGATAGGTAAATCGTATCGCCCGCCCTCTTTGGGCAGATCGGCGGGGGCAAGGTTGATGGTGATCTTCTTCGCGGGGAAGGTATAACCGCTATTTATTATTGCGCTGCGAACGCGATCCCTGGCCTCTTTAACCGTCGTTTCAGGTAACCCGACAAGCGTGAGTCCGGGCAGCCCATTACTCAAATGAACCTCTACGGAAACAAGCGGTGCCTTTACCCCGAGAGCCGCACGCGTATAAACAACTGACAGTGACATTTGCACTACCTCCTGGTGTGACTATGCCAGTACGCGTTATGCCTGTTTAGCGCTATTTAGCGAATTTACGCTGCCTGTTCAGGGATTTTAAAAGCACAATGAAACTATTGCACAATCGTGGAACCCTCCTCGCAGAGCGAAAAAAACCTGTTTTGACGGTTAGCGGAGGAGTAAAAAAGTGAAAAATATTCATTTTCTAATTTCCGTATATAAAACAACGATTTTAAGAAATATGATTCGCGGGCTAACCAAATCCGTCATAAATAAATCTTGTGTTTGATTTAAAAACTGTGATAACTCTTTAGGTATTCCTTCGAACAAGATGCAAAAAGAACTGAAAATGACAGCCCTTCTACGAGTGATTAGCCTGGTCGTGATTAGCGTGGTGGTGATTATTATCCCACCGTGCGGGGCTGCACTTGGACGAGGAAAGGCTTAGAAATCAAGCCTTAACGAACTAAGACCCCCGCACCGAAAGGTCCGGGGGTTTTTTTATGACTAAAAAACGTAAATGAGGAGCAGAGAATGACGACTAGCACAAAATTCTGTTTCTCCCGATTTATGACGGGGAACTAACTATGAATGGGGCACAGTGGGTAGTACATGCGTTGCGCGCGCAGGGAGTCGAGACAGTATTCGGTTATCCGGGTGGCGCAATTATGCCGATTTACGATGCACTGTATGACGGCGGCGTGGAGCACCTGTTGTGCCGACACGAGCAGGGCGCAGCGATGGCCGCCATCGGTTATGCTCGTGCCACCGGTAAAACCGGTGTCTGTATGGCGACCTCAGGCCCGGGCGCAACGAACCTGATCACCGGTCTGGCAGACGCGCTGCTGGATTCTGTTCCCGTTGTTGCCATCACCGGGCAGGTGGCGTCTCCGTTCATCGGCACCGACGCGTTCCAGGAAGTCGATGTACTCGGTTTATCGCTGGCCTGCACCAAACACAGTTTTCTCGTTCAGTCTCTGGAAGAGCTGCCGCGCGTAATGGCAGAAGCATTCGAGGTTGCCAGCTCCGGCCGCCCTGGTCCGGTTCTGGTCGATATCCCGAAAGATATCCAGGTCGCACACGGCGAACTGGAGCCGCACTTCTCCACCGTTGGAAACGACGACGCGTTTCCGCATGCGGAAGTCGAAGAGGCCCGTCAGATGCTGACGCAGGCGAAACAGCCGATGCTGTACGTTGGTGGTGGCGTAGGTATGGCGCAGGCGGTTCCTGCCCTGCGCGAATTTATCGCGGCAACGCAAATCCCTGCCACCTGCACGCTGAAAGGGTTGGGTGCGGTAGATGCCGATTACCCCTACTATCTGGGCATGCTGGGGATGCACGGCACCAAAGCGGCAAACCTGGCGGTGCAGGCGTGCGATCTGCTCATCGCCGTAGGCGCCCGTTTTGACGACCGCGTCACCGGTAAGCTGAATACCTTTGCGCCGAACGCCAAAGTTATCCATATGGATATCGACCCGGCGGAAATGAACAAGCTGCGTCAGGCGCACGTCGCGCTGCAGGGCGATCTCAACGCGCTGTTACCGGCATTGCAGCAGCCGCTGGATATCAACGCGTGGCGTCAGCACACCGCAGACATGCGCGCCGAGCACGCCTGGCGTTACGACCATCCCGGCGAGGCCATCTACGCGCCGTTGCTGTTGAAGCAGCTGTCCGACCGTAAGCCCGCCGACAGCGTGGTGACGACCGATGTCGGCCAGCATCAGATGTGGTCCGCCCAGCACATGGCCTACACCCGTCCGGAAAACTTCATTACTTCCAGCGGGTTAGGGACGATGGGCTTCGGTCTGCCAGCCGCGGTTGGCGCACAGGTTGCCCGCCCGAACGATACCGTTATCTGTATCTCCGGTGACGGCTCCTTCATGATGAACGTTCAGGAGCTCGGCACCGTGAAGCGCAAGCAGTTACCGCTGAAGATCGTGTTGCTCGATAACCAGCGTTTAGGGATGGTTCGCCAGTGGCAACAGCTGTTCTTCCAGGAACGTTACAGTGAAACCACCCTGACCGATAACCCCGATTTCCTCACCCTGGCCAGCGCCTTCGGCATTCCTGGCCAGCACATCACCCGTAAAGACCAGGTTGAAGCGGCACTCGACACCATGCTGTCAAGCGAAGGGCCATACCTGCTTCATGTCTCAATCGACGAGCTTGAGAACGTCTGGCCGTTGGTACCGCCCGGTGCCAGTAACTCACAAATGCTGGAGAAATTATCATGATGCAACATCAGGTCGCCGTGCAGGCTCGCTTCAACCCGGAAACATTAGAACGCGTTTTGCGCGTGGTGCGTCATCGTGGTTTTCAGATTTGCTCTATGAATATGGAGACGGCCACCGACGCGCAAAACATCAGTATCGAATTAACCGTTGCCAGCCCGCGGCCGGTCGACTTACTGTTTAGTCAGTTATCAAAGCTGGTAGACGTTGCCCATGTTGCCATCTGCCAGAGCACAACCACATCACAACAAATCCGCGCTTAAGCGTGACAGGACGAAAAAATGACGACAAAAAAAGCTGATTACATTTGGTTCAACGGTGAGATGGTTCGCTGGGAGGACGCGAAGGTCCACGTGATGTCCCACGCGCTGCATTACGGTACCTCCGTTTTTGAAGGCATCCGCTGCTACGATTCTCACAAAGGACCAGTGGTGTTCCGCCATCGCGAACATATGCAGCGTCTGCATGACTCAGCCAAAATTTATCGTTTTCCGGTTTCTCAGAGCGTGGATGAGCTGATGGAAGCCTGCCGCGAGGTGATCCGTAAGAACAACCTGACTAGCGCCTATATTCGTCCGCTGGTCTTCGTGGGTGACGTCGGCATGGGCGTGAACCCGCCAGCAGGCTATACCACTGATGTGATCATTGCCGCGTTCCCGTGGGGGGCTTATCTGGGTGCAGAAGCCCTGGAGCAGGGGATCGACGCAATGGTCTCTTCATGGAACCGCGTTGCACCAAACACCATCCCGACCGCGGCGAAAGCGGGCGGTAACTACCTTTCTTCCCTGCTGGTCGGCAGCGAAGCGCGCCGTCACGGTTACCAGGAAGGTATCGCGCTCGACGTGAATGGCTACATCTCCGAAGGCGCAGGTGAAAACCTGTTTGAAGTGAAAGACGGCATTCTGTTTACGCCGCCATTCACCTCGTCCGCGCTGCCGGGCATCACCCGTGATGCCATCATCAAGCTGGCGAAAGATCTGGGTATCGAAGTGCGCGAGCAGGTGCTGTCCCGCGAATCCCTGTACCTGGCCGATGAAGTGTTCATGTCCGGAACCGCGGCTGAAATTACGCCGGTGCGTAGCGTAGACGGCATTCAGGTGGGCGAAGGCCGCTGTGGCCCGGTCACCAAACGCATTCAGCAAGCGTTCTTTGGCCTCTTCACCGGCGAGACAGAAGATAAATACGGCTGGTTGGATCAGGTTAATCACTAAATATAAATTTGGGACGGCACGCACCGTCCCATTACATAGTCAGACGGGAGTAAATAAAGCATGCCTAAGTATCGTTCAGCCACCACCACCCACGGCCGTAACATGGCCGGTGCCCGCGCGCTGTGGCGCGCCACCGGAATGACCGACGCCGATTTCGGCAAGCCAATTATCGCCGTGGTGAACTCCTTCACCCAGTTCGTACCGGGCCACGTGCACCTGCGCGATCTCGGTAAGCTGGTTGCCGAGCAAATCGAAGCCTCCGGCGGCGTGGCGAAAGAGTTCAACACTATTGCGGTGGATGACGGTATCGCGATGGGCCACGGGGGCATGCTCTATTCACTCCCGTCGCGCGAGCTGATCGCCGACTCGGTAGAGTACATGGTTAACGCCCACTGCGCCGATGCGATGGTCTGTATCTCCAACTGCGACAAAATCACCCCGGGGATGCTGATGGCCTCCCTGCGCCTGAACATTCCGGTGATCTTCGTCTCCGGTGGCCCGATGGAAGCGGGGAAAACCAAGCTTTCCGACAAAATCATCAAGCTCGACCTGGTCGATGCGATGATTCAGGGGGCGGATCCGAAGGTTTCTGACGAGCAGAGTGACCAGGTGGAGCGCTCCGCGTGCCCGACCTGCGGCTCCTGTTCCGGTATGTTCACGGCGAACTCCATGAACTGCCTGACCGAAGCGCTGGGCCTCTCTCAGCCGGGCAACGGCTCGCTGCTGGCGACCCACGCCGACCGTAAGCAGCTGTTCCTCAGTGCCGGTAAACGCATCGTTGAGCTGACTAAGCGCTACTACGAGCAGGACGACACCAGCGCGCTGCCGCGCAGCATCGCCAGCAAAGCGGCGTTCGAGAACGCCATGACCCTGGATATCGCCATGGGCGGTTCCACCAACACCGTTCTGCACCTGCTGGCCGCCGCGCAGGAAGCCGAAATCGACTTCACCATGAGCGACATCGACAGGCTCTCCCGTAAAGTGCCGCAGCTGTGTAAGGTCGCACCGAGTACCCAGAAGTACCATATGGAAGACGTGCATCGCGCGGGTGGCGTCATCGGTATCCTCGGCGAGCTGGATCGCGCCGGGCTGCTGAACCGTGACGTGAAAAACGTGCTTGGCCTGTCGCTGCCTGAGTCGCTGAACCAGTACGACGTGATGCTGACCAAAGACGACGCGGTGAAAAAGATGTTCCGCGCGGGCCCTGCCGGTATTCGTACTACCCAGGCGTTCTCGCAGGACTGCCGCTGGGATACCCTGGACGATGACCGCGCTGAAGGCTGCATCCGCTCGCTGGAGCATGCCTATAGCAAAGACGGCGGCCTGGCCGTGCTGTACGGTAACTTTGCGGAAAATGGCTGCATCGTGAAAACCGCTGGCGTGGACGACAGTATCCTGAAATTCACCGGTCCGGCGAAGGTGTACGAAAGCCAGGATGAAGCGGTAGACGCCATCCTCGGCGGCAAAGTGGTGGAAGGCGACGTGGTGGTCATTCGCTACGAAGGGCCAAAAGGCGGGCCGGGCATGCAGGAGATGCTCTACCCGACCACCTTCCTGAAATCGATGGGCCTCGGTAAAGCCTGTGCGCTGATCACCGACGGTCGTTTCTCCGGCGGCACCTCCGGCCTCTCTATCGGCCACGTCTCGCCGGAAGCGGCAAGCGGCGGCAACATCGCCATCATCGAAGACGGCGACATGATCGACATCGACATTCCGAATCGCGGCATTCAGCTCAAGCTGAGCGACCAGGAGATCGCGGCCCGTCGTGAAGCGCAGGAAGCGCGCGGCGATAAAGCCTGGACGCCGAAAGACCGCCAGCGTGAAGTTTCCTTCGCCCTGCGCGCCTACGCGAGCCTTGCCACCAGTGCAGATAAAGGCGCGGTGCGCGATAAATCGAAACTTGGGGGCTAACGATGGCCGAGTCGCAACCCTTATCCGCCGCCCCTGAGGGGGCGGAATATCTCAGGGCGGTGCTTCGCGCGCCGGTCTATGAAGCCGTGCAGGTCACCCCCCTGCAGAAAATGGAAAAACTCTCTTCGCGCCTGGACAACGTCATCCTGGTGAAGCGCGAAGACCGCCAGCCGGTGCACAGCTTCAAGCTGCGCGGTGCCTACGCGATGATGGCCGGGCTGACCGACGAGCAGAAAGCGCGCGGGGTGATTACCGCATCGGCGGGCAACCACGCGCAGGGCGTGGCGTTCTCGTCTGCCCGTCTGGGGCTGAAAGCGCTGATCGTGATGCCGGTTGCTACCGCCGATATCAAGGTCGACGCGGTGCGCGGTTTCGGCGGCGAAGTCTTGCTCCACGGGGCCAACTTTGACGAAGCAAAAGCCAAAGCGATTGAGCTGGCTCAGCAGCAGGGGTTCACCTGGGTGCCGCCGTTCGACCACCCGATGGTGATTGCCGGGCAGGGCACGCTGGCGCTGGAGCTGCTGCAGCAGGATGCCCATCTCGACCGGGTCTTTGTCCCGGTGGGCGGCGGCGGTTTAGCCGCAGGCGTGGCGGTGCTGATCAAACAGCTGATGCCGCAGATTAAAGTCATTGCCGTGGAAGCGGAAGACTCCGCCTGCCTGAAAGCGGCGCTGGATGCCGGGCATCCGGTCGACCTGCCGCGCGTCGGGCTGTTTGCCGAGGGCGTGGCGGTGAAGCGCATTGGCGACGAAACCTTCCGCCTGTGCCGGGAATATCTCGACGATATCGTCACGGTGGACAGCGACGCCATCTGCGCGGCGATGAAAGATCTGTTCGAAGACGTGCGTGCGGTGGCGGAACCGTCCGGCGCGCTGGCGCTGGCGGGCATGAAAAAATACATCGCGCAGCACAACATCCGCGGCGAGCGTCTGGCGCACGTGCTTTCCGGGGCCAACGTGAACTTCCACGGTCTTCGCTACGTGTCCGAGCGCTGCGAGCTGGGCGAACAGCGTGAAGCGCTGCTGGCGGTGACCATTCCGGAAGAGAAGGGCAGCTTCCTGAAGTTCTGTCAGCTGCTGGGCGGTCGTTCGGTGACGGAGTTTAACTACCGTTTTGCCGATGCTAAAGACGCCTGTATTTTTGTCGGCGTGCGTCTGAGCCGCGGCGTGGAGGAGCGCAAAGAGATCCTCAACCTGCTGCATGAGGGCGGCTATAGCGTGGTCGATCTCTCCGACGACGAGATGGCGAAGCTGCACGTGCGTTACATGGTCGGCGGCCGTCCTTCGAAGCCGCTCAGGGAACGCCTGTTCAGCTTTGAGTTCCCGGAATCGCCGGGCGCGTTGCTCAAGTTCCTGCACACGCTGGGCACGCACTGGAACATCTCTCTGTTCCACTACCGCAGCCACGGCACCGACTACGGCCGCGTGCTGGCGGCGTTCGAACTGGGCGAGCACGAGCCGGATTTCGAAACGCGGCTGAACGAGCTGGGCTACGAGTGCCATGACGAAACCCACAACCCGGCGTTCCGCTTCTTCCTGGCAGGCTAAGGGCTGAGCGGCATGTAGGCCGGGTAAGCGCAGCGCCACCCGGCTTTAGTGGTTCGGCAGTATCGTCCAGAACGCATCAATAAGCGGCTCATGCAGCCGCTTTTTTTGTGCGCACACGCCAAGCTCAAACGGCGTTTTCTCGTCGCTGCGCTCTAAAATCATCACGCGATTGCGCACCGGCTCCGGGCTGTTGTCCAGCACCACTTCCGGCAGCAGCGCCACGCCGCAGCCCAGCGCCACCATCGACACCATCGCCTCATGGCCGCTGACGGTGGCGTAAATCGACGGGTTGCTGATTTTCTGACGGCGGAACCACAGCTCAATGCGGCGGCGAACCGGGCCCTGATCGGCCATGATAAACGGCACCGTGGACCAGTCCGGTTTTTCCACCGACACCTGGTTACGCACCGGGCAGGGCAGCGCGGGGGCAATCAGCACCACCGCCAGATTTTCCAGCATCGAGAACGCTACCGCGCCCGGCAGGGTTTCCGGCTTCCCGGCAATGGCGAGATCCGCTTCGCCCGTCACCACTTTTTCCATCGCGTCGGCAGCGTCGCCGGTAGTGAGCTTAATTTCAACCGACGGATGCGCCGCGCGAAAGCGGTCAAGGATGGGCGGCAGATGGCTGTAGGCGGCGGTCACGGAGCAGAAAATATGCAGCTCACCGGAGAGTGACGGCCCCTGCTGATCGATAGAGTGCCGCAGCTGCTGGTACTGCAACAGCGTCTGCTGGGCAAAAATACGCAGCTCTTCGCCCGCTTCCGTGAGGGTGACGGTGCGGTTATCGCGCACGAACAGCGGCTGGCCGAGGTCTTCCTCAAGGCGCTGGATCTGGCGCGAAAGCGTGGAGGGGCTGACGTGCATCGCCCGGGCGCTGCGGCCAAAGTGACGGCTTTCCGCCAGGTGCAGGAACATTTTCAGATCGCGTAAATCCACCGATTCCACTCCCTCTTTTTACATTGCATAAATTGCAATGTGACGTTGTGAATATATCAATTTCCGCAATAAATTTCCTGTTGTAATGTGGGTACATTCTCGCTGAAACGCGAACCGAACAATAAGACACACAACATCACGAGGTATCACCCATGGCTAACTACTTTAATACACTGAACTTGCGCCAGCAGCTGGCGCAGTTGGGCAAATGCCGCTTCATGGCGCGCGATGAATTTGCCGATGGCGCGAGCTACCTTCAGGGTAAAAAAGTGGTCATCGTCGGCTGTGGCGCACAGGGTCTGAACCAGGGCCTGAACATGCGTGACTCCGGTCTGGATATCTCCTACGCCCTGCGCAAAGAAGCGATTGCCGAGAAGCGTGCCTCCTGGCGCAAAGCGACCGAAAATGGCTTCAAAGTGGGTACCTACGAAGAGCTGATCCCGCAGGCGGATCTGGTGGTTAACCTGACGCCGGACAAGCAGCACTCAGACGTTGTGCGTTCCGTACAGCCGCTGATGAAAGACGGCGCGGCGCTGGGTTACTCCCACGGCTTCAACATCGTTGAAGTGGGCGAGCAGATCCGTAAAGACATCACCGTAGTGATGGTGGCACCGAAGTGCCCGGGTACCGAAGTGCGTGAAGAGTACAAGCGTGGTTTCGGCGTGCCGACGCTGATCGCGGTTCACCCGGAAAACGATCCGAAAGGTGAAGGTATGGCGATTGCCAAAGCATGGGCTGCGGCGACCGGCGGCCACCGTGCGGGCGTGCTGGAATCGTCCTTCGTTGCCGAAGTGAAATCTGACCTGATGGGCGAGCAGACCATTCTGTGCGGTATGCTGCAGGCCGGTTCTCTGCTGTGCTTCGATAAGCTGGTGGAAGAGGGCACCGACCCGGCATACGCGGAAAAACTGATTCAGTTCGGCTGGGAGACCATCACCGAAGCGCTGAAGCAGGGCGGTATTACGCTGATGATGGACCGTCTGTCCAACCCGGCAAAACTGCGTGCTTACGCGCTGTCTGAACAGCTGAAAACCATCATGGCGCCGCTGTTCCAGAAACATATGGACGACATCATCTCCGGCGAGTTCTCTTCCGGCATGATGGCTGACTGGGCGAACGACGATAAGAAACTGCTGACCTGGCGTGAAGAGACCGGTAAGACCGCGTTCGAAACCGCGCCACAGTACGAAGGTAAAATCGGCGAGCAGGAGTACTTCGATAAAGGCGTCCTGATGATTGCGATGGTGAAAGCAGGCGTTGAGCTGGCGTTCGAAACCATGGTGGATTCCGGCATCATTGAAGAGTCTGCGTACTACGAATCACTGCACGAGCTGCCGCTGATCGCGAACACCATCGCCCGTAAGCGTCTGTACGAAATGAACGTGGTTATCTCTGATACTGCAGAATACGGTAACTACCTGTTCTCTTACGCCTGCGTACCGCTGCTGAAAGAGTTTATGACCACTCTGCAGCCGGGCGATCTGGGTAAAGCGATTGCAGAAGGTGCCGTGGACAACGCGCAGCTGCGCGATGTGAACGAAGCGATTCGCAGCCACCAGATCGAGAAAGTGGGCCACAAACTGCGTGGCTACATGACCGACATGAAGCGTATCGCGGTAGCGGGTTAACAACTTTGTCGGGTGGCGCTTCGCTAACCCGACCTACAAAACCGTAAGATGTAGGCCGGGTAGGCGCAGTCGCCACCCGGCTTGTTTATTTGCGGTACAGCACTTTAATCACGTGGTAGCCGAACTGCGTGTGCAGCGGGCCGGTTGGCTCCAGCACCGGGCAGGAGAAGACCACTTTATCGAATGCCGGTACCATCTGACCCTGGCGGAATTCACCCAGATCGCCGCCGCGTTTGCCTGACGGACAGATAGAGTGCTTCTTCGCCAGCTTGCCGAAGTCGGCGCCGTTTTTGATCTGCTCCAGAAGATCCAGAGCCAGTTTCTCTTCTTTAACAAGAATATGCAGTGCTGCTGCTGTTTTTGCCATGATCGTGCCTTGAGTGGTATGGATTAGGCTCGCTATACTACCACGCTGTTATTCTCCCCTCCTGACTTTCATTGAGTGATCATTTATGCGTTTAAACCCCGGACAACAACAAGCCGTCGAATTTGTCACCGGACCGTGTCTGGTGCTGGCGGGTGCAGGATCCGGCAAAACGCGCGTTATCACCAATAAGATTGCGCACCTGATCCGCGGCTGTGGCTATCAGGCCCGGCACATTGCGGCGGTAACCTTTACCAATAAAGCGGCGCGTGAGATGAAAGAGCGTGTCGGCCAGACCCTGGGGCGTAAAGAGGCGCGCGGCCTGATGATCTCCACCTTCCACACGCTGGGGCTGGATATCATTAAACGCGAGTATGCTGCGCTGGGAATGAAGTCCAACTTCTCGCTCTTCGATGACACCGACCAGGTGGCGTTGCTCAAAGAGCTCACCGAGGGGCTGATCGAAGATGACAAGGTGCTGTTGCAGCAGCTGATCTCAACGATCTCAAACTGGAAAAACGATCTGATGACCCCGGCCCAGGCCGCGGCGATCGCCAAAGGCGAACGGGATCGGATCTTTGCCCACTGCTACAGTCTGTACGATGCACATATGAAAGCGTGCAACGTGCTGGACTTTGACGACCTGATTTTGCTGCCCACGCTGCTGCTGCAGCGGAACGAAGAGGTTCGCGAGCGCTGGCAGAACAAAATCCGTTACCTGCTGGTGGATGAGTATCAGGACACCAACACCAGCCAGTACGAGCTGGTGAAGCTGCTGGTGGGGCAGCGCGCGCGTTTCACCGTGGTCGGCGACGACGACCAGTCAATTTACTCCTGGCGCGGCGCGCGTCCGCAAAACCTGGTGCTGCTGAGCAAAGATTTTCCGGCGCTGCAGGTGATTAAGCTGGAGCAAAACTACCGCTCCTCCGGGCGTATCCTGAAGGCAGCAAACATCCTGATTGCCAATAACCCGCACGTGTTTGAGAAGCGTCTCTTCTCCGAGCTGGGTTACGGTACTGAATTGAAGGTGCTCAGCGCCAACAACGAAGAGCATGAGGCGGAGCGCGTGACGGGCGAACTGATCGCCCACCACTTCGTCAATAAAACCGAATATAAGGATTACGCGATCCTCTATCGCGGCAATCACCAGTCGCGCGTCTTTGAAAAGATGCTGATGCAGAACCGCATCCCCTACAAAATTTCGGGCGGTACGTCGTTCTTCTCACGGCCAGAGATTAAAGATCTGCTGGCCTATCTGCGCGTCCTCACGAACCCGGATGACGACAGCGCGTTTCTGCGTATCGTGAATACGCCGAAGCGCGAGATTGGCCCTGCGACGCTGCAAAAGCTGGGCGAGTGGGCGATGACGCGTAATAAAAGCCTTTTTACCGCCAGCTTCGACATGGGGCTGAGCCAGACGTTAACCGGCCGCGGTTACGATTCGTTAACACGATTCACCCACTGGCTCGGCGAAGTGCAGCGTCTCGCGGAGCGCGAGCCGGTGGCGGCGGTGCGCGATCTTATTCACGGCATCGACTATGAGTCCTGGCTGTACGAAACCTCGGCCAGCCCGAAAGCGGCTGAGATGCGGATGAAAAACGTTAACCAGCTCTTCAGCTGGATGACCGAAATGCTGGAAGGCTCTGAAATCGACGAGCCGATGACCCTGACGCAGGTCGTCACCCGCTTTACCCTGCGCGACATGATGGAGCGCGGCGAGAGCGAAGAAGAAGCCGATCAGGTTCAGCTGATGACGCTGCATGCGTCCAAAGGGCTGGAGTTCCCGTATGTGTATCTGGTTGGTATGGAAGAGGGATTGTTACCGCACCAGAGCAGCATTGACGAAGATAACGTCGACGAGGAGCGCCGTCTGGCCTACGTGGGGATCACCCGTGCGCAGAAAGAGCTGACGTTTACGCTGTGTAAAGAGCGCCGTCAGTATGGCGAACTCGTCCGCCCGGAGCCGAGCCGTTTCCTGCTGGAGCTGCCGCAGGACGACCTGATCTGGGAACAGGAACGCAAAGTGATTACCGCAGAAGAGCGGATGCATAAGGGGCAGGCTAACGTGGCGAACATTCGCGCCATGCTGGCAAAAGCCAAAGAGAAAGGATAATGATGAGTAGGCCGGGTAAGGCGAAGCCGCCACCCGGCAATGTTCAGCGTATTACTTCACTTCCAGCACCCAGTGCACATAGCTCTGCCACTGGCACTCCTGCTCGATCATCTCTGCCCCAAGCGGGTGACGTTCAATCCAGTTTTCCGGCAGCGTCAGCGACAGTTTTTCGTCATCGGCCACCAGATTGATTGCAGGCAGCAAATCATCGCGACGGCGGCTGGCAAACAGAATCGCCAGACGCAGCAGGCGGCACAGATGTTCGGCCACGCGCGGCGGAACGGCGTTTTGCTGATGCAAAGATGAAAGATCAACGGCGTTGGTCTGGTTCAGCAGCAGCGTTGCCAGCAGCTTTTTCTGTGCGGGCGTGTAGCCCGGTAAATCCAGGTTGCGAACCAGATACGCTGCGTGAGCGGGGGCCTGCTTAAAATCAATGCTCAGCCCCACTTCATGCAGCGCACAGGCGCTCAGCAATAAATCGCGGCTCAGATGATCAAGATCCCAGACGTTAGCGACCTGATCGGCGAAGCGAGATGCCAGCTGCGATACGCGTCCTGCCTGATCGATATCAACCAGAAAACGACGCTGTACGTTGCGCAGGGTTCGGCTGCGGATATCCTGATCGACCGACAGATGCAGCATCCCGTAGACCAGGCCTTCGCGCAGCGCGCCGCCGGCAAGGGTCATACACTGGATGTTGAGCTCGGTGAAAATGGCGATCAGAATGGCCAGCCCGCTCGGGAAGACCAGCGCGCGTTCCAGCGTCAGGCCTTCAATTTCCAGTTCTTCCAGGCGTCCGCACTGGATGGCGCGCTGTTTTAGCTGCTGAAGTTTGGCAAGCGTAATCCGCTCGTCCATTCCCTGCGCCATCATGATTTCCTGCAGGGCCTGCACGGTCCCCGACGCACCCACGCACACTTTCCAGCCGTGATAGCGCAGTTCGTCCATCACGGGACGTAATACCTCGCGCGCGGCATTTTCTGCCTCGTCGAAGTTCTCTTTACCCAGATTACGATCGGTAAAATAGCGCTCAAGCCAGGTCACGCAGCCCATCGACAGGCTGAACAGCGACGTAGCCTGCGCGCCGGTGCCGGTCACCAGCTCGGTACTGGCTCCGCCGATATCCACCACCAGGCGGCGATCGTCACCCCCCGTAGTGTGTGCAACACCCTGATAAATCAGACGCGCTTCTTCTTCACCGCTGATAACCTGAACCGGGCAACCGAGAATCTCCTGCGCTCTGGCAATAAAATCCACGGCGTTAACCGCCAGGCGGAGTGTCGCAGTGGCGACAACGGTGATTTGGGCGTGCGGGATATCCTGCAGACGCTCGGCAAAGAGTCGCAGGCACTGCCAGCCACGTTCCATGGCTTCAGGCGAGAGGTGATTGTCGCTGCTCAGGCCCGCCGCGAGGCGGACCTTGCGCTTAATGCGCGTCAGCGTTTGTATGCTTCCCGCCACCTCGCGCACAACCAGCATATGAAAACTATTCGAACCGAGATCAATTGCCGCATAAAGCGAGGTGGAGCTGAGCATATTTTCTTAACCTGAACGACGACGATTACGCGGTGCGCCGCCTGAACGACGCGGACCATTGCCGGAGCGTGGGCGGGTAAGACGCTTAGGCGGCGGCAGTTCGCTTAACAGCGCTTCCGGATTGTATTTGCTCTGCGGAATAGAGTGACCGATGTAGGTCTCAATGGCCGGAAGGTTCAGCGCATACTCTTCACACGCAAGGCTAATAGAGTGACCGCTTGCGCCCGCGCGACCGGTACGACCGATACGGTGTACGTAGTCTTCACAGTCGTCTGGCAGATCGTAGTTAAAGACGTGCGTTACGGCTGGAATGTGTAAACCACGTGCAGCCACGTCGGTGGCGACCAGAATATCGAGATCGCCGCGGGTAAACTCTTCGAGAATACGCAGGCGTTTTTTCTGCGCCACGTCGCCGGTCAACAGGCCAACACGGTGACCATCGGCAGCCAGGTGGCCCCAGATGTCTTCACAACGGTGTTTGGTGTTGGCAAAGATGATGGCGCGATCTGGCCACTCTTCTTCAATCAGCGTTTGCAGCAGGCGCATTTTCTCTTCATTAGAAGGATAGAAGAGCTCTTCTTTAATGCGGTGACCCGTTTTCTGCTCCGGTTCCACTTCTACGTATTCGGCGTTGTTCATCTGTTCGAACGCCAGCTCGCGAACGCGGTAGGAGAGGGTTGCAGAGAACAGCATATTCAGGCGCTGATTAGCCGGAGGCATACGGCGGAACAGCCAGCGGATGTCTTTAATGAAGCCCAGATCGTACATGCGGTCAGCTTCATCGAGCACCACAACCTGGATGGCACCGAGGTTAATGTGGTTCTGTTTGGCGTAATCGATAAGACGGCCGGTGGTACCGATCAGGATATCCACACCGCTTTCCAGCACTTTCAGCTGTTTATCGTAGCCGTCGCCGCCATAGGCCAGGCCCAGCTTCAGGCCGGTAGCCTGCGCCAGGGGTTCAGCGTCTGCGTGGATCTGTACCGCCAGTTCTCGCGTCGGGGCCATAATTAGCGCGCGCGGCTGGTTAACTTTGCGGTCTGCAATCGCTGGGTGAGAAAGTAAATAATGAAACGTTGACGTTAAAAACGCCATCGTTTTGCCGGTACCGGTTTGCGCCTGCCCGGCAACATCGCGACCGGCCAGCGTCAGCGGCAGCGCGAGGGCCTGAATGGGCGTGCAGTTATGAAACCCTTTATTTTCAAGGGCTTCAATCACCTTCGGGTGCAGCGCGAAGTCGGAAAACTTCTGTTCTGTTAAATGTGTTTTGCTCATAGTGTGGTAGAATATCAGCTTACTATTGCTTTACGAAAGCGTATCCGGTGAAATAAAGTCAACCTTTAGTTGGTTAATGCGACATCAACGCGTCGTTGGTGGAGACAAAACCAACGTACCAGGCTTATTCCTGTGGAGTTATATATGAGCGATAAAATTATTCACCTGACTGACGACAGTTTTGACACGGACGTACTTAAGGCTGACGGGCTGATCCTCGTCGATTTCTGGGCTGAATGGTGTGGTCCTTGCAAAATGATCGCCCCGATTCTGGATGAGATCGCCGACGAATATCAGGGCAAACTGACCGTTGCCAAGCTGAACATCGACCAGAACCCGGGCACCGCACCAAAATACGGTATCCGTGGTATTCCGACCCTGCTGCTGTTCAAAAACGGCGAAGTGGCGGCGACCAAAGTGGGCGCGCTGTCCAAAGGTCAACTGAAAGAGTTCCTCGACGCTAACCTGGCGTAAGGTTTCTCCGCTGTGCGTTCAGAGCCCCCGGCTAAATGATTCGGAACTCTGGACGCCCGGCTGAAGTCGTGCTAAGTTAGCTATGACTTCGTTTTAAACATATCTTGTTGTTTGAATCTTGTTTTACCCGATACTTCCCGTTGTTAACATGAACAGTGCGTGAAGTGGCTAAATTCCGGGCTTGTCACTCAATCCGTCTTGTCGTTTCAGTTCTGCGTTCTTTCCCTGTGACCAGACAGCGAACAGACATGAGTTGATGGCCGCTAAACAGGCATGGATGACCCTGCCATACCATTCACAACATTAAGTTCGAGAATCACCCCGAGTTTAAGAACCCACACCATTATGAATCTTACCGAATTAAAGAATACGCCGGTTTCTGAGCTGATCACTCTCGGCGAAAATATGGGGCTGGAAAACCAGGCTCGTATGCGCAAGCAGGACATCATTTTCGCCATCCTGAAGCAGCACGCTAAGAGTGGCGAAGATATCTTTGGCGACGGTGTGCTGGAGATATTGCAAGACGGATTTGGTTTCCTCCGCTCTGCAGACAGCTCCTACCTCGCCGGCCCTGACGACATCTACGTATCCCCCAGCCAAATCCGCCGTTTCAACCTCCGCACTGGTGACACCATTTCAGGTAAGATTCGTCCTCCTAAAGAGGGTGAACGCTACTTTGCGCTGTTGAAAGTCAATGAAGTTAACTTCGATAAGCCAGAAAACTCGCGCAATAAGATCCTCTTTGAGAACTTAACGCCGCTGCACGCGAACTCTCGCCTGCGTATGGAGCGTGGTAACGGTTCTACCGAAGACTTAACCGCGCGCGTTCTGGATCTGGCCTCACCAATCGGTCGTGGTCAGCGTGGTCTGATTGTGGCGCCGCCAAAAGCGGGTAAAACCATGCTGCTGCAGAACATCGCGCAGAGCATTGCTTACAACCACCCTGACTGTGTGCTGATGGTGCTGCTGATTGACGAACGTCCGGAAGAAGTGACCGAGATGCAGCGTCTGGTTAAAGGTGAAGTGGTTGCTTCTACCTTCGACGAGCCAGCATCTCGCCACGTTCAGGTTGCGGAAATGGTTATCGAGAAGGCAAAACGCCTGGTTGAGCACAAGAAAGACGTGATCATCCTGCTCGACTCTATCACCCGTCTGGCGCGTGCCTACAACACCGTGGTCCCGGCGTCTGGTAAAGTCCTGACCGGTGGTGTGGATGCTAACGCCCTGCATCGTCCAAAACGTTTCTTCGGTGCTGCACGTAACGTCGAAGAGGGCGGCAGCCTGACCATCATCGCGACCGCGCTGATTGATACCGGCTCCAAAATGGACGAAGTGATTTACGAAGAGTTTAAAGGGACAGGCAACATGGAACTGCACCTCTCTCGTAAGATCGCTGAAAAACGCGTCTTCCCGGCAATCGACTACAACCGTTCCGGTACCCGTAAAGAAGAGCTGCTCACCACCCAGGAAGAGCTGCAGAAAATGTGGATCCTGCGCAAAATCATCCATCCAATGGGTGAAATCGACGCGATGGAGTTCCTCATTAACAAACTGGCAATGACCAAAACCAACGACGATTTCTTCGACATGATGAAACGCTCGTAACGCAAATAAAGCCAGCGAACGCCACGTTTTTACGTGGCGTTTTTCTTTTATGGACTATACGCTAGTACCACCTACTCCCAATTTTGACGTGTAGGTGCGACAATAAGACGATTCGTAGAGTAAAAACATTAATAGCTTGAATAATATACAAATGAGGTCACAAGAGGTTTACTTTTACCTTCGGGCTATGAGCCTTCGTGGTTATACTTCCGAGACTAACATTTGTTGAGAATCCATTGTGAACCTATTCGATACGTTTACTGATCTAACCAGTATTTTTTTATTCACCACCTGTTTTCTGTTTATTGCGCGTAAGGTGGCGAAATACGTGGGGTTAGTGGATAAACCCAACTTCCGGAAGCGTCATCAGGGCATGATCCCCCTGGTGGGTGGTATTTCCGTTTTTGCCGGCATTTGCTATGCCTTCGCAATTGCTAACTACTATGTCCCACATGTCAAATTATATCTGATGTGTTCAACGGTACTGGTCATCGTCGGCGCGCTTGACGATCGTTATGACATCAGCGTTAAAATCCGCGCCTTTGTGCAGGCGGCAGTTGGCATTGCCATGATGGTCTCAGCAAAACTCTACTTGAGTAGCCTGGGCTATATTTTTGGCTCGTGGGAGATGGTGCTCGGCCCGTTCGGCTATTTTCTGACGCTTTTCGCCGTATGGGTTGCTATAAATGCCTTCAACATGGTCGATGGTATTGATGGCTTGCTGGGGGGACTCTCCTGCGTCTCGTTTGCCGCGATCGGTTTTATTTTGTGGTTTGACGGTCAATATAGTCTTGCTATGTGGTGCTTCGCCATGATTGCCGCCATCCTGCCTTATATCCTGTTAAACCTCGGTGCGCTGGGGCGTCGCTATAAAGTCTTTATGGGTGATGCGGGCAGCACACTCATTGGGTTTACCGTCATCTGGATTTTGCTGGAAACGACTCAGGGGCAAGTCCATCCTATCAGCCCTGTCACCGCGTTGTGGATTATCGCAATCCCGTTAATGGATATGGTTGCGATTATGTATCGCCGCTTGCGCAAAGGAATGAGTCCCTTCTCAGCCGACCGACAGCATATTCATCATTTGATCATGCGCGCTGGATTCACCTCCCGGCAGGCATTTGTTTTGATAACCGTGGCGGCCGCCATCCTTGCGGGAGTGGGTGTTGCCGCGGAGTATGCTCATTTTGTGCCAGAATGGGTTATGTTGGCATTATTTTTGCTAGCGTTTTTCCTTTACGGCTACTGCATTAAGCGCGCATGGAAAGTAGCGCGGTTCATTAAACGTATTAAACGCAGGATGCGTCGTAACAGTGGCAAAAACACAACATTAACTAAGTAAAACCGGGACTATGATGACTCAACCGTTGGCGGGAGCGAAATCAGTGGTAACTGAGAATGAACTGGATATTCGGGGTTTGTTTCGCGTGTTATGGGCAGGCAAACTTTGGATTGCGGGGATCGCGCTGGGGTTTGCACTGTTAGCGCTGGCCTATACGTTCTTTGCAAAACAAGAGTGGAGCGCCACGGCAATCACTGACAAACCAACGGTTAACATGCTTGGGGGGTTCTATTCCCAACAGCAATTCCTGCGAAACCTGGATATCAAAGCTAACCTCGCCACGCCGGATCAGGTCTCCGTTATGGATGAGGCCTATAAAGAGTTTGTGATGCAACTGGCTTCGTGGGATACGCGCCGCGACTTCTGGTCCCAGACGGATTACTACAAGCAGCGTCGGGTTGATAACACCAAAGCCGACGCCGCTCTGCTGGACGATCTGATTAACAATATTCAATTTATGCCGGGCGACGCGCTGCGTAACGTGAATGACAGCGTCAAGCTGATTGCAGAAACCGCGCCGGACGCCAACAACCTGCTGCGTCAGTATGTCGCGTTTGCCAGCCAGCGTGCCGCAAGCCATCTTAACGAAGAGCTTAAAGGCGCCTGGTCGGCTCGCACCATCCAGATGAAAGCGCAGGTGAAACGTCAGGAAGAGGTGGCTAAAGCGATTTTCGCTCGCCGTGTACACAATATTGAGCAGGCGCTGAAAATTGCGGAACAGCACAATATTTCCCGTACTGAGACGGACGTGCCGGCTGATGAACTGCCTGATTCAGAGATGTTCCTCCTTGGCCGCCCCATGTTGCAGGCACGTCTGGAAAACCTTCAGGCCGTCGGTCCTGATTTTGACCTCGATTACGACCAAAATCGCGCGATGCTCAATACGCTTAATGTCGGTCCCTCTCTGGACCCGCGTTTTCAGACCTATCGTTATTTGCGAACGCCTGAAGAACCTGTAAAACGCGATAGTCCGCGTCGTGCATTCCTGATGATCATGTGGGGGATTGTAGGCGCACTGACGGGCGCTGGCGTGGCGTTAACGCGTCGTCGCACAAACTAAGAATGCCGTCTACGATGAAGGCTGCGGCCTTCATCGCCTAATCGAAGAGAATCGATGTGAAAGTACTAACCGTATTTGGCACCAGGCCGGAGGCCATTAAGATGGCGCCTCTGGTTCATGCGCTGGCCAGCGATCCTGATATTGAAGCGAAAGTGTGCGTCACGGCTCAGCACCGTGAGATGCTCGATCAGGTTTTAACGCTCTTTTCCATCGTCCCGGATTACGATCTTAATATTATGAAACCGGGGCAAGGGTTGACGGAGATAACCTCTCGCATTCTGCAAGATCTCAAGCCGATCCTGGAGTCATTCAAGCCCGACGTCGTGCTGGTGCATGGTGATACCACAACCACGATGGCAACAAGCCTGGCCGCGTTTTACCAGCGTATTCCCGTCGGCCATGTTGAGGCGGGTCTGCGTACCGGCAATCTCTATTCGCCGTGGCCGGAGGAGGCCAACCGCACGCTTACCGGCCATTTGGCGATGTACCACTTTGCCCCAACGGAAAACTCGCGTCAGAACCTGCTGCGTGAAAATATCGCCGATAACAAAATCTTTGTGACCGGCAATACGGTCATCGATGCGTTGATTTGGGTACGCGATCGCGTCCTCGCAAATGACGAGCTTAAGAACGAACTCGCTGCCCGCTATCCATTCCTGCACAACGGCAAAAAAACCATTCTGGTCACCGGCCACCGTCGCGAAAGCTTTGGCCGGGGTTTTGAGCAAATCTGTCACGCGCTGGCTGAAATCGCGGCGCAGAACGACGACGTGCAGATCGTCTATCCGGTCCATCTCAATCCTAACGTCAGCGAGCCGGTTAACCGCATCCTGGGCCATATCGAAAATGTCCTTCTGATTGAACCTCAGGACTATCTGCCGTTTGTCTGGCTGATGAACCATGCCTGGCTGATCCTTACCGATTCCGGCGGCATTCAGGAAGAAGCGCCTTCTCTTGGCAAACCGGTGCTGGTGATGCGTGAAACCACCGAACGTCCGGAAGCGGTCAAAGCCGGTACGGTGCGTCTGGTCGGCACCAACGCGGAACTGATCGTCGAAGAGGTCACGCGCCTTCTGCATGACGACGAAACGTATCAGGCGATGAGCCGGGCCCATAATCCGTATGGAGACGGGCAGGCTTGTGGCCGTATTTTGCATGCACTTAAAAACAATCGGGTATCGCTATGAGTTTTACTACCATCTCTGTCATTGGTCTTGGCTACATTGGCTTGCCCACCGCGGCGGCGTTTGCCTCTCGTCAGAAACAGGTTGTCGGTGTGGATATCAACGCCCGTGCGGTGGAAACCATTAACCGTGGCGAGATTCATATTGTCGAGCCCGATTTGGATCGCGTAGTGAAAGAGGCGGTAGAGGGCGGCTTCCTGCGCGCCAGTACCACGCCGGTTGAAGCGGATGCCTACCTGATTGCCGTTCCAACGCCCTTTAAAGGCGACCACGAGCCCGACATGGTCTACGTCGAGGCGGCGGCAAAGTCCATTGCCCCTGTGCTGAAGAAAGGGGCGCTGGTGATTCTGGAATCAACCTCTCCGGTCGGTGCTACCGAGCAGATGGCGCAGTGGCTGGCCGACGCGCGCCCTGATTTAAGCTTCCCGCAACAGGCGGGGGAGCAGGCGGATATCAACATCGCCTACTGCCCGGAGCGCGTCCTCCCGGGCCAGGTCATGGTCGAACTGACTAAAAACGACCGCGTCATTGGCGGTATGACGCCCGTCTGTTCCGAGCGTGCCAGCGCGCTGTACAAGATTTTCCTGGAAGGCGAGTGTGTGGTGACAAACTCCCGCACCGCCGAGATGTGCAAGCTGACGGAAAACAGCTTCCGTGACGTTAATATCGCCTTTGCGAACGAACTGTCGCTGATTTGCGCCGATCAGGGGATTAACGTCTGGGAGTTGATTAGCCTGGCGAATCGCCATCCGCGTGTAAACATTCTCCAGCCAGGCCCGGGCGTGGGTGGACACTGCATCGCCGTCGATCCGTGGTTTATTGTGGCTCAGAATCCGGCGCAGGCGCGCCTGATTCGCACCGCGCGTGAAGTGAACGACAGCAAACCTCACTGGGTGCTCAATCAGGTCAAAACCACGGTAGCGGATTGTCTGGCAGAGAGCGGAAAGCGCGCCAGCGAGCTGAAAATTGCCTGCTTTGGTCTGGCCTTCAAACCCAACATTGACGACCTGCGCGAAAGCCCGGCAATGGAAATTGCTCAGATGATTGCCGAATGGCACAAGGGTGAAACGCTGGTGGTTGAGCCGAATATCGATGAGTTGCCGGCAAAACTGGCGGGGCACTGCACGCTGGCTGCGCTGGATGAGGCGCTGGCGACGGCGGACGTGCTGGTGCTGCTGGTGGATCATAAAGCGTTTAAAGCGACGTCCGGTGATGCGGTGCGTCAGAAGTATGTGGTTGATACCAAAGGTGTCTGGCGTTGAACAGCCTGAACGGGGTACTTGAGCCCCTGCAGTGGGAGAGTGCCTTTTTCGGCCTGCCGTCGGCCATTGTGCGTCTGCGCGATGATGCGCCGGTACTGGCTGAATCGGATTTCATCACCTGGCAACGGATTCAGGCGAAGATCCCGGCGGACCGTACCGACCTGCTTGATGCGCTCCAGCAACGCGGCTTCCAGCTGGTGGAAGGTGAGGCAGACCTTTCCATAACCCTCACCCGGCATGATGCACCCGGCGCTGAAATCGCAACCGAACAGGATATTCCCGTGCTGCGTCAGATGGCGGCTCAGGCGTTTGCGCAGAGCCGCTTTCGTGCGCCCTGGTACGCACCTGACGATAGCGGCCGTTTCTATGCCCAGTGGATAGAGAATGCGGTTAAAGGCACCTTTGACCACGTCTGCCTGGTTTTCCGCGCAGGGGACGGTCAACTCCAGGGGTTCGTCTCGCTTCGCAAGCTCAACGTGCGCGAGGCGCGTATTGGCTTATTAGCCGGGCGCGGCATGGGTGAGAAACTTATGCAGGCGGCGCTGCACTGGGCGCAGCAGCAGCAGGTTGAGACGCTGCGGGTGGCGACCCAGGTGGGCAACACCGCCGCGCTTAAACGTTATATTGCGAGTGGTGCCAACATCGACGCCACCGCCTACTGGTTATACAGGTGACAAGATGATTCCATTTAACGCACCACCCGTCGTCGGAACGGAACTCGACTATATGCAGTCTGCCATGGGCAGCGGCAAACTCTGCGGTGACGGCGGTTTCACCCGTCGCTGTCAGCAGTGGATGGAACAGCGTTTTCGCAGCGCCAAAGTACTGCTGACCCCGTCCTGTACGGCATCGCTGGAAATGGCCGCACTGCTGCTGGATATCCAGCCCGGCGATGAAGTGATCATGCCGAGCTACACCTTCGTTTCCACGGCGAATGCGTTTGTCCTGCGCGGGGCGAAAATCGTCTTTGTGGATATCCGCCCGGATACCATGAACATTGATGAGACGCTGATTGAAGCGGCGATCACCGACAAAACGCGCGCGATCGTGCCGGTTCACTACGCAGGTGTGGCCTGTGAAATGGACACCATCATGGCCATCGCCAAAAAACATAACCTGTTTGTGGTGGAAGATGCCGCGCAGGGCGTGATGTCGACCTACAAGGGACGCGCGCTGGGCACCATCGGCCACATCGGCTGCTTTAGCTTCCACGAAACCAAAAACTACACGGCAGGCGGAGAGGGTGGCGCGACGCTGATTAACGACCGGGCGCTCGTGGAGCGTGCGGAAGTGATCCGCGAAAAAGGCACCAACCGCAGCCAGTTCTTCCGCGGCCAGGTAGACAAATACACCTGGCGCGATATTGGCTCCAGCTATCTGATGGCGGATCTGCAGGCCGCGTACCTGTGGGCGCAGCTGGAAGCCGCGGATCGCATCAACCTGCAGCGTCTCTCCCTGTGGCAAACCTATTACGATGCGCTGGAACCTCTGGCAAAAGCCGGGCGTATTGCGCTGCCAACGATTCCGGCGGATTGCGTCCACAACGCACACATGTTCTACATCAAGCTGCGCGATAACGACGACCGCAGCGAGCTCATCGCCTGGCTGAAAGAAGCCGAAATTATGGCGGTGTTCCACTATATCCCGCTGCACTCCAGTCCGGCGGGCGAAGCGTTTGGAACGTTCGCGGGTGAAGACCGTTACACCACCAAAGAAAGTGAGCGTTTGCTTCGTCTGCCACTGTTCTACAACCTCGCGCCAGTTAACCAGCGTACGGTGATTAATACCCTCCTGAGTTATTTCGGCTGATATGTCTCTGGCAAAAGCATCGGTGTGGACCGCCGCGTCCACGCTTGTAAAAATTGGGGCCGGGCTGTTGGTCGTCAAGCTCCTGGCCGTCTCATTTGGCCCGTCAGGAGTGGGACTGGCGGGAAATTTCCGTCAGCTTGTCACCGTCCTTGGCGTGCTGGCCGGTGCCGGTATCTTCAACGGCGTCACCAAATACGTTGCGCAGTATCATGATGATGCGGCCCAGCTTCGGAGGGTCGTGGGCACCTCGTCGGCGATGGTCACGGGTTTTTCGACCCTGATGGCGATTATCTTTCTGCTGGCGGCAGCGCCCATCAGCCAGGGATTATTCGGTCACACCCACTATCAGGGGCTGGTGCGTCTGGTCGCATTGGTTCAGATGGGGATTGCCTGGGCTAACCTGCTGCTGGCGCTGATGAAAGGGTTTCGTGATGCTGCCGGGAACGCGCTTGCGTTGATCCTGGGCAGCGTCATCGGCGTGATTGCCTATTATTTCTGCTATCGCCTGGGTGGCTATGAAGGCGCACTGCTGGGGCTGGCGCTGGTTCCGGCGCTGGTGGTTGTGCCTGCGGCATTTATGCTGATGCGTCGGGGCGTCATTCCGCTGAGCTACCTGAAACCGCAATGGGACTCGATGCTTGCCAGCCAACTGGGTAAATTTACCCTGATGGCGCTCATCACCTCCGTCACGCTGCCGGTGGCCTACGTGATGATGCGAAACCTGCTGGCGGCGCACTATAGCTGGGATGAGGTCGGGATCTGGCAGGGCGTAAGCAGTATTTCCGATGCCTATCTTCAGTTTATTACGGCTTCCTTTAGCGTTTACCTGCTGCCAACCCTGTCGCGTCTGACGTCCAGACAGGACATAACGCGCGAGATTTTCCGATCGCTGCGCTTTGTATTGCCGGCCGTCGCGGCTGCCAGCTTTACCGTCTGGTTATTGCGCGATGTCGCCATCTGGCTGCTGTTCTCGGCGAAGTTCACCGCCATGCGCGATCTCTTTGCCTGGCAGCTGGTGGGTGATGTACT
Source organism: Enterobacter roggenkampii (assembly GCF_001729805.1). Taxonomy (NCBI): domain Bacteria; kingdom Pseudomonadati; phylum Pseudomonadota; class Gammaproteobacteria; order Enterobacterales; family Enterobacteriaceae; genus Enterobacter; species Enterobacter roggenkampii. The sequence continues at coordinate 4,535,245 of NZ_CP017184.1, read as the reverse complement.
GAAAGTGGGGGCTTACGTTTTCGGCTATCTGGTGATCGCGAAAGCGTCCCTGCGGCTCTATATCCTGGCGGAAATTAGCCAGTTTGTTTTACTGACGGCATTTTCACACTGGCTGATACCCACGCACGGCGCGCTGGGGGCGGCCCAGGCCTACATGGCAACCTATATCGTTTATTTCGCCGCCTGTTGCGGTGTATTTTTATTGTGGCGTAAACGCGCATGACTGCACTGATTCACATCCTGGGATCGGATATCCCACACCATAACCAGACCGTTTTGCGGTTCTTCAACGACGAGCTGGCATCGGGCGATCCTGATGCGCGTGAGTTTATGGTTGCAGGTCAGGATAAGGGCCTGAGCGAGGCGTTTCCGGCACTGACGATTCGCTTCTGGCCGGATAAGGCCTCACTGGCGAAGGCGGTGGTTGCCAAAGCCAAAGCGGATCGTAAGCAACGTTTCTTTTTCCACGGGCAGTTCAATATCGGCCTGTGGCTGGCGCTTCTCAGCGGAGGGATTAAACCCTCCCAGTGCAGCTGGCATATCTGGGGAGCTGATCTTTATGAAGTCTCCCGCGGCTGGAAATTCCGTCTTTTTTATCCCCTGCGCCGCATGGCTCAGGGGCGCGTAGGCTGCGTTTTTGCTACCCGCGGCGATCTCAACTATTTTGCTAAACAGCACCCGAACGTGCGCGGCGAGTTGCTCTATTTCCCCACCCGCATGGATCCGGCGCTGAACGCCATGGCGAATGACGCGGTGCGAGAAGGCAAGCTGACGATTCTGGTGGGGAATTCCGGCGATCGCAGTAACGAACATGTCGCGGCGCTCAGGGCGGTGCATCAGCAGTTTGGCGACACGGTGAACGTGGTGGTGCCGATGGGCTATCCCGCCAACAACAGCGCCTATATCGACGAGGTTCGTCAGCAGGGGCTGGCGCTGTTTAGCGCTGAAAATCTGCACATCCTCAGCGATAAGCTGGAATTTGATGAATATCTTGCGCTGCTGAGAAAATGCGATCTCGGTTATTTCATCTTTGCCCGGCAGCAGGGGATTGGCACGCTGTGCCTGCTGATTCAGGCAGGTGTACCGTGCGTGCTCAACCGCGACAACCCGTTCTGGCAGGACATGGCCGAGCAGCATATTCCGGTGCTGTTTACCTCAGACACGCTGAATGTCGAGGTGGTACGTGAAGCTCAACGTCAGCTCACGCTGGTGGATAAAAACAGCATCGATTTTTTCAGCCCGAATTATCTCACGCCGTGGCACCGCGCGCTGCGTATCGCTGCAGGAGACAAAGCATGAGTCAGTTGCAATTCAGCGGCTTACTGGTTGTCTGGCTTCTGAGCAGCCTGTTCATCGCCACGCTCACCTGGTTTGAATTCCGGCGCGTGCGCTTCAACTTTAACGTCTTCTTCTCGTTACTGTTTCTGCTGACGTTCTTTTTCGGCTTCCCGTTGACCAGCATACTGGTCTTCCGTTTTGACGTGAGCGTCGCGCCGCCGGACATTCTGCTCCAGGCGCTTCTGGCGGCGACCTGCTTCTATGCGGTCTACTACGTCACCTATAAAACGCGTCTGCGTTCAGCGCAGGCTGCAGCCCCACGCCGGGCGCTCTTTACCATGAATCGGGTGGAAACCCACCTGACATGGGTGATGCTGATGACTATCGCCCTGGTCAGCGTTGGCATCTTCTTCATGCATAACGGCTTCCTGCTTTTTAAACTCCACTCCTACAGCCAGATTTTTTCGGCAGAAGTCTCGGGCGTGGCGCTTAAGCGTTTCTTCTACTTCTTCATCCCGGCGATGCTGGTGATCTTCTTCCTGCGCCAGGACAGCAAAGCGTGGCTGTTCTTCCTGGTCAGTACCGTCGCATTTGGCATCCTGACCTACATGATTGTGGGCGGTACGCGCGCGAACATCATCATCGCCTTCGCGATCTTCCTGTTTATCGGCATTATCCGCGGCTGGATTTCGCTCTGGATGCTGGTTGCAGCAGGCGTGTTTGGCATTGTGGGGATGTTCTGGCTGGCGCTGAAGCGCTACGGGATGAACGTGGCGGGTGATGAGGCGTTTTATACGTTCCTTTACCTCACGCGCGATACCTTCTCGCCATGGGAAAACCTGGCACTGCTGCTGCAAAATTACGACAAGATTGATTTCCAGGGGCTGGCGCCGATTGTTCGCGACTTCTACGTCTTTATTCCTTCCTGGCTATGGCCGGACCGTCCTGGCGTGGTGCTGAATACGGCGAATTACTTCACCTGGGAAGTGCTGAACAACCATTCCGGTCTGGCAATTTCACCTACGCTGCTCGGTTCCCTGGTGGTGATGGGCGGGGCATGGTTCATTCTGCCCGGTGCGGTTGCCGTGGGGTTGATTATCAAGTGGTTCGACTGGCTTTACCTGCGTGGCAATGAAGAGACCAACCGCTATAAAGCGGCCATTTTGCACAGTTTCTGCTTTGGTGCCATTTTCAATATGATCGTTCTGGCGCGCGAAGGTCTGGACTCGTTCGTTTCGCGCGTGGTGTTCTTCATGGTCGTTTTCGGCATCTGCCTGTTACTGGCCAAGCTGTTGTACTGGCTGTTTGACAGCGCCGGGCTTGTGCACAGGCGCGAGCGGCAGGGCAGCACAACGCTGTCGCAAGTCTGAGTAAGGATAGTAATGACTGATAGAATTTCTGCACCGCGCTATGCGCTACGTGGTCTGCAGCTGATTGGCTGGCGCGACATGCAGCACGCGCTGGATTTTCTGTTCGCCGACGGCCAGATGAAATCCGGTACGCTGGTGGCCATCAACGCGGAAAAGATGCTGGCGGTTGAGGATAACGCGGAAGTCAAAAGCCTGATAGACGCGGCCGAATTTAAATACGCGGACGGGATCAGCGTGGTTCGCTCTATCCGTAAAAAGTATCCTGACGCTAATGTTTCCCGCGTGGCGGGTGCCGATCTCTGGGAGCAGCTTATGGCCCGTGCAGGCGCGCAGGGAACGCCCGTGTTCCTGATTGGCGGGAAGCCGGAGATACTGGCCCAGACGGAAGAGAAACTGCGTCGTCAATGGAATGTTAATATTGTCGGCAGCCAGGATGGTTACTTCAAACCGGAAGATCGGCAGGCGCTGTTTGAGCGCGTTCGTGACAGCGGGGCGAAGATTGTCACCGTGGCGATGGGGTCCCCGCGCCAGGAGATCCTGATGCGTGACTGTCGTCTGGTCTGCCCGGATGCCCTCTACATGGGCGTTGGCGGCACATATGACGTCTTTACCGGCCACGTCAAGCGTGCGCCAGCGGTCTGGCAACATCTGGGGCTGGAGTGGCTGTATCGCCTGCTATCGCAACCGACACGCATTAAACGACAGATCCGTCTGCTTCGCTACCTCGCCTGGCATTACACCGGGAAAATGTAATCAAAATGTAGCGCGATATGCTATTCGCGCTGCAACTCGCCTGCAAAACTGCTGATAATCTGTGCAATGCATTCATTTTTTTTATGCATCGTTTGCCATTTGGCACATTTTAAGAAACCATTCGCTCCGTATTTTAGTCCCCCTAAAAAACAATACCCGGTCTTAAGTCGGGAAACAGCAAACACAATCGAGGATCTATGGCAGAGAAAAAACCGGAGCTACAGCGTGGGCTGGAAGCTCGTCATATTGAACTGATAGCGCTGGGCGGCACTATCGGCGTGGGCCTGTTTATGGGCTCCGCAAGCACGCTCAAGTGGGCTGGCCCTTCCGTATTACTGGCGTACATTATTGCCGGGCTGTTTGTTTTCTTCATCATGCGTTCCATGGGCGAAATGCTCTTCCTGGAGCCGGTAACCGGCTCCTTCGCCGTTTACGCGCACCGGTATATGAGCCCCTTTTTCGGCTACCTGACAGCCTGGTCATACTGGTTCATGTGGATGGCGGTGGGCATCTCCGAGATCACCGCGATAGGGGTCTACGTCCAGTTCTGGTTCCCGGACATGGCCCAGTGGATACCCGCGCTTATTGCCGTGGGGCTGGTGGCGCTGGCAAACCTGGCCGCCGTGCGTCTATATGGTGAGATCGAGTTCTGGTTCGCGATGATTAAAGTCACCACCATCATCGTGATGATTGTTGTCGGCCTGGGCGTGATTTTCTTCGGATTTGGCAACGGTGGACACGCTATCGGTTTCGGTAACCTGACCGAAAACGGCGGCTTCTTTGCCGGCGGCTGGAAGGGTTTCCTGACGGCGCTGTGTATCGTTGTGGCTTCGTATCAGGGCGTAGAGCTGATCGGTATTACTGCCGGTGAAGCGAAAAATCCTCAGGTCACGCTGCGTAGCGCTGTGGGCAAAGTGCTGTGGCGCATCCTGATTTTCTATGTGGGCGCGATCTTCGTTATCGTAACCATCTTCCCGTGGAACGAAATTGGCACGACGGGCAGCCCGTTTGTTTTAACCTTTGCCAAAATTGGCATCACGGCGGCGGCGGGCATCATTAACTTTGTGGTCCTGACGGCCGCGCTGTCAGGGTGTAACAGCGGGATGTACAGCTGTGGGCGTATGCTCTATGCGCTCTCGAAGAATAACCAGCTGCCTGCGGCGATGAGCAAAGTGTCACGTGCTGGCGTGCCGGTGGCGGGCGTGGCGGTTTCGATTGCGATCCTGCTGATTGGTTCTTGCCTGAATTACATCATTCCCAATCCGCAGCGGGTGTTTGTTTACGTCTACAGCGCCAGCGTCCTGCCGGGCATGGTGCCGTGGTTTGTTATCCTCATCAGCCAGCTGCGTTTCCGTCATGCGCATAAAAAGGCGATTGAAAGCCATCCGTTCCGTTCAATTCTGTTCCCGTATGCGAACTATTTAACGATGGCGTTCCTGATTTGCGTATTAATCGGAATGTACTTTAATGAAGATACCCGCATGTCGCTGTTTGTCGGGATGATCTTCCTGGCCGCTGTAACGGCTGCCTATAAGCTTTTTGGTCTCGGTCGCCGTGCCACCACGCAGAAAGTGGAGGAATAAGCGGCAAAATGTGCAAACGATAACCAAACGCGCATTTTTTTCAAAAAAGCACTAGACAGCGGGGACGGAGGTACGTAATATCCAGCCCCGCAACGGCGCTAAGCGCCCGTAGCTCAGCTGGATAGAGCGCTGCCCTCCGGAGGCAGAGGTCTCAGGTTCGAATCCTGTCGGGCGCGCCATTTTAGTCCCGGCGCTAGAGCTGCGGTGGTCTGAGAAGTAGTCAGTACCGCGTGAAAGAATACAGTGGTGGCTATAGCTCAGTTGGTAGAGCCCTGGATTGTGATTCCAGTTGTCGTGGGTTCGAATCCCATTAGCCACCCCATTATTGAAAGAGTTGTGAATTGCGAAGGTGGCGGAATTGGTAGACGCGCTAGCTTCAGGTGTTAGTGTCCTTAGGATGTGGGGGTTCGAGTCCCCCCCCTCGCACCACGACTTTTTAAATGAATTGAACTAAAAATTCAAAAAGCAGTACATCGGCGAGTAGCGCAGCTTGGTAGCGCAACTGGTTTGGGACCAGTGGGTCGGAGGTTCGAATCCTCTCTCGCCGACCAATTTTGAACCCCGCTTCGGCGGGGTTTTTTGTTTTCTGCCACTTTTCACCCCTGTAGTGATTCCCCGACAGCGCCCTGTTTCATTGTCGCGATTCAGCGACATATAATTCATTGAAAATACACATATTTACTATCCATAGGTTTTGCTGTCTCCTCCTGGCGACATATTTCTGCGTTGACCGATATGTTGTAGCGATTAAGACGACGCTTAACAGCATAATTTCCTTTTATCTTAAAATGTTGCGTCATGTAAAAGTTCTGCGTGTCATGTTGGCACGTTACGTGCAATAATATGCGTGTAGATGCTCATTCCATCTCTTATGTTCGCCTTCGTGCCTCATAAACTCCGGAATGACGCAGAGCCATTTACGGTGCTTATCGTCCACTGACAGATGTCGCTTCGGCCTCATCAGACACCATGGACATAACGTTGAGTGAAGCACCAAATATGTTGTCTTACAGACCTGTTTTAACGCCTGCTTTTATAGCAGGCGTTTTTTTATGCCTTATTCCCGATACCGGCGCACGATCAGGGCAACCATCACCAGGGCCGCTGACGAGACAGCATAGAGTGCGGCTACTGAGCCAAACCCGGCAGCCACTGCCGCTGCGATGCCGGTGAAGAGAGAGGCGCTGAGCGTTTGCCAGCGCCAGGCTTTACCACTGGCCGAAGCGGTTTGCGTAATATGAAAACTACTGAGAACGCTAAACGTCCCGGCCGCGAACAGAACATTCGAAGCCAGATGCGCGATAAAGATCATCCCCAGCGCACATGCCATCCACCCGGACAACAACGGCAGCATTCCATAAGCGGCCAGAAAGATGCCGAGACAAACGATGATGCGTGGCGTGCGAGCGGCAAAGCGCGTCAGGCTCTCTTTTTTTAGCAACATGGGACCGCAAAGCTGTCCCAGGCTCCTGGCGAAAAGCAGCGGCAAAGCAAGGCCCGCCGCATCCTGAGGATGGATTTGCTGTGCCAGTGCCGGAAGCAGTGCCATGGCCGGCGAGCCGACGGCCGCCAGCGCTGGCAGGATGAGCAGACTGCGTTTCTGCCGAACGGTCAACGTCCGCCAGCGTAATGCCGCAGGGGCTTCCTCTTCCTCGAGGGACGGGAGTGATGGCGCAGAAAACCGGCGTCCAGCCAGCCATAGCATGAGCAGTGACCCGAGAAAGCTGGCGGCATCAATGGCCAGAAGGGTAAATACGGATATCTTCTGAAACAGCATCACGCCCAGGCCGGTCCCCAGCAAAACCTGAGAAGCAAAAATCACATTTTCCAGACAGGTCGCAGCAGGCAGCTCCGCTTCGCTGAGACCGCGCTTGAAGAGCAACGTCAGCGCGGGCCAGCTCATCCCGCTGAGCAGCGCTTCGGTGGATTGCACGGCGAGTAACGCGGTAACGCTGTGATAACCCACACCAAGGAGGGGAAAGAGCAGGGCGAGCAATCCCAGCGCCTCGGTCAGTATCAGCAGGGCGATCGGAGAACATCGGGAGCACAGCTTTTCGCCGATCGTACTCCCGATAAACCCCGGCACCGTAGCGAAAAGAAAAGCGAGGGTGAGCAGTGCGGGCGGGGCTGACCATGCTAACAGCAAGCCGAAGACCACGACCTGGGTTAAGCCATTCCCCAGCGAAGAAAAGATAAAAGCACAAGCAAGGAGGCGCAGCCAGCGGTGGCAGCGCAGCGCTTCAATAAGCGCATAGAGAAGCGAGTTCATGACGATTTCCTTTCAAAAACGATTTAATCCACGCTGCAGAATGTGCGCGTGTGTGAGAAAAAGTTAATGAAAAGAGATCGTTACATTGGCGGGCTCGTTTGCGGATGCAGGTGTAAAGAATGTAGCAGCAGAAAGGCGATAAAAAAAGGAGGCCGTCTGGCCTCCTTTTTGATTATTGCTGGGTACCGTTGTTTTGCAGGGTCAGCAACAGCCCGTCACGGCGCATGGCGGCGGCCTCTTCCGGCTTATGCTGCTTGTCCAGCGTATCGGCAAGCCAGGCGTAGTCGAAGGCGTCCGGACGCTGCTTCAGCGCTGCACGGAAGGCGAGGCTCGCCTCCTGCCATTCGCCGTGCTTCATCAACGACTGGCCGAGCGTGCTCCACAGCAGCGGTCGATCGCCGACGGTTTTAATCTGCTGACGCAGCACTTTTTCGATTTGCTCAGGATTGTTGGTTTTCAGGCGCGGGATCACCATCACCAGACGATCGTCGTACTGGCGCTTCAGACCGTCGAGGAGGATCGCCTGAGCCGTGTCGTGATCGTCACATTCGATGAGGTGTTCCGCCATCGCCACCTGCAGAGGAACCTGCTGACGCGTTTTACGGCTCTGATTCTTCCACCACGTTTTCAGACCGTCGCTTCCCAGGTCTGCGCGCGCCTGATCCATCAGGCCAATCCACGCCAGACGCTGAAGCTCATCACGATGTTCATCGTCGCCCACCTCGGCCTTCGCCATCGACGGAATGATGTCCAGCAGTGAGCCCCAGGCGCCGGTACGAATATAGGCCTGCTCGGCAAGGCGCAGCACTTCCGGATGACGCGGCGCGACTTCCAGCAGACGGTCGATGCCGTGGCGAGCCGCGTGATTCTCATTGCGTGCCAGCTGCAGACGAACGCGCGTGATTTCCACCGGAATCGGGTCGCCGTGAGCCAGCTCAGCCGCTCGCTCCAGATGCTGATTAGCGCGGGCTTCATCACCGCGCTGCTGCGCCGCTTCGGCCGCCAGCAGATAGTTCACCACCGGCTGTTCGGCATGGTCGGCGTTTTTCGACATCAGCTTTTCAACCTGCTGATAGTCACCCTCTGCGAGCTTAAGTAGCGCCTGCTCGGTCTGTTTACGGGCGCGACGGCGCTTACGGCCAACGAACCAGCCGCGGGTATGGGCACCGGTACGGAAAATACGGCGCAGGATCCACTCGATCGCAAACAGCACCACCACGCCGAGGATCAGAATGATCGTCAGACCCGTTACGCTGGTTTCAATGTTGTAGTTATCGGTCTGGATCAGGACATAACCCTGATGACCCGCAAGCATAGGTCCCAGGACGATCCCGGCAATCAGCAGGATAAAGAGTAAGAGGACTTTTAGCATCGTTACTCTCCCTGCGGTGCGCTTTCAGGCGCAGGAGCCGGAGCAGGTGCCGCTCCGCCCGTTTGCTCAGCCGGCACGCCCGGCTGCGCCAGCAGGTTACGCACGCGCGTCTGCATCAGTTTCTCCAGAATCGGCTGGCTGGTCAGCTTGTCCGGCACGTTCATGGTGATGTTCTGCTGACTCAGCTTATCAATGTCTTCGAGGAAGGCGGTGGTCGTCGCATCATCGGTGTTGTAGTAAGCGCGTACCCACGTTGAGACGTTATCCAGCGCCTGTTTATAGGTCTCTTCCTGATGACGCGGCACGGCCTGGGCCGCCACCAGCAGGCGGGAACGAATGTTCTCGCGCAGATAGATGTCCTGGTTCGGCGCGAGCAGCGGTACGGCAGTTTCGTCGCGACGGCGGATAGTGATAAAGCTGTCCATAAAGTTCTGCCAGCTTTTCTGCAGGTTTATGCGCCATTCGCTCAGCGAGCTGGAAAGCTCCGTACCGTCGGAATCCATCGGGGAGTCGTCGTCGTTGTTATCCGCCAGCTGCAGGTTATCAATCTGATTCGACAGCTGATTCACTTTAAGGATAATGCCGTCGTAATCCACCTGCGAAACGGCGGAGAGGCTGGCGATGTCTTCGGTAATCGCGCGACGGGCGGTAATGAGGCTCGGGTCGTTCATGTCTGCCAGGCTTGCATCGGCGCTTTTCAGCAGCGCGGCGGCAGTGGTGACGTCCTGATCGCTCCAGAGCTTACGTCCGGCGAGCTTCACCAGGAAGTCAGCCTGCGAGAGCAGCCAGGTTTTGGCATCGGTGCCGGAAATCGTGGCGACTTTCTGCTGTACTTCACCCAGCTGTTTGGTCAGCTCTTCCTGTTTGCTGTTCGCTTCGGCAAGCGCGGCGGCCTGCTGCTTAATCACGGCTTCCAGCTCGGTTTTCTGCGTCTCCTGCTCTTTTTGCAGGGCAGTGAGCTGATTCACCAGCGCATCGCTGGTGGACGTCTGGTTAGCGCTCTGTTGCTTCACCAGCCCGTACAGGCCAACCCCCGCTGCCAGCGCAATGGCGATGGCAATCGCGCTCAGCGTGAGGCTTGTTTTGTTGCTGCCGTTTTTCTTCTCAGCGGTTTTCTCAGTCGTCTCTGGCTGTGGCGTCGTCTCCACAGTCTCCCTGGTCTCTTCAACCACGGCGGAGGATTTGTCGTGTTCCGTCATTATGGCTTCCCATTTGAGAGTTATTGTAATGCGCGCAGCAGCGCATCGTTGTCGGCGTTATCAGCGATCCGAATATCCTGCCAGCCCAGTTCCCGGGCCTGGTTCGCCAGACGCTCACTGACGACCAGAAGCCGACAGCGGAGTAACCAGTTTTCGCGATACCAACGCGGTATCAGCGCCCAAAGCTGTTGTAACATTTCACCGCTGGTGACCACCAGCGTATTGATGCCTCGCGCGTGCCAGCGCATCGCCTCTTCCGCGCCATCGTAGTGTTTTGCACAGCGCTGATAGCACTCAACGAACGTCACGTTCGCACCACGTTCACGCAGCGTTTCGCCCAGCAGCTCGCGCCCCCCATTGCCTCGCAAAATGAGCGCACGCTTTCCGGCAACAGTTTGTAATTCAGGTAATTGTAGCAAGACTTCAGTGATTTCCCGATCTAACGGGTAACGAACGTCCGCGCCGCTTACGGTATGCAGCGCCAGTGCCGTTGTGCGGCCAATCGCGAAATAGCCGGGGGCGGTTGGCCAGGCCATGTCCTGCTGCTGCAGCTGTGCGTGGGCAAATTCCACGGCATGCTGCGACAGCGCAAACAGCAGGTCATCGTCCTGAAGGGTATTCATCTGGTCGGCGAGCGCAGAGAGCTCGCGACCGGGGGAGAATTCAATGAGCGGAAAACTCCAGGCCACCTGCCCCAGTGTGCGCAGACGGCTCACTAACTGCTCTCCTGCGGGAGAAGGGCGGGTGACGAGAATACTCATGCAGGGGGCTCTCCATTATATACGTCAGCCAGGATCTCGCGGGCGCCGTTATCCAGTAACTCTTCCGCCAGCGACACGCCAAGCTTTTCGGCATCTTGCGCGTTACCGCGACGTTCGCCGCGCACCATCTGCGAACCGTCCGGGGCGCCTACCAGCGCGCGCAGCCACAGTTCGCCATTCGTCAATTCAGCATAGCTGCCAATTGGCACCTGGCACCCGCCTTCGAGGCGGGTATTCATCGCCCGCTCCGCTTTTACGCGCGTAGCGGTTTCGTCATGATTCAGTGGGGCAAGCAGCTCGCGGGTACGCGCATCGTCCAGACGGCACTCGATGCCGACGGCACCCTGGCCAACAGCGGGCAGTGAGAGCTCTGGCGGCAGCGCTACGCGAATACGTTCTTCCAGCCCCAGACGCTTCAGGCCGGCAACGGCGAGGATAATGGCATCGTAATCGCCGTTATCCAGCTTGCCCAGACGCGTGCCGACGTTACCGCGCAGCGAGCGGATGATCAGGTCAGGACGACGCTCCGCCAGCTGACACTGACGGCGTAAACTCGACGTACCAACCACGCTACCCGCTGGCAGCGCGTCGAGCGAGTCATAGCGGTTAGAGACAAACGCATCGCGCGGGTCTTCGCGCTCGCAGATGGTCACTAGCCCCAGCCCTTCCGGGAACTCGACGGGCACATCTTTCATCGAATGTACGGCGATATCAGCGCGGTTCTCAAGCAATGCCAGTTCCAGTTCTTTGACAAACAGGCCCTTGCCGCCCACTTTCGCCAGCGGCGTATCGAGGATCACGTCACCGCGCGTGACCATCGGCACCAGCTCGACGCGCAATCCACTGTGGCAGGCTTCCAGGCGCTGCTTCACATAATGTGCCTGCCAGAGCGCGAGAGGGCTTTGGCGTGTGGCAATTCTCAAAACATTGTCTAACATGCTTGTTACCGTCATTATCAATCGCTAACCATCCTAACATTGTTGACTCTGGGATGGCAGTTTTACGGTTGATGAAGAGTGAGAGGGACAAGGCGGCGTATTCGTCAGCCAGAGCCGTATTCAGGAATTTACACGTACAGAACGGTGCTACACTTGTATGTAGCGCATCTTTCTTTACGGTCAATCGGCAAGGTGTTAAATTGATCACGTTTTAGACCATTTTTTCGTCGGTACCACCAAAAATGATAAGGGCGAAAAAGGGTAACGGTTATCTTTTTGAAATACTGCGGGTCCGCTGTTACTCGTGTTTTGAATAGCTGCGACACCCGGAAACATCAGGCGATACGTCTTGTACCTCTATATTGAGACTCTGAAACAGAGACTGGATGCCATAAATCAACTGCGTGTGGATCGCGCGCTTGCTGCTATGGGCCCTGCTTTTCAGCAGGTATACAGTCTGCTGCCGACATTATTGCACTATCACCACCCGCTGATGCCTGGCTACCTTGATGGTAACGTTCCCCAGGGCATTTGCCTTTTCACGCCTGATGAAACCCAACAGCATTATTTGAACGAGCTGGAACTCTACCGGGGCATGCCGCCACAGGAGTCCCCGAAAGGTGAACTGCCGATTACCGGCGTTTACTCTATGGGGAGCACCTCATCGGTAGGGCAAAGCTGTTCTTCTGACCTGGACATCTGGGTCTGTCATCAGTCCTGGCTCGATAACGAAGAGCGTCAGCTGCTGCAGCGTAAATGCAGCCTGCTGGAGAGCTGGGCGGCCTCGCTCGGCGTGGAAGTGAGCTTCTTCCTGATTGATGAAAACCGTTTCCGCCATAACGAAAGCGGCAGTCTGGGTGGTGAGGACTGCGGCTCGACCCAGCACATCTTATTGCTGGATGAATTCTACCGTACTGCCGTTCGCCTGGCCGGGAAACGTATTCTGTGGAATATGGTCCCGTGCGAAGAAGAAGAGCATTACGACGATTACGTCATGTCGCTTTATGCGCAGGGCGTACTGACGCCAAACGAATGGCTGGACCTCGGCGGTCTCAGCTCACTGTCTGCGGAAGAGTATTTCGGCGCAAGCCTCTGGCAGCTCTATAAGAGTATCGACTCACCGTACAAAGCGGTGCTGAAAACGCTGCTGCTTGAAGCCTACTCCTGGGAATACCCGACGCCGCGCCTGCTGGCGAAAGACATCAAACAGCGCCTGCACGACGGGGAGATCGTCTCCTTCGGGCTCGACGCCTACTGCATGATGCTCGAGCGCGTAACCGAATACCTGAAAGCCATTGATGACACCACGCGTCTGGACCTGGTACGTCGATGTTTCTATCTCAAAGTCTGTGAGAAGTTGAGCCGCGAACGCGCCTGCGTGGGCTGGCGTCGTGAAGTGGTCAGCCAGTTAGTAAAAGAGTGGGGATGGGACGACGCGCGTCTGTCCATGCTCGACAACCGGGCCAACTGGAAAATCGATCAGGTGCGTGAAGCGCACAACGAACTGCTCGATGCGATGATGCAAAGCTACCGTAATCTGATTCGCTTTGCGCGCCGCAACAACCTCAGCGTTTCCGCCAGCCCGCAGGACATCGGGGTATTGACCCGTAAGCTGTACGCCGCGTTTGAAGCGCTGCCGGGTAAAGTCACGCTGGTTAACCCGCAGATTTCGCCTGACCTGTCAGAACCGAACCTGACGTTTATCTACGTGCCGCCGGGCCGCGCGAACCGCACCGGGTGGTATCTGTACAACCGTGCGCCAAGCATGGATTCCATCATCAGCCATCAGCCGCTGGAATATAACCGCTATCTGAACAAGCTGGTGGCCTGGGCCTGGTTTAACGGCCTGCTGACCTCGCGCACGCGCCTGTTTATCAAAGGCAACGAGGTGGTCGATCTCGCTAAGCTGCAGGAGATGGTCGCGGATGTGTCGCACCACTTCCCGCTGCGTCTGCCTGCGCCGACGCCAAAAGCGCTCTACAGCCCGTGCGAGATTCGCCATCTGGCGATCATCGTCAACCTGGAATACGACCCGACGGCGGCCTTCCGCAATCAGGTGGTCCATTTTGACTTCCGCAAGCTGGACGTCTTTAGCTTTGGCGAGCAGCAAAACTGCCTGGTGGGCAGCGTGGACCTGCTGTACCGCAACTCGTGGAACGAAGTGCGTACCCTGCACTTCAACGGCGAGCAGGCGATGATCGAAGCGCTGAAAACCATTCTTGGCAAGATGCACCAGGATGCCGCGCCGCCGGACAGCGTGGAAGTGTTCTGCTACAGCCAGCACCTGCGCGGGTTGATTCGTACCCGCGTGCAGCAGCTGGTCTCCGAGTGTATCGAGCTGCGTCTCTCCAGTACCCGTCAGGAAACCGGGCGCTTTAAAGCGCTGCGCGTCTCCGGCCAGACCTGGGGCCTGTTCTTTGAACGTCTCAACGTGTCGGTACAGAAGCTGGAAAACGCCATTGAATTCTACGGCGCGATTTCACATAACAAGCTGCATGGCCTGTCGGTGCAGGTGGAAACCAACCACGTTAAGCTCCCGCAGGTGGTGGACGGCTTTGCCAGTGAAGGGATTATTCAGTTCTTCTTTGAAGAGTCGGGCGACGATGCCGGGTTCAACATCTACATTCTGGATGAGACCAACCGCGCCGAGGTGTATCACCATTGTGAAGGCAGTAAAGAGGAGCTGGTGCGCGACGTCAGCCGCTTCTACTCCTCTTCGCATGACCGCTTTACCTACGGCTCAAGCTTTATCAACTTTAACCTGCCGCAGTTCTACCAGATTGTGAACGTCGATGGCCGGGCGCAGGTGATCCCGTTCCGCACTCAGGCCGTCACGCCTGCCGCGCCTGCCAATCAGGACACCGCGCCGCTGTTGCAGCAGTATTTCTCCTGAGCCTTTTCGCCGGGTGGCTAATGCTTACCCGGCCTACGGTTCGAGCCGTTGTAGGCCCGGTAAGGCGCAGCCGCCACCGGGCAACAAAACTACCTGAAACGCACCGCCTCACCCGCCTGCGCGGTCGCGGCCTGTTCCAGCAGATCCCAGAATGGTACGCCGCTACGGTCGCACACCCACTCATCACCCTTCAGATCGAAGTGATAGCCGCCCTGTTTGGCCGCCAGCCACACCTGGTGAAGCGGCTCCTGACGGTTAATAATAATTTTGCTGCCATTTTCGAAGCTCAGGGTCAGAATACCGCCGTTGATTTCACAATCGATATCGCTGTCGCCGTCCCAGTCGTCAAGACGCTCTTCGATGGTCATCCACAGGTTGTCGGCAAGGCGATGGAATTCACTGTCGTTCATGGTTTTGTTCCTGTTTTTCGTGATGCCGGCAGTATAACCCTAAATAATTCCCGTTGCAGGAAAGCGGCAAACTCTTGCTTTTGTGTCTTCTCCTGCGATGATAGAAACAGATTTGAACTTACGGGCAACTTTATAATGAAAAACGCTTTCCGAACGCTTGCCGTTCTCATCACGCTGTTTAGCCTGACTGGCTGCGGACTGAAGGGACCACTGTACTTTCCGCCTGCGGATAAAACCGCACCGCCGCCGACGAAACCGGTTAACAGCGGCATTGAGTCTTCCACGCCAGATACTAACGACCGTGGCGACAACGGCGGCCCGACTCAGGTTAATCTCTGACGACAACGTTCTGTACCCGCGCAATGGAGCAAATGATGCAGTTCTCTAAAATGCATGGCCTTGGCAACGATTTTATGGTCGTCGACGCGGTAACGCAGAATGTGTTTTTCTCACCGGAACTGATCCGTCGTCTGGCGGATCGGCATCTGGGCGTGGGGTTCGATCAGCTGCTGGTGGTTGAGCCGCCGTACGATCCCGACCTCGATTTCCACTACCGTATTTTTAACGCGGACGGCAGCGAAGTGAACCAGTGCGGCAACGGCGCGCGCTGTTTCGCCCGCTTTGTCCGCCTGAAAGGGCTGACTAACAAGCGTGATATTCGCGTCAGTACAGCCAATGGTCGCATGGTGCTCAGCGTCACCGATGATGAGCTGGTGCGCGTGAACATGGGCGAGCCTAACTTCGAGCCCTCCGTCGTGCCGTTTCGCGCAAACAAAGCGGAAAAGACCTATATTATGCGGGCGGCCGAGCAGACAGTATTGTGCGGCGTCGTCTCTATGGGTAACCCACACTGCGTGATCCAGGTTGATGATGTGGAAACCGCGGCGGTCGAAACGCTCGGCCCGGTGCTGGAAAGCCACGAACGTTTCCCGGAGCGCGCGAACATCGGTTTTATGCAGGTGGTGAAGCGCGAGCACATTCGTCTGCGGGTTTACGAGCGCGGTGCGGGCGAGACGCAGGCCTGCGGAAGCGGAGCCTGTGCGGCAGTGGCCGTGGGCATCTCCCAGGGGTTACTGGCTGAAGAGGTTCGCGTGGAATTACCGGGCGGTCGGCTTGATATCGCCTGGAAAGGACCGGGTCATCCACTGTATATGACGGGCCCGGCGGCACATGTCTATGACGGGTTTATCCATCTATGAAACAACCAGGGGAAGAACTGCAGGAAACAGTGACGGAACTGGACGACAGAGCTGTTGTTGATTATCTGCTGCGCAATCCTGAGTTTTTTATTCGCAATGCGCGCGTCGTCGAACAGATGCGCGTGCCGCATCCGGTTCGCGGGACCGTGTCGCTGGTCGAATGGCACATGGCGCGCTCGCGCAACCACATCAATCAGCTTGAAGAGAACATGACGCTGCTGATGGAGCAGGCCAGCACCAACGAAAGCCTGTTCTATCGTCTGCTGCATCTTCAGGCGCGTCTGGCGTCGGCGCACAGTCTTGACGAGTTCCTCAGCCGCTTCCACCGCTGGGCCCGCGAGCTGGGGCTGGCGGGTGCAACGATTCGTCTTTTCCCTGACCGCTGGCGCATCGGCGCACCGTCGGGATTTACCCATCTGGCACTGAGCCGTCAGGCGTTTGAACCGCTGCGCATTCAGCGTCTGGGCCATGAGCACCACTATCTGGGGCCGCTTAACGGACCTGAGCTGCTGGTGGTGTTACCGGAGGCCAAAGCGATTGGCTCGGTGGCGATGTCGCTGATGGGGCGCGATGGCGATCTGGGCGTCATCTTATTTACCAGCCGCGACGCGCATCACTATGAGCAGGGGCAAGCCACGCACCTGCTGCAGGAGATCGCCCTGATGCTGCCTGAGCTGCTGGAGCGCTGGATTGAGCGCGTATGACGGACGGACTGCTCGCCACTGACGTCTCACGCTTTCTGCGCTATCTCGGCGTGGAACGCCAGCTTAGCCCCATTACGCTGCTTAACTATCAGCGTCAGCTTGATGCCATCATGCAGATCGCCGACGAGATCGGCCTGAAAAGCTGGCAACAATGTGATGCTGCGACGGTACGCGCGTTCGTCGTGCGTAGCCGCAAAAAAAACCTCAGCCCGGCAAGCCTGGCGCTCAGGCTCTCTGCGCTGCGCAGCTTCTTCGACTGGCTGGTCAGCCAGGGCGGCATAAAAGCCAACCCGGCAAAAGGGATCGCCACGCCGAAAGCGCCGCGCCATCTGCCTAAAAATATTGACGTTGACGACGTAAACCGCCTGCTTGATATCGATCTGAACGATCCGCTGGCCGTCCGCGACCGCGCGATGCTGGAGGTGATGTACGGTGCCGGGCTGCGTTTGTCTGAACTCGTCAACCTTGATCTCAAGCATCTCGACCTGGAATCGGGCGAAGTGTGGGTAATGGGGAAGGGCAGCAAAGAGCGCCGCCTGCCGATTGGCCGCAATGCAGTTTCCTGGATTGAGCACTGGCTTGACCTGCGCGGGCTGTTTGGCACCGACGAAGATGCGCTGTTCCTGTCGAAACTCGGCAAGCGGATCTCGGCGCGTAACGTGCAGAAGCGCTTTGCGGAGTGGGGCATTAAGCAGGGGCTGAACAGCCACGTGCATCCGCACAAGCTGCGCCACTCCTTTGCAACACACATGCTTGAGTCAAGCGGCGATCTGCGCGGCGTGCAGGAACTGCTTGGCCACGCGAACCTGTCGACCACACAAATTTATACCCACTTAGACTTCCAACACCTTGCCTCGGTGTATGACGCGGCGCATCCACGCGCCAAACGGGGGAAATAATGCGTTTTTACCGCCCACTCGGTCAGATCTCAGCCCTGACGTTTGACCTTGATGACACTCTTTATGACAACCGCGAGGTGATCCTGCGTACCGAGCAGGAGTCGCTGGCGTTTGTGCAGAACTATCATCCCGCGCTGAAGACGATGCAGAACAAGGACTTCCAGAAGCTGCGTCAGTCCCTGCGGGAGACCGAGCCGGACATTTACCACGACGTGACCGAATGGCGTCGTCGCGCGGTTGAGCAGGCGATGCTGAATGTAGGCCTGAGCGCGCAGGATGCCGCGATTGGGGCGGAAGCGGCCATGGAAAACTTCGCCAAATGGCGCAGCCGTATCGACGTGCCGCAGGAAACCCACGACACGCTGGCGACGCTTGCCGAAAAGTGGCCGCTGGTGGCCATCACCAACGGCAATGCCCAGCCGGAGCTGTTCGGCCTCAGCGATTACTTTGAATTCGTGCTGCGTGCGGGTCCTCACGGGCGCGCGAAGCCGTTCAGTGACATGTACCATCTGGCGGCGGATAAGCTTAACCTGCCGCTGGGTAAGATCCTGCACGTGGGGGATGACCTGACCACAGACGTGGCGGGCGCCATCCGCTGCGGCATGCAGGCCTGCTGGATCAAGCCGGAAAATGCTGACCTGATGATCGCCTCCGATAGCCGTCTTCTGCCGCACGTGGAAATTTCGCGGTTGGCATCCCTCACGACGCTGATATAATCACCAGTAATATTGTATAAATTACCAGGGTTTTGCAGTTGTAGGCCCGGTAAGCGAAGCGCCACCGGGCGTTTTGCTCTGTTCCTAAATACTATGTGACGGTGCCAATGGACGTTTCTTACCTGCTCGACAGCCTTAATGACAAACAGCGTGATGCGGTTGCCGCCTCGCGCACCAACCTGCTGGTGCTGGCTGGAGCGGGCAGTGGTAAGACGCGCGTGCTGGTTCACCGTATCGCCTGGCTGCAGAGCGTGGAAAACTGCTCGCCGTACTCCATCATGGCGGTCACGTTCACCAACAAGGCGGCGGCGGAGATGCGCCACCGCATCGCCCAGCTGATGGGCACCAGCCAGGGCGGCATGTGGGTTGGCACCTTCCACGGTCTGGCGCACCGCCTGCTGCGTGCGCACCACATGGACGCCAACCTGCCGCAGGATTTCCAGATCCTCGACAGCGAAGACCAGCTCCGTCTGCTGAAGCGCCTGATCAAGGCGATGAACCTCGACGAGAAGCAGTGGCCGCCGCGTCAGGCGATGTGGTACATCAACGGCCAGAAAGACGAAGGGCTGCGCCCGCACCATATTCAGAGCTTCGGCAACCCGGTCGAGCAGACCTGGCAGAACGTCTACAAGGCCTATCAGGAAGCCTGCGATCGCGCCGGCCTGGTGGATTTCGCCGAGCTGCTGCTGCGCGCCCACGAGCTGTGGCTCAACAAGCCGCACATCCTGCAGCACTACCGTGAACGCTTCACCAACATTCTGGTGGACGAATTCCAGGATACCAACAACATCCAGTACGCGTGGATCCGCCTGCTGGCCGGCGATACCGGCAAGGTGATGATCGTGGGCGATGACGATCAGTCCATCTACGGCTGGCGAGGCGCGCAGGTGGAAAACATTCAGCGCTTCCTTAACGACTTCCCCGGCGCCGAAACCATCCGTCTGGAGCAGAACTACCGCTCGACCAGCAATATCCTCAGCGCGGCCAACGCCCTGATTGAAAACAACAACGGGCGTCTGGGTAAAAAACTGTGGACCGACGGCGTCGACGGCGAACCGATTTCGATCTACTGCGCCTTCAACGAGCTCGACGAAGCGCGCTTCGTGGTCAACCGCATCAAAACCTGGCAGGACAACGGCGGCGCGCTGGAGCAGTGTGCCATTCTCTATCGCAGCAACGCCCAGTCGCGCGTGCTGGAAGAGGCGCTGCTGCAGGTGGGGATGCCGTACCGCATTTACGGCGGTATGCGCTTCTTCGAACGTCAGGAAATTAAAGATGCGCTCTCGTATCTGCGCCTCATTGCCAACCGTAACGACGACGCGGCGTTTGAACGCGTGGTCAACACGCCGACCCGCGGGATTGGCGACCGCACGCTGGATGTGGTGCGTCAGGCCTCGCGCGACCGTCAGCTGACGCTGTGGCAGGCGTGCCGCGAGCTGCTGCAGGAAAAGGCCCTTGCCGGACGCGCGGCCAGCGCCCTGCAGCGCTTCCTTGAACTGATTGACGCCCTGGCGCAGGAAACCGCCGACATGCCGCTGCACGTGCAGACCGACCGGGTGATTAAAGACTCCGGCCTGCGCACCATGTACGAGCAGGAAAAAGGCGAGAAGGGCCAGACCCGTATTGAGAACTTAGAGGAACTGGTCACGGCAACGCGCCAGTTCAGCTACAACGAAGAAGACGAAGACCTGATGCCGCTGCAGGCGTTCCTCTCCCACGCCGCGCTGGAAGCGGGCGAAGGGCAGGCGGACACCTGGCAGGATGCGGTTCAGCTCATGACGCTGCACTCCGCCAAAGGTCTGGAGTTCCCGCAGGTGTTTATCGTTGGCATGGAAGAGGGGATGTTCCCGAGCCAGATGTCGCTGGATGAAGGCGGACGTCTGGAAGAGGAACGCCGTCTGGCCTACGTGGGCGTGACGCGAGCGATGCAGAAGCTGACGCTGACCTACGCTGAAACCCGCCGTTTGTATGGCAAAGAGGTCTATCACCGTCCGTCGCGCTTTATCGGTGAACTGCCGGAAGAGTGTGTCGAAGAGGTACGTCTGCGGGCGAGCATCAGCCGTCCGGTCAGCCATCAGCGCATGGGCTCGCCGATGGCGGAAACCGACACCGGCTACAAGCTGGGCCAGCGCGTGCGCCATTCGAAGTTTGGCGAAGGCACCATTGTGAATCTGGAAGGCAGCGGCGAGCACAGCCGCCTGCAGGTGGCGTTCCAGGGGCAGGGGATCAAATGGCTGGTGGCCGCCTACGCGAAGCTGGAAACAGTCTAACTTTCAGAAAAATATCATTATTTTGTAATAATCTGCTAGCCTTATACGTTGAAGGTCAATTAATGCCCTTCAGCGTTTCGTTGCGTGTTGACGCCACAGTTATAGCTGGCGTAACATGCGCGCACGATTACGCTAAGAGGACATTCGCCTTGGACACACCCAGTAGATACTGGCTCAATTCCCTGTCATCCAGGAACAACTCCTAAGGCTATCTCCTCTTGCTGATGGCCTTAGTGGTTGTCAGCGACTGCATTATTCCCGTCGCGCTGAGTCAGGCTGTTTAATGGTCTGAAACCCAATTTGTTTCTGTGTGCCCACCGAACTGTCCGATATTTTTTGCATTGGGAGTCCCGGTCATGTTGAGCGCATTTCAACTCGAAAATAACCGACTGACTCGGCTTGAAGCCGAAGAGTCACAGCCCCTCATTGATGCCGTATGGGTGGATCTGGTCGAGCCGGACGACGATGAGCGCCTTCGCGTACAATCTGAGCTGGGGCAAAGCCTGGCAACGCGCCCGGAACTGGAAGACATCGAAGCATCCGCCCGTTTTTTTGAAGACGAAGACGGCCTGCACATTCACTCCTTCTTCTTCTTCGAAGATGCCGAAGACCACGCGGGCAACTCCACCGTGGCATTTACCATTCGCGACGGCCGCCTGTTTACCCTGCGCGAGCGTGAGCTACCGGCATTCCGCCTCTACCGCATGCGCGCCCGCAGCCAGGCGATGGTGGACGGCAACGCCTATGAACTGCTGCTCGATCTGTTCGAGACCAAAATTGAACAGCTGGCAGACGAGATTGAAAACATCTACAGCGATCTGGAAAAGCTGAGCCGCGTGATCATGGAAGGCCATCAGGGCGATGAGTACGACGAAGCGCTCTCCACCCTGGCGGAGCTGGAAGATATCGGCTGGAAGGTGCGTTTGTGTCTGATGGATACCCAGCGCGCGCTGAACTTCCTGGTGCGCAAGGCGCGTCTGCCGGGCGGTCAGCTGGAGCAGGCGCGTGAGATCCTGCGCGATATCGAATCCCTGCTGCCGCACAACGAATCCCTGTTCCAGAAGGTCAACTTCCTGATGCAGGCGGCGATGGGCTTTATCAACATCGAGCAGAACCGCATCATCAAGATCTTCTCGGTGGTGTCCGTGGTGTTCCTGCCGCCGACGCTGGTGGCGTCCAGCTACGGGATGAACTTTGAGTTTATGCCTGAGCTGAAGTGGAGCTTTGGCTACCCGGGGGCGATTATCTTTATGATCCTCGCCGGGCTGGCACCGTATCTGTACTTTAAGCGTCGTAACTGGCTTTGAGAATCCGCCCGGTGGCGCTACGCTTACCGGGCCTACAGATCTTGTAGGCCGGATAAGGCGCAGCCGCCATCCGGCAAAAAGGCCTACAGCCCTTTGCGCCCCCTGCGCTGGGTATAAATCGCATCCGCAACAAAGATCGCCAATGCCACCCAGATAAAGGCGAACGTCACCATCTTATCCGCACCCGGCACTTCGCCGTAAAACACCACTGCCAGCAGGAACATCAGCGTCGGGCCAATGTACTGGAAGAAGCCCAGCGTGGAGAGACGCAGGCGCGTCGCTGCACCGGTGAAGCACAGCAGTGGAATGGTAGTTACCACGCCCGCCGCCATCAGCATCAGGTTCAGCGACCACGGATTGCTGCCCATGTGGCTGGTTGGGCTGTCGGCGATGCCGAAGAGATAAATCGCCGCCACCGGCAGCAGCCACAGGGTTTCAAACAGCATCCCCGTCTGCGCTTCCACCGCAATCTTCTTACGCACCAGGCCGTAGAAGGCAAAGCTGAACGCCAGACCGAGGGCGATAATTGGCAGCGAGCCGAACGTCCACAGCTGCACCAGCACGCCGCAGAAGGCCAGAATCACCGCCACCCACTGCATCCGGCGGAAGCGCTCACCGAGGAAAATCATCCCCAGCACGATGTTCACCAGCGGGTTAATGAAGTACCCCAGGCTCGCTTCGAGCATGTGATGGTTATTCACTGCCCAGATAAACAGCAGCCAGTTACCGCCAATCAGCACGGCAGAGAGCGCCAGCAGGAAGATCTTCTTCGGGGTCTGCAGCAGCGTTTTGACGCCCGACCACTGACGGCTGAGGCTCATCAGCGCAATCATAAAGAAGAACGACCAGATGACGCGGTGAGTGAGGATCTCGTCAGCCGGAACGTAGGCGATTAGCTTGAAGTACGCCGGGGCGATACCCCAAATAAAATAAGCGGCAAGGGCGAGTAAAACGCCCTGCCGCGTCTGTTTAGCATCCATCGGGAAAATCCGTTACAAAAAAGTGAATCAATTTTACCCGATTTTGCCGCCTCAACCCACCATATAAGTGGCGGTTGCGCTGGCGATATAAACCTGTTCTTCGTTGTGTAATTCCACGCGCGCCACGGCAACTTTATTCCCGGCGCGCAGCAGGCTGCTGGTACAGGTGAAGCGGTTTCCGCGCCCCGGGCGAAGATAGTCGACGCGCAAATCAATGGTGCCCATGCGCGCCAGACGCTGGCGAAGTTCGTCTTCGTTGATGGTGTCATGGCGCGTCAGCGTACTGCCCACGCAAACCAGTCCTGCCGCCACGTCCAGCGCGGAGGCAATCACGCCGCCGTGTAAAATACTTTGCGCCCAGTTCCCGACCATCATCGGCTGGTTATTGAAACTCAGCTGGGCAAAATCTTTCTCGTAACGCTCCAGCTCCAGTCCCAGCGCGCGGTTAAACGGCATATGGTAAACAAATATCTCGCCCACGAGTTTTAACACTTCTTCGGCGGTAAGCATGGCTGACATGAGGCATCACATCCTTATTGTTAACGAAATGTTGATTTTATGCCTCAGCAACAAGGAATGCTACTTTCAGAAACGAGGATGCAGCAGTTGTCTCAGAAGTCTGTAGAATGTTCGCCACATAACTATTCAGGTAATTTTACTCTTTTGCAGGAGAACACCACCGATGCGGACGTATCTGGCCTGGTTACTGGCGGCGATTTCGCTGCCCCTCACAGCCTATGCGCAGGAAGCGACAATTAAAGAGGTGCATGATAAGCCTGCCGTGCACGGTAGCATTATCGCGAACCTTCTTCAGGAGCATGACAATCCGTTTACGCTCTATCCGTACGACACCAACTACGTGATTTACACCCAGACCAGCGACCTCAACAAAGAGGCGATAAGCTCCTATAACTGGTCTGATAATGCGCGTAAAGATGAGGTGAAGTTCCAGCTCAGCCTCGCGTTCCCGTTCTGGCGCGGCATTCTGGGGCCGAACTCGGTGCTCGGTGCGTCTTACACGCAGAAGTCCTGGTGGCAGCTCTCTAACAGCGGGGAATCCTCGCCGTTCCGCGAAACCAACTACGAGCCGCAGCTGTTCCTCGGCTTCGCAACGGATTATGAATTCGCCGGCTGGACGCTGCGTGACGTCGAAGTGGGCTTTAACCATGATTCTAACGGCCGTTCCGATCCGACTTCCCGTAGCTGGAACCGCGCCTATACGCGCCTGATGGCGCAGAACGGTAACTGGATGGTGGAAGTGAAGCCGTGGTATGTGGTCGGCAGCACTGATGACAACCCGGACATCACCAAATACATGGGCTACTACCAGCTCAAAGTCGGCTATCAGCTGGGCGATGCCGTACTGAGCGCGAAGGGGCAGTATAACTGGAATACCGGTTACGGCGGCGCGGAAGTGGGCTTAAGCTATCCTATGACGAAGCACGTTCGCATCTATACGCAGGTCTACAGCGGTTACGGCGAGTCGCTTATCGATTACAACTTCAACCAGACCCGCGTCGGCGTGGGCGTGATGCTGAACGATATTCTCTAGGTTGCTCGAATGTTTTTGCGTTAAACGTTGAAGTTTCTCTCTCAGGCGCTGAAAATAGCGCCTGTTTTATTTTTCGCATATGGGGTTAATGTGGCGCAGGCGGAAGTATTGAATCAGGAGTCGCTGGCTAAACAGGTTTTGCATGAAACCTTTGGCTACCAGCAGTTCCGCCCTGGCCAGGAAACCATCATTGAAACGGTGCTGCAAGGCCGCGACTGCCTGGTGGTGATGCCGACCGGCGGCGGTAAGTCCCTCTGTTATCAGGTGCCCGCGCTGGTGCTTAACGGCCTGACGGTCGTGGTATCCCCGCTCATTTCGCTAATGAAAGACCAGGTTGACCAGCTGCTCGCCAACGGCGTCGCGGCGGCCTGTCTGAACTCGACGCAAACCCGGGAGCAGCAGCAAGAGGTGATGGCCGGGTGCCGCACCGGGCAGATCCGCCTGCTGTATATCGCGCCGGAACGCCTGATGCTGGATAACTTCCTCGACCATCTCGCGCACTGGAATCCGGTTCTGCTGGCGGTGGATGAAGCGCACTGTATCTCCCAGTGGGGACACGATTTCCGCCCGGAATACGCCGCCCTCGGCCAGCTGCGTCAGCGCTTCCCCGAGCTGCCGTTTATGGCGCTTACCGCCACGGCGGATGACACCACGCGCCTGGATATCGTTCGCCTGCTGGGGCTGAACGACCCGTATATTCAGGTCAGCAGCTTCGACCGTCCGAACATCCGCTACATGCTGATGGAAAAATTCAAGCCGCTGGATCAGCTCCTGCGCTACGTGCAGGAGCAGCGCGGCAAGTCCGGTATCATCTACTGCAACAGCCGCGCAAAGGTGGAAGACACCGCTGCGCGTCTGCAAAATCGCGGCTTTAGCGCGGCGGCATACCATGCCGGGTTAGAGAACCACATCCGCGCCGACGTGCAGGAAAAATTCCAGCGCGACGACCTGCAAATCGTCGTCGCGACGGTGGCGTTCGGGATGGGGATCAACAAGCCCAACGTGCGCTTTGTGGTGCACTTCGACATTCCGCGCAATATCGAATCCTACTATCAGGAAACCGGTCGCGCCGGGCGTGACGGCTTGCCTGCGGAAGCGATGCTGTTTTACGATCCGGCCGATATGGCGTGGCTGCGCCGCTGTCTGGAAGAGAAGCCGCAGGGCCAGCTGCAGGATATCGAGCGCCACAAGCTCAACGCGATGGGCGCGTTTGCCGAAGCGCAAACCTGCCGTCGTCTGGTGCTACTTAACTACTTTGGTGAAGGGCGACAGGAGCCGTGCGGTAACTGCGATATCTGCCTGGATCCCCCAAAACAGTACGATGGCCTGATGGACGCGCGTAAGGCGCTCTCGACCATTTACCGCGTAAACCAGCGCTTCGGGATGGGCTACGTGGTGGAAGTGCTGCGCGGTGCCAACAACCAGCGTATCCGCGACATGGGCCACGACAAGCTGCCTGTCTACGGTATTGGCAAGGACCAGAGCCACGAGCACTGGGTCAGCATCATTCGCCAGCTGATTCACCTCGGCTTTGCTACGCAGAACATTGCTCAGCACTCCGCGCTACAGCTGACCGAAGCGGCGCGTCCGGTGCTGCGCGGTGACGTTGAACTGAAGCTCGCCGTGCCGCGTGTGGTCGCCCTCAAGCCGCGCGTGATGCAGAAATCCTACGGCGGCAACTACGACCGCAAGCTGTTCGCCAAACTGCGCAAGCTGCGTAAGGCCATCGCTGATGAAGAGAACATCCCGCCATACGTGGTGTTCAACGACGCGACGCTCATTGAGATGGCCGAGCAGATGCCGCTCAGCGCCAGCGAAATGCTCAGCGTTAACGGCGTCGGCACGCGCAAGCTGGAGCGCTTCGGTAAAGAGTTTATGGCGCTCATCCGTTCCCACGTTGATGGTGATGATGAGGAGTAGTCAGCCGGGCGAAAAAGTGCCAGGATGATGACTCACTGAATTATTTCCCCGCGAGCTAATTATGTTAATGCTATTTCTCACCGTGGCGTTAGTGCACATCGTTGCGCTGATGAGCCCGGGACCTGACTTTTTCTTCGTGTCGCAAACGGCCGTCAGCCGCTCCCGCAAGGAGGCGATGATGGGTGTGCTCGGTATCACCATGGGCGTTATGGTCTGGGCGGCGGTTGCGCTGCTCGGTCTGAACCTGATCCTGGCGAAGATGGCCTGGCTGCATAACATCATTATGGTCGGCGGCGGGCTGTACCTGTGCTGGATGGGTTACCAGATGCTGCGCGGGGCGCTGAAAAAAGAAGAGAAAAAACCGGAAGAGCCAAAGGTCGAGCTGGCAACGGGCGGCCGCAGCTTTGTAAAAGGGCTGCTGACCAACCTGGCGAACCCGAAAGCGATTATCTATTTCGGCTCCGTGTTCTCGCTGTTTGTGGGTGATAGCGTCGGTGCGGGCGCACGCTGGGGCATCTTCCTGCTGATCGTCGTTGAAACCTTTGCCTGGTTTACCATCGTGGCCAGTCTGTTCGCCTTACCGGCGATGCGCCGCGGCTACCAGCGTATTGCGAAGTGGATCGACGGCTTCGCCGGCGCGCTGTTCGCCGGCTTCGGCATTCATCTCATCATTTCTCGCTAAGCATGACGCGCTGACGCAAGCAGCGCGCCAACCAGCATAAACAGCGAACCAAAGACTTTATTCAGGGCCTTCATCTGCTTAGGCCCTTTAATCCACGCCGCAATCCGCTGCGCCAGCGTCGCGTAACCAATCATGACGATAATATCGACGATAATGGTGGTCGCGCCCAGCACTACGTACTGCATCACCTGCGGCTGATGCGGCACGATAAACTGCGGGAACAGCGCGGCGAGGAAAACGATGCTCTTCGGGTTGGTCATGTTGACGAAAACCGCACGCTTAAACAGATGACCGCGGTTTTGCGTCTGAGCGAGCGTATTCAGGTTAATGGAGCCTGCCGCGCGCCACTGCTGGATGCCGAGCCAAATCAGATAGGCCGCCCCGGCCCATTTCAGCACTTCAAAGGCCAGTACGGAGCGGGAGAACAGGGTGCCCAGACCAATCCCGACCAGCACGATATGAATGCCCAGCCCGGTCTGCAAACCGGCAATGGACGCCGCCGCGCCGCGATAGCCGTGGTTGATGGAGGTGGTCATGGTGTTAATGGCGCCCGAGCCCGGTGAAAGGCTAAGGATGATGGATGTCAGCAGGTAAGCGAACCACCACTCGAAGGTCATTTGAAACTCCCGAATTGTCTGTTTTTATGCCACAATACGCTATTGTTGAGTCATTTTGTGACCGGTTACGAAAAAACGATATTCCTTGGCTTAGGTGAGTAGAAACCCAATGTTTCAGCAGAAAAAGGACTGGGAAACACGAGAAAACGCATTTGCTGCTTTCTCCATGGGGCCGCTGACCGATTTCTGGCGCCAGCGTGAGGAAGATGAGTTTACGGGCGTCGGCGATATTCCAGTACGCTTTGTGCGTTTTCACGACAAGAAAAATGACCGGGTCATTGTGGTCTGCCCCGGACGTATTGAGAGCTACATCAAATACGCCGAACTGGCCTATGACCTGTTCCATCTGGGCTTCGATGTGCTGATTATCGATCACCGCGGGCAGGGGCTGTCAGGGCGCCTGTTATCGGATACCCATCGCGGCCACGTGGATAACTTCAGCGATTACGTCGACGATCTCGCCGCGTTCTGGCAGCAGGAGGTCGAGCCAGGCCCCTGGCGGAAGCGCTATATTCTGGCGCACTCAATGGGCGGTGCGATTTCAACGCTGTTTTTACAGCGCCACGCTCACCAGTGCGACGCCATTGCGCTCACCGCGCCGATGTATGGCATCGTCATGCGCTTTCCTGACTGGATGGTACGCCATATTCTCGACTGGGCTGAGGGCCATCAGCGCATTCGGGAAGGCTATGCCATCGGGACGGGACGCTGGCGGGCGCTGCCGTTTGCGATGAACGTGCTGACGCACAGTCGCCAGCGCTATCGTCGTAACCTGCGTTTTTATGCCGATGAGCCCCGCCTGCGCGTGGGTGGCCCGACATATCACTGGGTACGGGAAGGCATCCTTGCCGGTGAGCAGGTGCTGGCTGGTGTCGACAACGACGACACGCCAACACTCCTGATTCAGGCGGAAGAAGAGCGTGTGGTGGATAACCGCATGCATGACCGCTATTGTGAACTGCGCGCTGCCGCCGGTCACCCTTGTGAAGGGGGAAAACCGCTGGTCATTAACGGCGCGTACCATGAGATCCTTTTTGAAAAGGACGCTATGCGCTCAGTCGCGCTCAACGCCATTGTTGAATTTTTCAACAGGCATAATTGATTTTTGTTTTCCACCAGAGGTTGAAATCCCTATGTACCAGGTTGTTGCATCTGATTTAGATGGCACGCTGCTTTCCCCTGACCACACGCTGTCGCCTTACGCGAAAGAGACCCTGAAGCTTCTGACCGCCCGTGGCGTGAACTTCGTATTTGCCACCGGCCGCCACCACGTCGACGTGGGGCAGATCCGCGATAATCTTGAGATCAAATCGTACATGATCACCTCCAACGGTGCGCGTGTGCACGATACCGACGGCAACCTGATCTTTACCCACAACCTGGATCGCGATATTGCCGCCGATCTGTTCGGCGTGGTGCACAACAACCCG
This sequence comes from Enterobacter roggenkampii, assembly GCF_001729805.1. NCBI lineage: Bacteria > Pseudomonadati > Pseudomonadota > Gammaproteobacteria > Enterobacterales > Enterobacteriaceae > Enterobacter > Enterobacter roggenkampii. The sequence continues at coordinate 4,506,143 of NZ_CP017184.1, read as the reverse complement.
GCTATCGTTACGAACGTTTACCGCGACGACGACTGGTTCATGAACCGCCACCGCCCGGATGAGATGCGTTTCTTCAAGGAAGCCGTATTCAACTACTCCCTGTACGAGCCAGGCCTGCTTGAGCCGGAGGGGATCAGCAAGGTGTTCTTCACCTGCGACAGCCACGAAGAGCTGCTGCCGCTGGAACAGGCGATCAACGCCCGCTGGGGCGATCGCGTCAACGTCAGCTTCTCAACCCTGACCTGTCTGGAAGTGATGGCGGGAGGCGTCTCCAAAGGGCACGCGCTGGAAGCGGTCGCGAAACGTCTGGGCTTCGAGCTGAAAGACTGTATCGCCTTTGGTGACGGCATGAACGATGCTGAAATGCTGTCGATGGCGGGTAAGGGCTGCATCATGCAGAACGCGCATCAGCGTCTGAAAGATCTGCACCCGGAGCTGGAGGTGATTGGTTCTAACGCTGACAACGCGGTACCGAAATACCTGCGCAAGCTGTTCCTTGAATAATCTTCATTCGGTTGTTTATTGCTCAGTTGTCAACTAAAGAGTTCGCTACAATGCCTGTCCTTCTTTCTGAGAGACAAGCATTGTGGCGCTACTCATTATCACCACTATCCTGTGGGCCTTCTCCTTTAGCCTGATTGGCGAATATCTTGCCGGTTCGGTCGACAGCTACTTCTCGGTGCTGATGCGCGTGGGGCTGGCGGCGCTGGTGTTCCTGCCGTTTCTGCGCACGCGCGGGCAGTCGCTGAAAACGATTGTGCTGTATATGCTGGTGGGGGCGATGCAGCTCGGCATCATGTACCTGTTCAGCTTCCGGGCTTACGTCTACCTGTCCGTCTCGGAATTCCTGCTGTTCACCGTGCTAACACCGCTCTATATCACGCTGATCTACGATTTGCTCAGCAAGCGCCGCCTGCGCTGGGGATATCTGCTGAGTGCGGCGCTGGCGGTGATTGGCGCGGCAATTATTCGCTACGACAAAGTGAGCGATCACTTCTGGACCGGGCTGATGTTCGTCCAGCTCGCCAACATCAGCTTCGCCATCGGCATGGTGGGCTACAAACGCCTGATGGAAACCCGTCCGATGCCGCAGCATAACGCGTTTGCGTGGTTCTACATGGGGGCCGCGATCGTCGCGGTGGCGGCGTGGTTTATGCTGGGTAACCCGCAAAAGCTGCCGACCACCACCGTACAGTGGGGTGTTCTGGTCTGGCTGGGCGTCGTGGCTTCCGGGTTGGGGTACTTCATGTGGAACTACGGCGCGACGCAGGTCGACGCCGGTACGCTCGGGATCATGAACAACGTACATGTTCCTGCAGGGCTGCTGGTCAACCTTGCCATCTGGCAGCAACAGCCGCACTGGCCGAGCTTCCTTATTGGGGGAGCGGTGATCCTGGCTTCGCTGTGGGTCCATCGACGCTGGGTCGCTCCGCGCTCCGCACAAACGGAAGATGGTCGCACGCGTGGTTCCGCGCTGAGCGAATAAACGCCTCCGTAATCGGCTGACGCTGCTCGCCATCGCGCACGGCGGCGTACAGCCGGCTCCACAGTCCTTCACCCAGGGTTTTGGTGACCACCAGGCCCTGGCGTTCAAAACTCTCCACCACCCAGTGCGGCAGCGCCGCGATACCCATGCTGGCCGCCACCATCTGAATCAACAGCAAGGTGTTATCCACGCTTTTCAGCTGCGGGCTAATGCCAGCGGGCTGCAGGAAGTGGCGCCAGATATCCAGACGACTGCGCTGCACCGGGTAAATCAGCAGCGTTTCCGTTGCCAGGTCTTCCGGCGTGATGCGCGTTTTGGTCGCCAGCGGATGGTCCGGTGCCAGCACCAGGCGCACCTCATAATCAAACATCGGCGAATAGTGCAGGCCGCTGCGCGGCAGAATATCGGACGTCATCACCAGATCCAGCTCGCCCTGCTGCAGCGAGGGCTGCGGGTCGAACGTCACGCCGGATTTAAAGTCCATTTCCACCTGCGGCCACTTCTGGCGGAAGTTCTCAAGCGCGGGGGTCAGCCACTGAATACAGCTGTGGCATTCAATGGCGATACGCAGCGTGGTCTGCTGCGGTTCGTTACACGCCTGCAGCGCGCTGGCGATCTGCGGCAGAACCTGATTCGCCAGCTGAAGCAAAATTTCGCCCTGTGGCGTAAAGCGCAGCGGCTGGCTCTTACGCACAAAAAGACGGAAGCCGAGGCGTTGTTCCAGATCGCTGAACTGGTGAGAAAGGGCGGACTGGGTCTGGTGCAGCGTGGCCGCCGCTGCTGCGAGCGATCCGCAGTTCCGCAACGCTTGTAGCGTTTTCAGGTGTTTTATCTCGATCATGAAAGTCCTTCACTTCGCCATGAACATTTTGCGCTTGAGGAATATACAGTACCTGCCAATTATAGAAGTGTAAACATCTGGACGTCTAAATAACGAATTTCACAAGGGGCATACCATGACAATCCGCAATCACACTCTCGGTTTCCCTCGCGTTGGCCTGCGTCGCGAGCTGAAAAAAGCGCAAGAAAGCTACTGGGCGGGGAACGCCACCCGTGAAGAACTGCTGGCAGTGGGGCGCGAGCTGCGCGCCCGTCACTGGGCGCAGCAGAAGCAGGCGGGAATTGACCTGCTGCCGGTGGGCGATTTCGCCTGGTACGACCATGTTCTGACGACCAGCCTGCTGCTTGGCAACGTGCCGGCTCGTCATCAGAACAACGATGGATCGGTAGATATCGATACCCTGTTCCGCATCGGCCGTGGCCGTGCGCCAACGGGTGAGCCAGCGGCAGCGGCGGAAATGACCAAATGGTTTAACACTAACTATCACTATATGGTGCCGGAGTTCGTAAAAGGGCAGCAGTTCAGGCTGACCTGGACGCAGCTTCTGGATGAAGTGGACGAAGCGCTGGCGCTGGGCCACCAGGTGAAACCCGTACTGTTGGGGCCAGTGACCTATCTGTGGTTGGGGAAAGTCAAAGGCGAGCAGTTCGATCGTCTGAGCCTGCTGAAGGACATTCTGCCGGTCTACAAACAGGTGCTGATTGAACTGGGCAAACGCGGCATTCAGTGGGTGCAAATCGACGAGCCCGCGCTGGTGCTTGAGCTGCCGCAGGTTTGGCTTGATGCTTTCAAACCGGCTTACGATGCACTCAACGGGCAGGTGAAGCTGTTGCTTACCACCTACTTTGAAGGTGTGACGCCGAACCTCAGCACCATCACCAGATTGCCGGTGCAGGGTCTGCACGTTGACCTGGTGCACGGCAAAGATGACGTCGCAGAACTGCACAAGCGCCTGCCAGCAGACTGGCTGCTCTCCGCCGGTCTGGTCAACGGCCGTAACGTCTGGCGCGCCGATCTGACCGAGAAATACGCACAAATTAAAGACATCGTTGGCAAACGCGAGCTGTGGGTGGCCTCGTCCTGCTCGCTGCTGCACAGTCCGATCGATCTGAGCGTGGAAACCCGTCTCGACCCTGAAGTAAAAAGCTGGTTTGCCTTCGCCCTGCAAAAATGTGAAGAGCTGGCGCTGCTGCGCGATGCGCTGAACAGCGGCGACACGGCGGCGATTCGCGAATGGAGTGTGCCAATCCAGGCGCGCCGCCACTCGGCTCGCGTGCACAACCCGGCGGTGGAAAAACGCCTGGCGGCCATCACCGCTCAGGACAGCCAGCGCCAGAGCCCGTATGAAGTCCGTGCCGAAGCCCAGCGCGCCCGCTTCAACCTGCCCGCGTGGCCAACCACCACTATCGGTTCCTTCCCGCAGACCACCGAAATCCGCGGCCTGCGTCTGGACTTCAAAAAGGGGAATCTGGATGCGAATCACTACCGCACCGGGATTGCCGAACACATCAAGCAGGCGATTACCGAGCAGGAGCGGCTGGGGCTGGACGTGCTGGTGCACGGAGAGGCCGAGCGTAACGACATGGTGGAATACTTCGGTGAACACCTGGACGGGTTCGTCTTTACCCAGAACGGCTGGGTGCAAAGCTATGGCTCCCGCTGCGTCAAGCCGCCGGTGGTCATCGGTGACGTCAGCCGTCCGGAGCCGATCACGGTTGAGTGGGCGAAGTACGCCCAGTCCCTGACCGACAAGCCGGTAAAAGGCATGCTCACCGGTCCGGTGACCATTCTTTGCTGGTCCTTCCCGCGTGAGGACGTAACCCGCGAGACCATCGCGAAGCAAATCGCGCTGGCGCTGCGTGATGAAGTGGCAGATCTGGAAGCTGCAGGCATAGGCATCATCCAGATTGACGAACCGGCCCTGCGCGAAGGTCTGCCGCTGCGCCGCAGCGACTGGGATGCCTACCTGAAGTGGGGCGTGGAGGCATTCCGCATCAACGCCGCGGTGGCGAAGGACGACACCCAGATCCACACCCACATGTGTTACTGCGAATTCAACGACATCATGGATTCGATTGCCGCGCTGGACGCTGACGTGATCACCATCGAGACCTCGCGTTCAGACATGGAGCTGCTGGAGTCGTTTGAAGAGTTCGACTACCCGAACGAAATCGGTCCGGGGGTGTACGACATCCACTCTCCGAACGTGCCGAGCGTGGAGTGGATTGAGTCGCTGCTGAAAAAAGCGGCCCAGCGCATTCCGGCTGAGCGTCTGTGGGTGAACCCGGACTGCGGCCTGAAAACTCGCGGCTGGCCGGAGACGCGCGCCGCGCTGGCGAACATGGTGAAGGCGGCGCAAAACTTGCGTCAGGCTTGATGATGCGTAGGCCCGGTAAGGCGTAGACGCCACCGGGCTTTTTTTTACGCTTTTTTACCGCCGTACTGGCTGAACCACGCCAGCATTCTCTGCCAGCCGTCTTTGGCTGATTCCGCGTGATAGCTCGGACGATAATCCGCGTTAAACGCGTGCCCGGCATCCGGATACACCACGATCTCCGCCTTCGCATTGGCCGCACGGAGCGCATGGCGCATGGTCTCTACCGAATCCAGCGAAATACCGGTGTCCTGACCGCCATAAAGCCCCAACACAGGCGCATTTAAGTCCGTGGCGATATCCACGGGATGTTTCGGTGAATTGAGCGTTTTTTCACCTACCAGTTTACCGTACCAGGCCACAGCGGCTTTAAGCTGCGGGTTATGCGCGGCATACAGCCAGCTGATGCGTCCGCCCCAGCAGAAACCGGTGACCAGCAGACGATGAGGATCGCCCCCGTTGCGCGCCGCCCAGCTGGCGACGTGGTCGAGATCGGCCAGCACCTGCGCGTCCGGGACTTTGCTGACCAGGTTGCTGAGCAAGGTGGGAATATCGCTGTAGTCGTTCGGATCGCCCTGGCGAAAGTAGAGCTCTGGCGCAACGGCCAGATAGCCTTCCAGCGCCAGCCGGCGGCAGAGGTCGCGAATGTGTTCGTGAACGCCGAAAATTTCCTGAACCACGATCACGATGGGCAGCGGACCGTCTGCCGATTTTGGTCGTGCGTGGTAAGCAGGCATATTCTCTCCCTGCGAGGGAATAGAGGTCTCACCCGCCGTGATGGCCTCTTCAGACGTTGAGACGATGGTTGAGGCATGCGGCGCCGCAGCAGGTGCAAAACCGGTTTTTTCAGTCATGGCATTCTCCGTACCAATGAGTTAGCGCAAAGGTAAATATAGTCACCAGGTTAACAACTCACAGTGCCTTAAACGGTCTATCTTTTGTGCAGCACCTGACGATATAACTTGTTAATGTGATGTAAATCACCTTTTTATGGAAATTCAATGCAATCATTTTCATTCATGGTGAGATGTGTCACGAAATTATGCTTTCCGCTTCTGTAAAGTACCGTTTTACTTCTTCTGACTAACCGACCCACAGAGGAGTCACCTATGTCTAAGTCTGATGTTTTTCATCTCGGCCTCACTAAAAACGATTTACAAGGGGCTACGCTCGCTATCGTCCCTGGCGATCCGGAGCGTGTGGAAAAGATCGCCGCGCTGATGGATAAGCCGGTTAAGCTGGCAGCCCATCGTGAATTCACCACCTGGCGCGCAGAGCTGGATGGTAAAGCCGTGATCGTGTGTTCTACCGGTATCGGTGGCCCGTCTACGTCTATTGCTGTTGAAGAGCTGGCACAGCTGGGCATTCGTACTTTCCTGCGCATCGGTACGACCGGTGCTATTCAGCCGCACATCAACGTGGGCGACGTGCTGGTCACGACCGCGTCCGTGCGTCTGGATGGCGCAAGCCTGCACTTTGCGCCGATGGAATTCCCGGCAGTAGCAGACTTTGAATGTACCACCGCGCTGGTTGAAGCCGCGAAATCCGTTGGCGCGACCACTCACGTGGGTGTAACCGCTTCGTCCGATACCTTCTATCCCGGTCAGGAGCGTTACGACACCTTCTCTGGCCGCGTGGTAAGCCGCTTCAAAGGCTCTATGGAAGAGTGGCAGTCCATGGGCGTGATGAACTACGAAATGGAATCCGCCACGCTGCTGACCATGTGCGCAAGCCAGGGCCTGCGTGCCGGTATGGTGGCGGGCGTTATCGTCAACCGTACTCAGCAGGAGATCCCGAACGCTGAAACCATGAAGCAGACCGAAAGTCATGCGGTGAAAATCGTGGTTGAAGCCGCGCGTCGCCTGATCTAATCCTCTCCTTTCGAAATCAAAGGCCGACACGTTCGGCCTTTATTTTTTGCGTAGCGCCTCGCAGGAAAACCCTTTCAAACTGGACGTTTATACAGCACAATCTTATTTTGTGCGGGTAATACGTTGATGCAGGGGGCATTGTGGATATCTCAGTCCTGATTTATGCGGTGATTGCGCTGGCGGGCGTGGCGATAGGCTGGCTCATTTCCAGCTATCAGCATGCACAGCAGAAGGCCGATCAGCTGGCTGAACGCGAAGAGATCGTCGCCGAATTAAGCGCGGCAAAGCAGCAGCTTGCGCTGAGTGATCACTGGCGAGAGGAGTGCGAGTTACTCAACAACGAGCTGCGCAACCTGAGAGATATCAACACCTCGCTGGAGGCCGATCTCCGCGAAGTGACCACCCGGCTGGAATCCACTCAACTGCATGCGGAAGATAAAATCCGCCAGATGATCAACAGCGAGCAGCGCCTCAGCGAACAGTTTGAAAACCTCGCGAACCGTATTTTTGAGCACAGCAACCGCCGCGTTGACGAGCAGAACCGCCAGAGCCTGAACAGCCTGCTGACGCCCCTACGTGAACAGCTGGACGGCTTCCGCCGCCAGGTACAGGACAGCTTTGGTCAGGAAGCCCGAGAGCGGCACACCCTGGCGCATGAAATCCGCAATCTCCAGCAGCTGAATGCCCAGATGGCGCAGGAGGCGGTCAACCTCACCCGCGCGCTTAAAGGGGATAACAAAACCCAAGGCAACTGGGGAGAAGTGGTGCTGACCCGCGTCCTGGAAGCCTCTGGCCTGCGGGAAGGGTATGAATACGAAACCCAGGTGAGTATCGAAAACGATGCCCGCTCGCGAATGCAGCCGGATGTGATTGTGCGGCTGCCGCAGGGCAAAGATGTGGTGATTGACGCCAAAATGACGCTGGTGGCGTATGAGCGTTACTTCAATGCGGAGGATGACTACACCCGAGAATCGGCGCTGCAGGAGCACATTGCCTCGGTGCGTAATCATATTCGCCTGCTCGGCAGGAAAGACTATCAGCAGCTACCGGGGCTGCGCTCGCTGGACTATGTCCTGATGTTTATTCCGGTAGAGCCCGCGTTTTTGCTGGCACTCGACAGGCAGCCTGAACTCATCACCGAAGCGCTCAAAAATAATATTATGCTGGTCAGCCCCACCACGCTGCTGGTGGCCTTACGCACGATTGCGAACCTGTGGCGCTACGAGCACCAGAGCCGCAACGCGCAGCAGATTGCCGACCGCGCCAGCAAGCTGTACGACAAAATGCGCCTCTTCGTGGACGACATGTCCTCAGTCGGGCAGAGCCTGGACCGCGCGCAGGATAACTACCGTCAGGCGATGAAAAAACTCGCCTCAGGACGTGGCAATCTTCTGGCGCAGGCCGAATCATTCCGCAGCCTGGGGGTTGAGGTGAAACGCGAGATTAATCCGGAATTGGTTGAACAGGCTACCGCCCAGGACGACGAGTTTCGCCTGCGTGAAGGGGCGGACGAACAAAAGACAAACAGTGAAGACAACACGTTAGCGGTGGATTTATCACCAGACGAGACTCCGGCGCGTTTCTTTCGCGGTGGTTGAAACGTAGGGCAATTGCGCCCAATCTGTTACACTTCACGAACATTTTACTGATAAGCAGGCTCTGAGATGGTTGACGATTCACAAGACACAACGCACTTTGGCTTTCAGACTGTCGCCAAAGCGCAGAAAGCTGACATGGTGGCCCACGTATTTCATTCCGTGGCGGCGAAGTACGATGTGATGAATGACCTGATGTCGTTCGGCATTCATCGCTTGTGGAAGCGCTTTACTATCGACTGTAGCGGCGTGCGTCGTGGACAAACGGTGCTGGATTTAGCCGGTGGTACGGGCGATTTAACCGCGAAATTCTCTCGTCTGGTGGGCGAAACCGGGCGCGTTGTCCTCACCGATATTAATGACTCCATGCTCAAAATGGGCCGCGAAAAGCTGCGTAACATCGGCGTGGTGGGGAATGTGGAATATGTGCAGGCAAATGCCGAAGCGCTGCCGTTCCCGGATAATACCTTTGACTGCATCACGATCTCCTTCGGTCTGCGTAACGTGACCGATAAAGAAAAAGCGCTGCGCTCCATGTATCGCGTGCTGAAGCCGGGTGGACGCCTGCTGGTGCTCGAATTCTCCAAACCGATTATCGAGCCGCTGAGCAAAGCTTACGACGCCTATTCATTCCACGTGCTGCCGCGCATCGGTGAGCTGGTGGCTAACGACGCGGAAAGCTATCGCTATCTGGCGGAATCTATCCGTATGCACCCGGATCAAGACACCTTAAAAGCCATGATGCAGGATGCTGAATTCGAGAACGTTGAATATTTCAACCTGACGGCGGGTGTCGTCGCGCTGCATCGCGGTTACAAGTTCTGAGTGGAGGTGTCCCGTGCCCTTTAAACCCTTAGTCTCCGCAGGTATCGAAAACGTACTGAATGCCTTTCTCTATCGTGCGCCAGCGCTGAAAGCTGCGCGTCAGCGGCTAAACGGGAAGGTATTACGCATTGTTTTAAAAGAGTTCTCGACGCCGCTTGTGCTGGTCTTCAGCGAACGCCAGCTTGACGTTCTGGGGGCGTGGGAAGGTGACGCCGACTGCTCGGTCATCACGCACATGAGCGTGCTGCCAAAACTGCGCGATCGCCAGCAATTAACGGCACTTATCCGCAGCGGTGAGCTGGAAGTGGAAGGCGACATTCAGGTCGTGCAGAACTTCGTTGCGCTTACCGATCTGGCGGAGTTTGATCCGGCAGAGCTGCTCGCGCCGTTTATCGGCGACATTGCCGCGGAAGGCATCGGGAAGGTTCTTCATGGTGGCGCGTCCTTTGCGCGTAAAAGCCTGCTACGTCAGCAACGCTATGCGGCGGAAGTACTGACTGAAGAGTGGCGAATGGCCCCCGGACCGCTGGAAGTGGCATGGTTTGCGGAAGAAACCGCTGCTGTTGAACGTGCGGTTGATGCGTTAACCAAACGGCTGGAAAAACTGGAGGGCAAATGACGCCTGGTGAAATTCGGCGCCTCTACTTCATTATTCGTACCTTTTTGAGCTACGGGCTCGACGAGCTTATCCCTAAAATGCGTATCACGCTGCCGCTTCGTATCTGGCGGCGGATGCTGTTCTGGATGCCTAACCGCCATAAAGGTCAGCCGCTTGGCGAACGCCTGCGCCTGGCGCTGCAGGAGCTTGGCCCGGTATGGATTAAGTTCGGGCAGATGCTGTCGACCCGCCGCGATCTCTTTCCGCCGCACATTGCCGATGAACTGGCGATGCTGCAGGACCGTGTTGCCCCGTTTGACGGGGTGAGGGCGAAGAAACAGATCGAAGAGGCGATGGGTAATCTTCCCGTTGAAACCTGGTTTGACGATTTCGAAATAGAACCGCTGGCGTCGGCTTCTATTGCTCAGGTGCACACTGCGCGTCTGAAAGAAAACGGCAAAGAGGTGGTAATTAAGGTGATCCGCCCGGATATTCTGCCGATCATCAAAGCCGACATGAAGCTGATTTACCGTCTGGCCCGTTGGGTTCCGCGTTTATTACCTGATGGCCGCCGACTGCGCCCGATGGAAGTGGTGCGGGAATATGAAAAAACGCTGATTGATGAGCTTAACCTGCTGCGCGAATCGGCAAACGCTATTCAGCTGCGTCGCAACTTTGAAAACAGCCCGATGCTTTATGTCCCTGAAGTCTATTCTGACTACTGCAGCCAGAACATGATGGTGATGGAGCGTATCTACGGTATTCCGGTTTCGGATGTGGTGGCCCTGGAGAAGCAGGGAACGAACATGAAGCTGTTGGCCGAGCGTGGCGTGCAGGTCTTCTTCACCCAGGTGTTCCGCGACAGCTTTTTCCATGCGGACATGCACCCGGGCAATATCTTCGTGAGCTACGAGCACCCTGAGGATCCGAAGTATATCGGTATCGACTGCGGGATTGTGGGGTCGCTGAATAAAGAAGATAAACGGTATCTGGCCGAGAACTTCATCGCGTTCTTCAACCGCGACTACCGTAAGGTGGCCGAGCTGCACGTCGATTCCGGCTGGGTGCCGCCGGATACCAACGTCGAAGAGTTCGAGTTTGCGATCCGGACCGTTTGCGAACCGATTTTTGAAAAACCGCTGGCGGAAATCTCCTTTGGGCATGTGCTGTTGAACCTGTTCAACACGGCTCGCCGCTTTAATATGGAAGTTCAGCCACAGCTAGTTTTACTTCAGAAAACACTACTTTACGTTGAGGGTGTAGGCCGACAGCTCTATCCTCAGTTAGACTTGTGGAAGACCGCGAAACCCTTCCTGGAATCCTGGATTAAGGATCAGGTTGGCATTCCGGCGCTGGTGCGCTCGCTGAAAGAGAAAGGCCCGTTCTGGATAGAAAAAATGCCTGAAATTCCTGAACTGGTTTATGACAGTTTGCGTCAGAGCAAGAACCTTCAGCACAGCATGGATAAAATCGCTCGCGAACTTCAGTCCAGCCGTGTTCGCCAGGGCCAGTCACGCTATCTCTTTGGGATTGGCGCAACGCTGCTGCTGAGCGGCACGCTGCTGCTGATCAACCGCCCGGAGTGGCAGATGATGCCCGCCTGGCTGATGGCCGCCGGGGTGGTTGTCTGGCTTGCCGGATGGCGAAAAACGCGCTGAGTTTGCGTCGCTATCGACAGGTCGCATACGTATAATGCGACCTGACTTATTAATCATCTATCCCTGAGGAACATGTATGGGTGGTATCAGTATCTGGCAATTGTTGATCATTGCCGTCATCGTCGTGCTGCTGTTTGGCACCAAAAAGCTCGGTTCTATTGGTTCCGATCTGGGCGCGTCTATCAAAGGCTTCAAGAAAGCGATGAGCGATGATGAGAGCAAGCAGGATAAAACCAGCCAGGACGCTGACTTTACTGCTAAATCCATCACCGACAAGCAAGAAGAAGCCAAAAAGGAAGACGCTAAACGCCACGATAAAGAGCAGGTGTAAGTCGTGTTCGACATTGGTTTTAGTGAGCTCCTGCTGGTCTTTGTGATTGGCCTGATCGTGCTGGGGCCTCAGCGTCTGCCGGTGGCGGTGAAAACCGTTGCGGGCTGGGTTCGTGCGCTGAGATCGCTGGCATCGACCGTTCAGAATGAACTGGCCCAGGAGCTTAAGCTGCAGGAATTTCAGGAAAGCCTGAAAAAGGTTGAGAAGGCGAGCATGGATAACCTGACGCCGGAACTGAAAGCGTCAATGGATGAGCTGCGCGAAGCGGCGGAATCCATGAAGCGCTCCTATAGCATCAACGATCCTGAAAAAGCGAGCGATGAAGCGAACACCATCCATAACCCGGTGGTGAAGGGCAGCGAAGAACAGCGTGAGGGCGTCACGCCTGCCAGCGCTGAACATCAGGCTGCTGCGCCTGAACAGACGCCGCAGGAAACCGAAGTGAAAAAACAGGTGCAGCCAGAAAAGCCCGTGGTTAACGCTGCCGAGGCAAAGCCCGCCGCGCCCGTTTCCGAATCATCCCCCTCGTCGAGTGATAAAGCGTAAACATGGCTGTAGATGATACTCAACCGCTGATTACGCACCTCATAGAGCTGCGTAAGCGTCTGTTAAACTGCATTATTGCGGTTCTCGTTATTTTTCTATGCCTGGTCTATTTCGCCAACGATATCTACCAGGTGGTTTCTGCGCCGCTGATCAAGCAGATGCCGCTGGGCGCAACGATGATTGCAACCGACGTTGCTTCTCCGTTCTTTACCCCCATCAAGCTGACCTTTTGGGTATCGTTGATTGCCTCTGCGCCCGTCATTCTGTACCAGGTGTGGGCCTTTGTGGCGCCGGCACTGTATAAGCACGAACGCAAGCTGGTCATCCCGCTGCTGGTGTCCAGCTCGCTGCTGTTCTATATCGGCATGGCGTTTGCCTATTTCGTCGTCTTCCCGCTGGCCTTCGGCTTCCTGACGCATACCGCGCCGGAAGGGGTCCAGGTGTCGACGGATATCGCCAGCTACCTCAGCTTCGTGATGGCGCTGTTTATGGCGTTCGGCGTGGCCTTTGAGGTACCGGTGGCCATCGTGCTGCTCTGCTGGGTAGGGGTCACCACGCCGGATGACCTGCGTAAGAAGCGTCCGTATATCCTGGTCGGCGCATTTGTGGTCGGCATGCTGCTGACACCGCCTGATGTGTTCTCTCAGACGCTGCTGGCCATACCGATGTACTGCCTGTTTGAGGTTGGCGTCTTCTTCTCACGGTTCTACGTGGGTAAAGGGCGTCGATCGGATGACGAAGACGCTACGTCCGACAAGACCACTGAAGAGTAAAACCAGCCGCCCGTCAGGGCGGTTGTTACATGGGGATTCGCATGTTTGATATCGGACTCAACCTGACCAGCTCGCAGTTTGCGAAAGATCGTGATGAGGTGGTTGCGCGCGCGTTTGCCGCTGGGGTGAAAGGGCTGCTGCTGACGGGCACCAACCTGCATGAGAGCGAGCAGGCACAGCAGCTGGCGCAACGCTACGAACGCTGTTGGTCTACCGCTGGCGTGCATCCTCACGACAGCAGCCAGTGGACCCCGGAAAGCGGGGAAATCCTGCGCAGGCTGGCGAAGACACCGGAAGTGGTGGCGATTGGCGAATGCGGCCTCGATTTTAACCGTAACTTCTCCACGCCTGAAGAGCAGGAAAAGGCGTTCACTGCTCAGCTTACGGTGGCGGCAGAGCTTGAAATGCCCGTATTTATGCACTGCCGCGACGCGCATGAGCGTTTCCTGGCGCTTCTGGATCCGTGGGTCGAGAAACTGCCCGGCGCGGTGCTGCACTGCTTCACCGGCTCACGGCAGGAGGCGCTGGAGTGCCTGGAGCGCGGGATTTATCTGGGGATTACCGGCTGGGTTTGCGACGAGCGCCGCGGGCTTGAGCTTCGGGAGCTGCTACCGGCGATCCCGGCTGACCGGTTGCTCCTTGAAACGGATGCGCCTTATCTGCTCCCGCGCGATATGCAACCCAAACCGGCATCGCGACGCAATGAGCCCGCTTATCTGGGGCACATAGTTGAGCGCGTCGCGATGTGGCGCGGAGAAGAGCCGCACTGGCTTTCCGCACAGACGGATGACAACGTGCGTAATCTGTTTGGGATAAACGTTTAAAGTTTGCGGAAGTCGGTGTTTTTAACGCTCTGCAGCACCTGCTTGTTCAGCAGATTAAGCAACAGCATAGAGCGCGCTTCCCCGTCCGGCTCGGCAAAAATCGCCTGCAGGCCTTCGAAAGCCCCTTCGGTAATCACGACGCTATCGCCCGTGTAGGGCGTTTCCGGGTCGGTAAGGTCTTCGGGCTGCTGATAAATCGACAGCTGGTGGATGACCGATGGGGGAACCGTCGCGGGGTGGGCGCCGAAGCGAACAAAATGGCTGACGCCGCGCGTGGCGCTGATGGTGGTGGTGTGGATCACCTCCGGATCGAACTCCACGAACAGGTAGTTCGGGAACAACGGCTCGCTAACGGTTGTGCGCTTCCCGCGCTGCATTTTTTCAAGCGTGATCACGGGCGTCAGGCAATTGACTGACTGACGTTCAAGATGTTCCTGCGCGCGCTGAAGTTGCCCGCGTTTGCAATACAGTAAATACCAGGCCTGCATAATCACTCTTTCCCTTAGTTCGGGGCGCAAGCATATCAAAACCCTGGCGGGATCGCTAAGTTGATTATAATGGGCGAAAATGGGACAGAACGCATAACTTCACGCTAATTTAACAAAATTACAGCATCAAGCAGTCTTACGCCGTATAATGAAGCGCTTACAGAGAGGCCATGATTAACTGCATGAAATACCACGATCTCCGCGACTTCCTGACGCTGCTGGAAAAGCAGGGTGAACTCAAACGTATAACACTTCCTGTCGATCCTTATCTGGAGATGACAGAAATTGCTGACCGCACCCTGCGTGCCGGTGGCCCCGCATTACTGTTTGAAAATCCGAAAGGGTACGCCATGCCGGTGCTGTGCAACCTGTTTGGTACACCGCGTCGCGTCGCACTGGGGATGGGGCAGGAAGACGTCACGGCCCTGCGTGAAGTCGGTAAGCTGCTGGCCTTCCTGAAAGAGCCGGAGCCGCCGAAAGGCTTCCGCGATCTGTTCGACAAGCTGCCGCAGTTTAAGCAGGTGCTAAACATGCCCACCAAACGCCTGCGCGGCGCGCCCTGCCAGCAGAAGGTGCTGGAAGGCGATGCGGTTGATTTGACTAAAATCCCTATCATGCAGTGCTGGCCGGAAGATGCCGCGCCGCTGATCACCTGGGGACTGACCGTCACGCGCGGTCCGCACAAAGAGCGCCAGAATCTTGGTATTTACCGCCAGCAGTTGATTGGCAAGAATAAGCTCATCATGCGCTGGCTGTCGCATCGCGGCGGCGCGCTGGATTTTCAGGAGTGGTGTGCAGCGCGTCCGGGTGAACGCTTCCCGGTGTCTGTCGCGCTGGGCGCCGATCCGGCCACCATTCTCGGGGCCGTCACGCCCGTACCGGATACGCTCTCGGAATATGCCTTTGCAGGCCTGCTTCGCGGAACGAAAACGGAAGTCGTGAAGTGTATCTCTAACGATCTTGAAGTCCCGGCCAGTGCAGAAATTGTGCTGGAAGGTTACATTGAGCAGGGTGAACTGGCGCCAGAAGGCCCTTACGGCGACCACACCGGCTATTACAACGAAGTGGATAACTTCCCGGTGTTTACCGTGACGCACATTACGCAGCGTGAAGATGCGATTTATCACTCCACGTATACCGGGCGTCCACCGGATGAACCGGCAGTACTGGGCGTGGCGCTGAATGAAGTGTTTGTGCCGATCCTGCAAAAGCAGTTCCCGGAAATTGTTGATTTTTATCTGCCGCCTGAAGGATGCTCGTATCGCCTGGCAGTGGTCACGATGAAGAAGCAGTATCCTGGTCACGCGAAACGCGTGATGATGGGCGTGTGGTCTTTCCTGCGCCAGTTTATGTATACCAAATTTGTTATTGTCTGCGATGATGACGTTAACGCCCGCGACTGGAATGACGTAATCTGGACTATTACCACGCGAATGGACCCGGCGCGCGATACGGTGTTAGTCGAAAACACGCCGATAGATTACCTGGATTTTGCCTCGCCGGTTTCCGGCCTTGGCTCAAAAATGGGACTGGATGCCACAAATAAATGGCCTGGCGAAACCGATCGTGAATGGGGTCGCCCGATCAAAAAAGATCCTGCTGTGACCGCGCGCATTGATGCGATCTGGGACGAACTGGCCATAATGAATAACGGTAAACCCTGAGCTGACCGTTAAGCCCTATAGACTTCCCGACAGAGAGAGCGAATGACAACCTTAAGCTGTAAAGTGACCTCGGTAGATGCCATCACCGACACCGTATATCGCGTCCGTTTAGTGCCAGAAGCGCCATTCTCTTTCCGCGCGGGTCAGTATCTGATGGTCGTGATGGATGAGCGTGATAAGCGTCCTTTCTCTATGGCCTCAACGCCAGCGGAGCAGGAATTTATTGAGCTTCATATTGGTGCGTCAGAGCTTAACCTGTATGCGATGGCCGTCATGGACCGCATTCTGAAAGAGCGCGAGATCGTGGTGGATATTCCGCACGGTGATGCGTGGCTGCGCGATGATGAAGACCGTCCGCTGATCCTGATTGCCGGTGGTACAGGTTTCTCCTACGTGCGCTCCATTCTGCTGACCGCCCTGGCGCGTAATCCCGACCGTGATATCACCATCTACTGGGGTGGCCGTGAAGAGAAACACCTGTATGACCTGTCCGAACTCGAAGCGCTGAGCGTCACCCATCCTAACCTGCGCATTGAGCCGGTGGTTGAGCAGCCGGAAGAGGGCTGGCGCGGGCGTAGCGGTACGGTACTGACGGCAGTGCTGCAGGATCACGGTACGCTGGCAGGACATGACATCTATATTGCAGGGCGTTTCGAGATGGCGAAAATCGCCCGCGATCTGTTCTGTAACGAACGTGATGCGCGTGAAGACCGCCTGTTTGGCGATGCGTTTGCCTTCATTTAAATAAAAAACCCGCCCCTGACAGGCGGGAAGAACGGCAACTAAACTGTCTCTCTTCGCCAGTGACACGACTGGCGGCGAGGTACCTCTCGTAGGCCGGGAAAGCGCAGCGCCTCCCGGCAAAAGCCCGATGGCGCGATGCTTATCGGGCCTACGTTATAGCCTTACACTCTCTCAAACACCGTCGCGATACCCTGACCCAGACCGATACACATCGTTGCCAGACCAAACTGGGCATCTTTGCGTTCCATCAGGTTGATCAGCGTCGTGCTGATACGCGCCCCGGAACAGCCCAGCGGGTGTCCGAGGGCGATCGCGCCGCCGTTGAGGTTAATCTTCTCGTCGATCTGCTCCATCAGCCCCAGATCTTTAATGCACGGCAGGATCTGCGCGGCGAACGCTTCGTTCATCTCAAACAGATCGATGTCGCTGGCGGTTAAGCCCGCTTTTTTCAGCGCCAGCTTTGAAGCCGGAACCGGGCCGTAGCCCATGATCGACGGATCGCAGCCCACGACCGCCATCGAACGTACCCGAGCACGAGGCGTTAACCCCAGCTCGCGGGCGCGACTTTCGCTCATCACCAGCATCGCGGCGGCGCCGTCGGACAGCGCCGACGAGGTCCCTGCCGTGACCGTACCGGTGACGGGGTCAAACGCCGGACGCAGGGTGGAAAGCGCTTCGACGGTGGTTTCCGGGCGAATGACTTCATCGTAGCTGAACTGCTTCAGAACGCCGTCTGCATCGTGGCCGCCGGTCGGGATGATCTCGTTCTTAAAGGCACCGGACTGCGTGGCGGCCCAGGCGCGAGCGTGAGAGCGCGCGGCAAAGGCATCCTGCATTTCGCGGCTGATGCCGTGCAGGCGGGAGAGCATCTCGGCGGTCAGACCCATCATCCCCGCAGCTTTCGCCACGTTGCGGCTCATCCCCGGGTGGAAATCGACCCCGTGACTCATCGGGACGTGACCCATGTGCTCGACGCCGCCCACCAGGCAAGCCTGCGCATCGCCGGTCATGATCATGCGGGCCGCGTCGTGCAGCGCCTGCATTGACGAACCGCACAGGCGGTTGACGGTGACGGCCGGAACCGAATGCGGGATCTCCGCCAGCAGCGACGCGTTGCGGGCGATGTTGAAGCCCTGCTCCAGGGTCTGCTGCACGCAGCCCCAGTAGATATCGTCCAGCGCAGCCGGATCCAGCGCCGGGTTACGCGCCAGCAGGCTACGCATCAGGTGCGCGGAGAGGTCTTCCGCACGCACGTTACGGAACGCGCCGCCTTTTGAACGGCCCATCGGGGTGCGAATCGCATCAACAATGACAACCTTTTCCATTGTGACTCCTTAAGCCGTTTTCAGCTCGCCAACCGGACGGGCTGGCTCAACTGCGGGATAGTAGGGTTCGTTATGGCGCGCTTTGTTACGCAGCCCTTCCGGCACCTCATACAGCGGGCCGAGGTGCTGATACTGCTGGGCCATATCGAGATAGCGGGCGCTGCCGAGCGTGTCCAGCCAGCGGAACGCGCCGCCGTGGAACGGAGGGAAGCCGAGGCCATACACCAGCGCCATGTCGGCTTCCGCCGGGCTGGCGATAATGCCTTCTTCGAGGCAACGCACCACTTCGTTAATCATCGGGATCATCATCCGGGCGATGATTTCATCGTCGGTGAAGTCGCGTTTTGGCTGACTGACGTCGGCCAGCAGGCCATCCACCGCCGGATCTTCTTCTTTCTTCGGTTTGCCTTTGCTGTCTTCTTTATAGCGCCAGAAACCCAGGCCGTTTTTCTGACCGAAGCGGTTAGCGTCGAACAGCGCGTCAATGGCGTCGCGATAGTCTTTCTGCATGCGCTGCGGGAAACCTGCCGCCATCACCGCCTGGGCGTGGTGGGCGGTATCAATGCCCACAACGTCCAGCAGATACGCCGGGCCCATCGGCCAGCCGAACTGTTTTTCCATCACTTTGTCGATTTTGCGGAAGTCCGCGCCGTCGCGCAGCAGCTGGCTAAAACCGGCGAAGTAAGGGAACAGCACGCGGTTGACGAAGAAGCCCGGGCAGTCGTTAACGACGATCGGCGTTTTGCCCATCTTGCTGGCCCATGCCACCACTTTAGCGATGGTGTCGTCAGAGGTTTTTTCCCCGCGGATCACTTCGACCAGCGGCATACGGTGTACCGGGTTGAAGAAGTGCATACCGCAGAAGTTTTCCGGACGCTTCAGCACGCTCGCCAGTTCGCTGATTGGAATGGTGGAGGTGTTAGAGGCCAGAACGGTACCCGGGCGAACCTTGTCTTCCGTTTCCGCCAGCACCGCTTTTTTCACTTTCGGGTTCTCGACAACGGCTTCGACCACCACGTCGACACGATCGAAACCGCTGTATTCCAGCACGGGCTGAATGGTGGAGATCACGCCTGCGAGCTTCAGTCCGTCAATTTTGCCGCGTTCCAGCTGTTTATTCAGCAGCTTGGCCGCTTCGGTCATGCCCAGCGTCAGGGATTTCTCGTTGATGTCTTTCATCACTACCGGCACGCCTTTCCAGGCAGACTGGTAGGCGATGCCGCCACCCATAATGCCCGCGCCGAGTACCGCCGCATGTTTTGGCGTCTCAACGTTTTTGGTCAGCTGTTTGGCTTTCCCTTTTACGAACTGATCGTTGAGGAAGATACCGACCAGCGCGCGCGCTTCATTGGTGTGCGCCAGCGGGACAAAGCTCTGATTTTCGAGCTTCAGCGCTTCATCGCGCCCGAAACGGGCAGCCGCTTCAATGGTTTTCACCGCCGCGATCGGCGCCGGGTAGTGTTTACCCGCCGTCTGCATCACCATGCCTTTGGCGATGGTGAAGCTCATGGTGGCTTCAATCTTGCTGAGCTTTAACGGCTCCAGCTTCGGCTGGCGTTTGGCCTTCCAGTCGAGCTCGCCGTTAATTGCCTGACGCAGAATGGCGAGTGCGCCTTCAACAAGCTTCTCAGGTTTCACCACGCCGTCGACCAGGCCAATTTTTTGCGCCTGTTCTGCGCCGACGTCTTTACCCGCGGCAATGATCTCCAGCGCGCTGTCGGCGCCCAGCATGCGCGGCATACGGACGGAGCCGCCAAAGCCCGGCATAATGCCCAGCTTGGTTTCCGGCAGGCCGATGCGCAGATCCGGCGTCGCCAGGCGGTAGTCGGTCGCCAGCACGCACTCACAGCCGCCGCCCAGCGCGTAGCCGTTAACGGCGGAAATGGTCGGGACAGGCAGATCTTCCAGACGATTAAAGACGCTATTGGCAAAGTGCAGCCACTGGCTCAGCTGTTCTTCCGGCACCAGGAAGAGCGAAAGGAATTCGGTGATATCGGCACCGACGATAAAGGCCGCTTTGTTCGAGCGCAGCAGCAGCCCTTTTAATTCAGTTTGTTTTTCCAGAACATCCAGCGCCTGGCCAAGACTGGCCACCGTCGCGGTATCGAGCTTATTGACTGAGCCGGGGGCATCGAACACGAGTTCGGCAATGCCATCTTCCAGCCAGTTGAGGTACAGGGTGTCGCCTTTGTAGAGCATGTCAGTCTCCTGAATCCAGCAAGTGGATCTGGTCATACCAGATGAGTCGGAGTGTGGGATTTATGTTAATAAAATGCAAATTACTCATTAAGAAATTGCTGCATTGATCACGGTCGGTGGAAATCACGCAGGCGGAGTGAGGTGTGCTAAGATGCGATGACTTGAGGTCAAAAAACGAAAGGAATAATGATGGACTCACTGGCTTCGCTTTATAAAAATCATATCGTTACCCTACAGGAACGTACCCGCGATGTACTGGCCCGCTTTAAGCTGGATGCGCTGCTGATCCACTCCGGCGAGCTGATGAATACCTTTCTGGATGACCACGCTTATCCGTTTAAGGTGAACCCACAGTTTAAGGCCTGGGTACCAGTGACGCAGGTTCCCAACTGCTGGCTGCTGGTGGATGGTGTGAACAAGCCGAAACTGTGGTTCTACCTGCCGGTCGATTACTGGCACAACGTTGAGCCGCTGCCGACCTCTTTCTGGACGGAGGAAATTGAGGTCATTGCGCTGCCAAAAGCGGACGGCATTGGCGGCCAGCTGCCTGCCGCGCGTGGCAACATCGCTTATATTGGCCCTGTTCCGGAGCGTGCATTAAGCCTGGATATTGCGGCAGACAAGCTCAACCCGAAAGGGGTGCTGGATTACCTCCACTATTACCGCGCGTATAAAACCGACTACGAACTTTACTGCATGCGTGAAGCGCAAAAGACCGCGGTAAACGGTCACCGTGCGGCGCATGAAGCCTTCCAGTCCGGCATGAGCGAGTTCGATATCAACCAGGCGTACCTGACCGCCACCGGTCATCGCGATACCGACGTGCCGTACAGCAACATTGTCGCGCTCAACGAGCACGCGTCCGTCCTGCACTACACCAAACTGGATCACCAGGTTCCTTCAGAAATGCGCAGCTTCCTGCTGGACGCAGGGGCAGAGTACAACGGCTACGCGGCCGATCTGACCCGTACCTGGGCGGCAAATGCGGATACCGATTTTGCACAGCTAATCAAAGACGTGAACGATGAACAGCTGGCGCTGATTGGCACCATGAAGGCGGGAACCAGCTATGTGGACTACCACATCCAGTTCCATCAGCGCATTGCTAAACTGCTGCGTAAGCATCAGATTGTGAAAGACATGAGCGAAGAGGCGATGGTCGAGAACGATCTGACCGGGCCATTTATGCCGCACGGTATCGGCCACCCGCTGGGCCTGCAGGTGCACGACGTTGCGGGCTTTATGCAGGATGATACCGGTACGCACCTGGCGGCACCGTCTAAATATCCTTACCTGCGCTGCACCCGTATTCTGGAGCCGCGCATGGTGTTGACGATTGAACCGGGGATCTACTTTATCGAATCCCTGCTGGCGCCGTGGCGTGAAGGCCAGTTCAGCAAGCACTTCAACTGGGCAAAAATTGACGCGCTGAAGCCGTTTGGCGGCATTCGTATCGAAGATAACGTGGTGATTCACGAAAACGGTATCGAGAATATGACGCGAGACCTGAAGCTGGCCTGATGGAAAGCTGGCTGATACCGGCTGAACCGGTCACCTTTGTTGAGGAAATCAAGAAAAGCCGCTTTATTACCCTGCTGGCGCATACCGACGGCGTAGAGGCGGCAAAAGCGTTTGTCGAGTCCGTCCGGGCTGAGCATCCTGACGCCCGTCACCACTGCGTGGCGTGGGTAGCAGGGCCGCCGGACGATTCGCAGCAGCTGGGGTTTTCCGATGACGGTGAACCGGCGGGCACGGCCGGTAAACCCATGCTCTCGCAGCTGATGGGTAGCGGCGTGGGTGAAATTACCGCCGTGGTGGTGCGCTACTACGGCGGCATCCTGTTAGGTACGGGTGGGCTGGTAAAAGCATATGGCGGCGGCGTTCAGCAGGCACTGAATATCCTGAAGACCACCCGCAAAACGCCTCTCACCGAATATACTTTGTTATGCGATTACGCCCAGCTCTCGGGTATTGAAGCGCTGCTGAGGCAGTTTAACGGTGTCATCGCACACAGTGAATATCAGGCGATGGTGCAATTACGCGTGGCGCTTCCTCAGGCGGAACTGGCTGCTTTTTCAGCAAAACTGGCTGATTTTAGTCGTGGTTCGTTGCAATTGCTGCCGATTGAAGAATAATCCCCACCTCACTTTTGAATACCAAAGGAAGCGGCAGAGATGCATTTTCGTGCCATAACCCGAATCGTTGGACTGCTGGTCATACTCTTTTCCGGGACGATGATTATCCCTGGACTGGTGGCGCTTATCTACCGGGACGGGGCGGGGCGGGCATTTACCCAGACCTTCTTTGTCGCGCTGGCGATCGGCTCCCTGCTGTGGTGGCCGAACCGTCGTCAGAAAGGTGAGCTGAAATCTCGCGAAGGCTTTCTGATTGTGGTCCTGTTCTGGACGGTGCTGGGGAGCGTCGGTTCGCTGCCCTTTATCTTCTCTGAACAGCCTAACCTGAGCATCACGGATGCCTTTTTTGAATCCTTCTCCGGCTTAACGACGACCGGGGCCACGACGCTGGTGGGGCTGGATTCGCTGCCGCACGCGATTCTCTTTTATCGCCAGATGCTGCAGTGGTTTGGCGGTATGGGGATCATCGTCCTGGCGGTGGCCATCCTGCCGATTCTGGGCGTCGGGGGGATGCAGCTCTATCGCGCCGAAATGCCAGGACCGCTGAAAGATAACAAGATGCGGCCGCGTATTGCCGAGACGGCGAAAACCCTGTGGCTGATTTATGTCTTGCTGACGGTAGCCTGTGCGCTGGCGCTATGGTTTGCCGGGATGCCTGCGTTTGATGCTATCGGACACAGTTTTGCGACGATTGCCATCGGCGGGTTCTCCACCCACGATGCCAGCGTGGGCTATTTCGACAGCCCAACGATTAACACTATCATTGCCATTTTCCTGCTGATCTCCGGCTGTAACTACGGCCTGCACTTCTCTTTACTGAGCGGGCGCAGCCTGAAGGTGTACTGGCGTGACCCTGAGTTCCGCATGTTCATTGGGGTCCAGTTGACGCTGGTGATCATTTGTACGCTGGTGCTGTGGTTCCATGATGTCTATAACTCCGCGTTGACCACGCTAAACCAGGCCTTCTTCCAGGTGGTGTCGATGGCGACGACCGCCGGGTTTACCACGGACAGCATCGCCCGTTGGCCGCTGTTCCTGCCGGTGCTTCTGCTCTGTTCCGCGTTTATCGGCGGCTGTGCGGGGTCGACGGGCGGTGGTCTGAAGGTGATCCGTATTCTGCTGCTGTTCAAGCAGGGCAACCGTGAGCTGAAGCGTCTGGTCCACCCCAATGCGGTCTACAGCATTAAGCTGGGGAACCGCGCGCTGCCGGAACGTATCCTCGAAGCGGTGTGGGGATTCTTCTCGGCGTATGCGCTGGTCTTTATCGTCAGTATGCTGGCGATTATCGCGACGGGAGTGG
Source organism: Enterobacter roggenkampii (assembly GCF_001729805.1). Classification (NCBI taxonomy): domain Bacteria; kingdom Pseudomonadati; phylum Pseudomonadota; class Gammaproteobacteria; order Enterobacterales; family Enterobacteriaceae; genus Enterobacter; species Enterobacter roggenkampii. The sequence continues at coordinate 4,482,566 of NZ_CP017184.1, read as the reverse complement.
ATGATTTCTCCGCCTTTGCGTCCGTCGTCGCAACATTGAATAACCTCGGGCCTGGCCTGGGCGTGGTGGCGGATAACTTTGCCAGTATGAACCCGGTCGCGAAATGGATCCTCATCGCCAATATGCTGTTTGGTCGTCTTGAGGTCTTTACGCTGCTGGTGCTGTTCACCCCTACATTCTGGCGCGAGTAAGGAGCCGTTGATGAAAACACTGATTCTTTTTTCTACGCGAGACGGACAAACGCGTGAGATTGCCGCATACCTTGCATCGGAATTAAAAGAGTTGGGTATTTACTCGGATGTGGTGAACCTGAACCGTGCGGAACAGATTGCCTGGCAGGAATACGACCGCGTGGTGATTGGTGCATCTATTCGTTACGGGCATTTCCATCCGGCGCTGGATCGCTTTGTGAAAAAGCACGCGGCAGTACTCAACAAAATGCCAGGCGCGTTTTACTCGGTCAATCTGGTTGCGCGTAAAGCGGAGAAGCGCACGCCACAGACCAACAGCTACACGCGCAAGTTTTTACTCAGCTCGCCGTGGCAGCCAGACCTGTGCGCCGTTTTTGCCGGCGCGCTGCGCTACCCTCGCTACCGCTGGTATGACCGCTTTATGATCCGTCTAATTATGAAGATGACGGGGGGAGAAACCGATACGCGTAAAGAAGTGGTTTATACCGACTGGTCGCAGGTAGCCAGTTTTGCGCGGGAAATCGCACATTTAACGGGCGATTCGCGACTTAAATAAGCGTTAAGTTTGAAAAGTGAGCGAACGAAAAGTTTTTTGTATTTTGTGCTTGTCACTTCAGAATAACTCCCTATAATGCGCCTCCACTGACACGGAACAACGGCACACACGCCGCCGGGTCAGCAGAGAATAGCGAAAATAAACGCTTGACTCTGAAGCGGGAAAGCGTAATATGCACACCCCGCGCCGCAGCGAAAACGAAGCGGCACTGCTCTTTAACAATTTATCAGACAATCTGTGTGGGCACTCAAAGTGACATGGATTCTTAATGTCCTCGGACAATAAATGAATACCAAGTCTCTGAGTGAACATACGTAATTCATTACGAAGTTTAATTCACGAGCATCAAACTTAAATTGAAGAGTTTGATCATGGCTCAGATTGAACGCTGGCGGCAGGCCTAACACATGCAAGTCGAGCGGCAGCGGAAAGTAGCTTGCTACTTTGCCGGCGAGCGGCGGACGGGTGAGTAATGTCTGGGAAACTGCCTGATGGAGGGGGATAACTACTGGAAACGGTAGCTAATACCGCATAACGTCGCAAGACCAAAGAGGGGGACCTTCGGGCCTCTTGCCATCAGATGTGCCCAGATGGGATTAGCTAGTAGGTGGGGTAACGGCTCACCTAGGCGACGATCCCTAGCTGGTCTGAGAGGATGACCAGCCACACTGGAACTGAGACACGGTCCAGACTCCTACGGGAGGCAGCAGTGGGGAATATTGCACAATGGGCGCAAGCCTGATGCAGCCATGCCGCGTGTATGAAGAAGGCCTTCGGGTTGTAAAGTACTTTCAGCGGGGAGGAAGGCGTTGAGGTTAATAACCTCAGCGATTGACGTTACCCGCAGAAGAAGCACCGGCTAACTCCGTGCCAGCAGCCGCGGTAATACGGAGGGTGCAAGCGTTAATCGGAATTACTGGGCGTAAAGCGCACGCAGGCGGTCTGTCAAGTCGGATGTGAAATCCCCGGGCTCAACCTGGGAACTGCATTCGAAACTGGCAGGCTAGAGTCTTGTAGAGGGGGGTAGAATTCCAGGTGTAGCGGTGAAATGCGTAGAGATCTGGAGGAATACCGGTGGCGAAGGCGGCCCCCTGGACAAAGACTGACGCTCAGGTGCGAAAGCGTGGGGAGCAAACAGGATTAGATACCCTGGTAGTCCACGCCGTAAACGATGTCGACTTGGAGGTTGTGCCCTTGAGGCGTGGCTTCCGGAGCTAACGCGTTAAGTCGACCGCCTGGGGAGTACGGCCGCAAGGTTAAAACTCAAATGAATTGACGGGGGCCCGCACAAGCGGTGGAGCATGTGGTTTAATTCGATGCAACGCGAAGAACCTTACCTACTCTTGACATCCAGAGAACTTTCCAGAGATGGATTGGTGCCTTCGGGAACTCTGAGACAGGTGCTGCATGGCTGTCGTCAGCTCGTGTTGTGAAATGTTGGGTTAAGTCCCGCAACGAGCGCAACCCTTATCCTTTGTTGCCAGCGGTCCGGCCGGGAACTCAAAGGAGACTGCCAGTGATAAACTGGAGGAAGGTGGGGATGACGTCAAGTCATCATGGCCCTTACGAGTAGGGCTACACACGTGCTACAATGGCGCATACAAAGAGAAGCGACCTCGCGAGAGCAAGCGGACCTCATAAAGTGCGTCGTAGTCCGGATTGGAGTCTGCAACTCGACTCCATGAAGTCGGAATCGCTAGTAATCGTAGATCAGAATGCTACGGTGAATACGTTCCCGGGCCTTGTACACACCGCCCGTCACACCATGGGAGTGGGTTGCAAAAGAAGTAGGTAGCTTAACCTTCGGGAGGGCGCTTACCACTTTGTGATTCATGACTGGGGTGAAGTCGTAACAAGGTAACCGTAGGGGAACCTGCGGTTGGATCACCTCCTTACCTTAAAGAACCTGCCTTTGCAGTGCTCACACAGATTGTCTGATGAAAAACAGCAGTAAAAATCTCTGCAGGCTTGTAGCTCAGGTGGTTAGAGCGCACCCCTGATAAGGGTGAGGTCGGTGGTTCAAGTCCACTCAGGCCTACCAAACTCCTTTTAAAGGATGAGCGGTACAGAGATTGCAAACGATGGGGCTATAGCTCAGCTGGGAGAGCGCCTGCTTTGCACGCAGGAGGTCTGCGGTTCGATCCCGCATAGCTCCACCATCTTTTACTGCGAACCCAAGAAAACTTCAGAGTGAACCTGAAAAGGTGCACTGCGAAGTTTTGCTCTTTAAAAATCTGGATCAAGCTGAAAATTGAAACGACACATCTTTAAGGTGTGTTCGAGTCTCTCAAATTTTCGCAATCAGAAGTGAAACATCTTCGGGTTGTGAGGTTAAGCGACTAAGCGTACACGGTGGATGCCCTGGCAGTCAGAGGCGATGAAGGACGTGCTAATCTGCGAAAAGCGCCGGCGAGGTGATATGAACCTTTGACCCGGCGATGTCCGAATGGGGAAACCCAGTGTGATTCGTCACACTATCGTTAACTGAATACATAGGTTAACGAGGCGAACCGGGGGAACTGAAACATCTAAGTACCCCGAGGAAAAGAAATCAACCGAGATTCCCCCAGTAGCGGCGAGCGAACGGGGAGCAGCCCAGAGTCTGAATCAGCTTGTGTGTTAGTGGAAGCGTCTGGAAAGTCGCACGGTACAGGGTGACAGTCCCGTACACGAAAATGCACAGGTTGTGAACTCGAAGAGTAGGGCGGGACACGTGGTATCCTGTCTGAATATGGGGGGACCATCCTCCAAGGCTAAATACTCCTGACTGACCGATAGTGAACCAGTACCGTGAGGGAAAGGCGAAAAGAACCCCGGCGAGGGGAGTGAAATAGAACCTGAAACCGTGTACGTACAAGCAGTGGGAGCACCTTCGTGGTGTGACTGCGTACCTTTTGTATAATGGGTCAGCGACTTATATTCTGTAGCAAGGTTAACCGTATAGGGGAGCCGAAGGGAAACCGAGTCTTAACTGGGCGTTAAGTTGCAGGGTATAGACCCGAAACCCGGTGATCTAGCCATGGGCAGGTTGAAGGTTGGGTAACACTAACTGGAGGACCGAACCGACTAATGTTGAAAAATTAGCGGATGACTTGTGGCTGGGGGTGAAAGGCCAATCAAACCGGGAGATAGCTGGTTCTCCCCGAAAGCTATTTAGGTAGCGCCTCGTGAACTCATCTTCGGGGGTAGAGCACTGTTTCGGCTAGGGGGCCATCCCGGCTTACCAACCCGATGCAAACTACGAATACCGAAGAATGTTATCACGGGAGACACACGGCGGGTGCTAACGTCCGTCGTGAAGAGGGAAACAACCCAGACCGCCAGCTAAGGTCCCAAAGTCATGGTTAAGTGGGAAACGATGTGGGAAGGCACAGACAGCCAGGATGTTGGCTTAGAAGCAGCCATCATTTAAAGAAAGCGTAATAGCTCACTGGTCGAGTCGGCCTGCGCGGAAGATGTAACGGGGCTAAACCATGCACCGAAGCTGCGGCAGCGACACTATGTGTTGTTGGGTAGGGGAGCGTTCTGTAAGCCGTTGAAGGTGTGCTGTGAGGCATGCTGGAGGTATCAGAAGTGCGAATGCTGACATAAGTAACGATAAAGCGGGTGAAAAGCCCGCTCGCCGGAAGACCAAGGGTTCCTGTCCAACGTTAATCGGGGCAGGGTGAGTCGACCCCTAAGGCGAGGCCGAAAGGCGTAGTCGATGGGAAACAGGTTAATATTCCTGTACTTGGTGTTACTGCGAAGGGGGGACGGAGAAGGCTATGTTAGCCGGGCGACGGTTGTCCCGGTTTAAGCATGTAGGCGGAACGACCAGGTAAATCCGGTCGTTTATTAACGCTGAGGTGTGATGACGAGGCACTACGGTGCTGAAGTAACAAATGCCCTGCTTCCAGGAAAAGCCTCTAAGCATCAGGTAACATCAAATCGTACCCCAAACCGACACAGGTGGTCAGGTAGAGAATACCAAGGCGCTTGAGAGAACTCGGGTGAAGGAACTAGGCAAAATGGTGCCGTAACTTCGGGAGAAGGCACGCTGATATGTAGGTGAAGCCCCTGCGGGTGGAGCTGAAATCAGTCGAAGATACCAGCTGGCTGCAACTGTTTATTAAAAACACAGCACTGTGCAAACACGAAAGTGGACGTATACGGTGTGACGCCTGCCCGGTGCCGGAAGGTTAATTGATGGGGTTAGCGGTAACGCGAAGCTCTTGATCGAAGCCCCGGTAAACGGCGGCCGTAACTATAACGGTCCTAAGGTAGCGAAATTCCTTGTCGGGTAAGTTCCGACCTGCACGAATGGCGTAATGATGGCCAGGCTGTCTCCACCCGAGACTCAGTGAAATTGAACTCGCTGTGAAGATGCAGTGTACCCGCGGCAAGACGGAAAGACCCCGTGAACCTTTACTATAGCTTGACACTGAACACTGGTCCTTGATGTGTAGGATAGGTGGGAGGCTTTGAAGTGTGGACGCCAGTCTGCATGGAGCCGTCCTTGAAATACCACCCTTTAATGGCTGGTGTTCTAACGTAGACCCGTAATCCGGGTTGCGGACAGTGTCTGGTGGGTAGTTTGACTGGGGCGGTCTCCTCCCAAAGAGTAACGGAGGAGCACGAAGGTTAGCTAATCCTGGTCGGACATCAGGAGGTTAGTGCAATGGCATAAGCTAGCTTGACTGCGAGAGTGACGGCTCGAGCAGGTGCGAAAGCAGGTCATAGTGATCCGGTGGTTCTGAATGGAAGGGCCATCGCTCAACGGATAAAAGGTACTCCGGGGATAACAGGCTGATACCGCCCAAGAGTTCATATCGACGGCGGTGTTTGGCACCTCGATGTCGGCTCATCACATCCTGGGGCTGAAGTAGGTCCCAAGGGTATGGCTGTTCGCCATTTAAAGTGGTACGCGAGCTGGGTTTAGAACGTCGTGAGACAGTTCGGTCCCTATCTGCCGTGGGCGCTGGAGAATTGAGGGGGCTGCTCCTAGTACGAGAGGACCGGAGTGGACGCATCACTGGTGTTCGGGTTGTCATGCCAATGGCACTGCCCGGTAGCTAAATGCGGAAAAGATAAGTGCTGAAAGCATCTAAGCACGAAACTTGCCCCGAGATGAGTTCTCCCTGAGACTTTAAGTCTCCTGAAGGAACGTTGAAGACGACGACGTTGATAGGTCGGGTGTGTAAGCGCAGCGATGCGTTGAGCTAACCGATACTAATGAACCGTGAGGCTTAACCTTACAACGCCGAAGATGTTTTGGCGAAGAGACAGACACGATTTTCAGCCTGATACAGATTAACAGAATTTGCCTGGCGGCTTTAGCGCGGTGGTCCCACCTGACCCCATGCCGAACTCAGAAGTGAAACGCCGTAGCGCCGATGGTAGTGTGGGGTCTCCCCATGTGAGAGTAGGGAACTGCCAGGCATCAAATAAGTGAAGAGGCCATCCGGAAGGATGGCCTTTTTGCGTTTCTGCGCTGCACAAACAGATCCCCCAACGCCCTGCTTATACGGTAAACTACCTGCGTTTTTGCATCAGGATAGCGTCTATGAACCACTCCCTTAAGCCCTGGAATACCTTTGGCATTCAACGCAATGCTAATCAAATTGTACGTGCCGATACTGCACAGCAGCTGCTGGATGCATGGCAAAGCGCAACAGAAAATAACGAACCCGTACTGATTTTGGGCGAAGGAAGTAATGTCCTGTTTCTCGACGATTTTGCGGGAACGGTGATTATTAACCGCATCATGGGAATTGATGTGGAAGAGCGTGCCGATAGCTGGCATCTGCACGTGGGTGCCGGAGAAAACTGGCATCACCTGGTGCAATTTACCCTCGAAAAAGAGATTCCGGGTCTGGAAAACCTTGCGCTTATTCCAGGCTGCGCCGGCTCGTCACCCATTCAGAACATCGGCGCCTACGGCATCGAACTGAAGCACGTCTGTGACTATGTCGACTGCATCGAATTGGCGACCGGAACGGCCAAGCGTTTAACGGCAGAACAGTGCCGTTTTGGCTATCGTGACAGTATCTTCAAGCATGAATATCAGGATCGCTACGTGATTGTCGCCGTGGGCCTGCGTCTGTCGAAGAACTGGCAGCCCGTATTGACCTACGGGGATTTAACGCGTCTCGATCCGGCTACCGTTACCGCACGCGACGTTTTTGACTCGGTTTGCCATATGCGAATGACCAAACTTCCCGATCCCAAAGTTAACGGAAATGCAGGAAGCTTCTTCAAAAACCCGGTGATCGGCGGCGAAAATGCCCGACGTTTTCTGGAGGAGTGGCCAACCGCGCCACATTACCCTCAGGCGGATGGCAGCGTGAAGCTGGCAGCAGGATGGCTTATCGATCAATGCCAGCTAAAAGGCACTTCAGTCGGCGGGGCAGCCGTTCACCGACAGCAGGCTCTGGTGCTGATTAACCAGCGCGATGCAACCAGCGACGATGTGGTACAGCTGGCTCATTATGTTCGCCAGCGTGTGGGCGAAAAATTTAACGTCTGGCTGGAGCCAGAAGTCCGCTTCATTGGTCGCACAGGTGAAGTCAACGCCGTGGAGACTATCGCATGAAGGACAATACGATCCCGTTAACCCTGATTGGTATCCTGGCGGATGGTGAATTCCATTCCGGCGAGCAGCTGGGTGAACAGCTTGGCATGAGCCGCGCCGCCATTAATAAACATATCCAGACGCTTCGCGACTGGGGGGTTGATGTGTTCACGGTTCCCGGAAAAGGGTACAGCCTGCCGGAGCCGATACAATTATTGAATGAAGACACGATCCGCAGCCAGATTGGACACGGTAATGTGGCGGTGCTGCCGGTGATTGATTCGACGAACCAGTATCTGCTGGATCGTCTGCCTGAGCTGAAATCCGGCGATGCCTGCGTTGCTGAGTATCAGCAGGCCGGTCGCGGCCGTCGTGGCCGCAAGTGGTTTTCCCCCTTTGGTGCCAACCTCTATCTGTCTATGTACTGGCGACTCGATCAGGGCCCGGCCGCAGCCATTGGCCTGAGTCTGGTCATCGGTATCGTTATGGCGGAGGTGCTTCACGATCTGGGGGCGGATCAAGTGCGTGTTAAATGGCCTAACGATCTGTACCTCAACGATCGTAAACTTGCCGGCATTCTGGTCGAACTGACGGGCAAAACGGGCGATGCGGCGCAAATCGTCATTGGCGCGGGCCTCAATATGGTGATGCGCAATGTCCAGAATGATGTGGTTAATCAGGCCTGGACTAACCTCCAGGAGGCGGGGATCGTCATCGATCGTAACACCCTTGCCGTACGTATGATTAAAGAGCTGCGCAGCTCGCTCACGCTTTTTGAGCAGGAAGGGCTGGCACCGTTCCTGTCGCGTTGGGAAAAGCTGGATAACTTTATCAACCGCCCGGTGAAATTGCTGATTGGTGATAAAGAGATCTACGGCACTTCCCGCGGTATTGACGCTCAGGGCGCGCTGCTCCTGGAGCAGGATGGCGTGATCAAACCCTGGATGGGCGGTGAGATTTCCCTGCGGAGTGCCGAATAATCGGATGGAGTGAATGATGCGAAAAACCGTCTGCGCGACGCTGGCCGTCATGATGAGCGTGTTGTTCTCACCCCTCTCTCAGGCGGGTCAGGCCTGGGAGAGTTATAAGGCACGCTTTTTCAAACCGGAAGGCCGCATTGTCGATACCGGCAATGGCGGCGTGTCGCATACGGAAGGTCAGGGATTTGCCATGCTGATGGCAGTGGCCAACGACGATAAGGCCACGTTCGATAAGCTCTGGCAATGGACAAACCGTGAGCTGAAGAACAAAGAGAACGGTCTGTTTTACTGGCGCTATAACCCCGCAGAGTCCAACCCGGTCGCTGACAAAAACAATGCCGCCGATGGCGATGTGCTGATTGCCTGGGCGCTGCTTAAAGCCGATGCCCGCTGGCACGAAAAACGCTACGGTGCCGCATCGGATGCCATTACAAAAGCGCTGGTTGCCCATAGCGTCATCCGCTATGCGGGTTACCGCGTGATGCTGCCCGGCGTCCAGGGATTTAAGCTTGACGGTGAAGCGATCCTTAACCCTTCCTACTTCGTGTTTCCGGCCTGGCAGGCCTTCGCCGGGCGCAGCCATTTACCGGTCTGGCGTGAATTGATCAAGGACGGGAAGCGCCTGCTGGGAAAAATGGGCTCGGGTAAAGCGGATCTGCCCGCTGACTGGGTCTCGCTGGCATCAGATGGCAAGCTGGAACCTGCCAAAAGCTGGCCGCCGCGGATGAGCTATGACGCGATTCGTATTCCGCTGTATCTTGCCTGGTCTGATAAGCAAAGCCCGCTGCTGGCGCCGTGGAAAACCTGGTTTGGGCAATTCCCCCGGGAACAAACGCCCGCCTGGGTTAACGTCATGACCAACGAATATGCGCCCTACATGATGGAAGGCGGGCTGTTGGCTGTACGCGATTTAACGATGGGACAGTCTTCCGGAGAACCCGAAATTACCTCTAAAGACGACTACTATTCGGCAAGTCTGAAAATGCTGGTGCGGATTTCGGCGCAATAACAACGCACTGACTATCCCCTCTCCCTAATGGGGAGAGGGTTAGGGGTAAATCAGTTACTGCGGATACGGTACCCAATCCCCGCCGTTCAGGCGAACGTACGGTTTGTTCTGATACTGAATGACGACCGCGTTGGCGTTCTCAGAGACTTCTGCCGTTTGCGGCAGGTTGCTGGTGAGCTGATCCCAGTTCACGCTATCTTCCACAAACAGCTTCCCGTCAACGGCACGGGCAACCAGTTCAGAGATCGCCAGATAGCTGGTCGGCTGGGTGATTTCAATCGGTGCGCCCTGATGGGGTGCTTTCATACCAAAGAATTTAATGCCAGCAGGCACGTTGGTGATGGACGGGCTTGGGATATCACGCAGACCCGACACCTGCATTCTGTCGCCTTTCAGCGCGCCGCCGTGCTCAGGTACCACAACCACCATCACTTTACGGCCTGATTTTTCCAGCTCCGTGAAGAACGCGTCCAGCTCGTCGAAGAACTTCTGCGCACGCACTTTATAATCTGCCGTTTTGCTCACGCCCGGGAAATGGTTACCGTCGTGGAGCGGCAGGGTATTAAAGAAGGTCGCACTGCGCGGATTACTGTCTTTCTCGATGGTCTGAAGCCAGCGCTGCAGCACGGCGGTATCGTCATAAACCGGCGAGCCGTCGAAGCCCAGCAGAGTAACGGGAAGACCAGTTTGATCCATCAACGGCGCCTGCATACCACCCTGTTCACGCACCTCTTTCAGGAAGTTACCGAACTGGCCGTTATGTCCCAGCATCAGATGCTGCGTAAAGCCCAGTTTGGCGAGGTTATCAAACAGATAACACTGATTGCCGGCAGGCTGATACAGATTCTTATGCGATGCCTGACCGCAGCTTGCACGCAGCAGGCGGATTGCTGCCGGGCCGCTGTACGAGGTGGCAGAGTTAAAATCTTTAAACTGAATGTCGAAATGCGACCACAGCGGATGGGACATCAAACCGGCTGCATCCACGTCGGCCCATGAGAGAGAGCAGATGTTGATCACCAGCAATTCAAACGGCTGAGCATCCGCCGGCAGCGCGTCCGGGAATTTGGTCTGTCGCTTGTCTTCCGCAGTGTAGAAGCTGGAGAGCCAGGCGTTCAGGTTTGTGGAGGTCGGCGGTGCGGTCTGGGTTGGGATATCGCCCACTACAGGCGTATCGCCAGCCGTGGTAACGGTTGCTGCTGCGCTTCCCCCTGTGGTGGTCACCGTGGTGGTCGGTTGACCAGCAGGCCACAGCGAAAAGCCCGGACCAGCCAGCGTCAGCACGTTCAGCCAGATCATAATCGCGACGACGAAGACCGTGATGCGGATCCACTGTGACAGGAACAGCCAGGCAACCAGCAGCACAAATACCGCGCCAATCATCTGCCAGTTAATAAACCGCTCGGTCAGATCGAGGACATAGCTGGCGCTAAAGCCTGCCACCTGCGACCCCTGGCTCATAATGCTGTCCGGCCCCGGTAACCAGGTATCATGCCAGAACAGCGCAAAGCCGACAGGGATGGCTATCCAGTGACGCAAGCGATGCAGCCTGATATTCGGCAGGGGCATCAGCAGGAAGGCCATAAACACCAGGTTAAGAAGGGGATGGAAATTCAGATAGCCTGCCCACAGCAGACCAAACTTCACCAGAAAGTAGAAGTTCCAGCCGGAAAGGCCGCGCCAGTATTGCCAGAGCGGCGAGGGTGACGAAGCGGTATAGGTAGAATTAGTCATGTTTTCGGTCTGCCTTGACGTGTGATGCCCGTGTCAGTGTTCCGGCTGGTTTTACATAGCGAGGTTTTATAAACAGCACTCTGGCCGTATCACGGATACGACGTATGGAATGGCGTGCATAGTAGCCAAGCGGGAAAAAAATCAGCGCACAGAATATAACCAGTTGGATGATATCGCTGATATTCATGATGGTGCGTTCTCCGCGTTGTCCGTTAATAAGCGAAGGGGCTCCGGAACCCGGCGCCAGATATGGCCATCATGTCTGGCATTGAGGATCGGTTTCGCATCGCTCTTAATTGCGAGCGGTTTAGCCCATTGTTCAGGCTGGAGCGCACGCATCTGTACCAGCTCCGCGCTGATCGTATTATCTTCGAACCAAATCATACGGTTCGAGAAAATATCCCCGGTAGGCAGGGGGAAGATATGGTTTAGCGCCGTATCGAGATCGTTGACCCGGCAGAAGGACAAAAACAGTACCAGGCGATTGTCGCCAATGGTCATGATATCTCCCGTACGGTTGGGGCGACACAAGGTGAGCGCCTGTTCAACGCGGATACCCGGTACAGGACGCAGGGCAACCATAACCCCTTTTCCGTCTGCAGGAAGAAGCGTATTGCTCATCATATTGCCGACGGCGTCGCAGAAGGTATCCCATTTTTGATATCCACGCAGCTTCATCGGCTGCGTCATAGAGAGCAGCGTGGAAATGTCTTCCGGTACATGGCGGCTAAACTGCTGGCCCTGAACACTTTCGATCAGCGTCAGGCAGCGTGACAGCGGCGCATTCCACGGAATAACCATATTTGCCCCGCAGCCAAGAAGCAGGCGCTCATCGGTGGCGCGCAGGCTGGTATTGTTTTCGCGCACGATGATTTTTAACGCGCTTCCGCGCTGGCGGCGCAGGGTGTGGATTTGCCTTGCCAGCGTCTCAATCTGGTTATTCTGCATCAATGAGAAAATAAGGGTCGCCGCCTGGGTTGTGCGGGCTTCGTGGAAAAGGTCTTCGTTAGATTCAAACAGCGACCAGTTTTCCGACAGGGCCGGTGCCCCCTCTAAAACCGCGATATGGCTCAGGATACGTTTTTCATCACTGCGCGGTTGCACCACGGTCTCTTCCTGCTGTGCCAGGTGCCACTTACCCTCGATATGTTTCAGCGTAAGTTGTTGTCTGGCGCTCACGCCTTTTTCATTACACCAGAATGCAATATCGTAGAGATAGCTGCCCACCTGGTCACGAACGCTTGCCAGACCGAACAGAGAACGATATTCACCCATTAAAAGTGAGAACAACTTGTCATTATTACTGCCGGGATTGACTATCAGTAGCGTGCAATTTTGAAATTTTGCCCATTTATTGATTTTTTCCAGCCAGGGCAGCAGTTTTTCAGCAGGGATATTTTGCAGGACGTTATTTGCACATTTAAGAATCACTAAATAGTGATCCGGATCAATAGTGCACTGAACGTCGCGGGACAAAAAGTATAGACTATCGGCTTCCGATGTCATGGAAAATAATCGCACCGTCTGAGGGCCGCGATCGTTTTCCAGCGTGATAATTTTCTTCGGATCTTCGCCCATGCTAATGACAGCCACGCGGGAATCCTTATCCTGGGCAGCAATTGTCTGGTTTACCAGACTGATAGCATCTTCATTACGGTCCGTATTAATCCACCAGACTCCTCCGACTGGCATGTGGCTCAATTCGTCCCATAATGACTGGATGCCAATAGAAAATATGGAGTCCACGGTGTCCCTCTTTTCGTCTAATTTATCTGTATCTCAGTTTACTAGCGAAAGCGTAGAAATAAACCTAACATTGAAATTAAAGAACATCAGATTTAGCATGTAAATGAAATTTCATAGGGCAGGATGCCTCGCTACTTCTGAACTGGCGATTTTACGCAAAGGGATGGAAAAAGAATGGATAATAACGAACCCGGAACCCCAGTCGACTCGACCCTGGGTTACACATTCCAAAACGATTTTCTGGCGCTGACGCAGGCCTTTTCTTTACCTGAAATAGATTACACCGATATTTCCCAGCGGGAACAGTTGGCTGCGGCTATTAAACGCTGGCCGTTATTAGCTGAATTCGCCCATCAACAATAAGGGAGCCATTGATGGCCATACTCGGATTACAGGGTGTCCGTGGGGGTGTGGGTACCACATCTGTTACCGCGGCGCTGGCGTGGTCATTACAGCTTTTAGGTGAATCGGTGCTGGTTATTGACGCCTGCGCCGATAATTTGCTGCGTATGTCGTTTAACGTCGACTTTACTCGCGAAGAGGGCTGGGCCCGCGCGCTGCTTGACGATAAAGACTGGCAGGATGCAGGTATGCGCTATACCTCCCTTCTTGACCTGCTGCCGTTTGGTCAACTGACCACCACGGAACGCGAGAATGAAGCCGCGTACCAGCGCCTGTTTTCACAATTCACGCTGGCGCTGCAGAGCCTGAGGGAAAAGGGGCACTACAAGTGGATCTTGCTGGATCTGCCGCACGGTGCCGGCACGCTGACACGACAGCTTATCGCCCAGTGCGATCATGTCCTCTCGATCGTTAACGTCGATGCGAACTGCCATATCCGCCTGCACCAGCAGGGACTGCCTCAAAATGGCCATATCCTGATTAACGATTTGCGCATTGGCAGCCAGATCCAGGACGATCTCTATCAGGTCTGGCTGCAAAGCCAGCGCCGCCTGCTTCCGATTGTCATCCATCGTGATGAGGGAATGGCGGAATGCCTTGCGTCTAAGCAACCGCTCGGTGAATACCGCAGCGATTCACTGGCGGCAGAAGAGATCCTGACGCTGGCTAACTGGTGTCTGCTGAACTTCGCCAACAGGGCGGAGCATGCAGGGAGTGCTGTATGAGTCGTCTCGCCAGCTGGTTACTCATCCCACCGGTCAGTTCGCGTTTGAGCGAACATTACCGGCATTTTCGCCGTCACGGTGCGTCGGCATTTAGCGCCGCGCTCGGCTGTTTCTGGATGATTCTGGCCTGGATGTTTATACCGCTTGAACACCCGCGCTGGCAGCGCATACGTGCCCGGCACAGCGAGCTATATCCGCACATTAATCCTGACCGGCCGCGTCCACTGGATCCGGCGCGCTATCTCATTCAGGCCATCTGGCTGGTGGCGACCTCATCCCGCGCGGAGACAAAAACGCCGCACTGGCGCAGCTTCTCCCGCGTGCAGCAGTTACGTGAACGCTACCATCAGTGGCTGGACAGACTGCCCGACAGCGTAAGCGATAAGACCAGCCATCTGGATAACCATAAAGAGCTCGGGCATCTTCACCCGGGCTTGCGGCGTTTTATCCTCGGCGTAATCGTCGTGTTCTCGCTCATTCTGGCGCTGGTCTGTATTACGCAGCCTTTCAACCCTCTGGCGCAGTTCACTTTCCTGATCCTGCTGTGGGGCGTGGCGCTGCTGGTGCGCCGAATTCCGGGTCGCTTCTCGGCGCTGATGCTGATCGTGTTGTCGCTGACCGTCTCCTGCCGCTACATCTGGTGGCGTTATACCTCGACGCTGAACTGGGACGACCCGGTGAGTCTGGTGTGCGGCCTGGTGCTGCTGTTTGCTGAAACCTATGCCTGGATTGTGCTGGTGCTGGGCTATTTCCAGGTGATTTGGCCGCTCAACCGCCAGCCGGTTCCGTTGCCAAAGGACACCACCCAGTGGCCAACCGTCGATCTCTTTGTGCCGACCTACAACGAAGACCTGAGCGTGGTGAAGAACACCATCTATGCCGCGCTGGGCATCGACTGGCCGAAAGACAAGCTCAAGGTCTGGATCCTGGATGACGGCAACCGTCCGGCGTTCCGCCAGTTCGCGGAGGAGGTCGGCGTCGAATACATCGCCCGTCCGACGCACGAACACGCTAAGGCGGGGAACATCAACAACGCGTTGAAGTATGCCACCGGGGAGTTTGTTTCGATTTTTGACTGCGACCACGTGCCGACGCGCTCGTTCCTGCAGATGACCATGGGCTGGTTCCTGAAGGAGAAAGAGCTGGCGATGATGCAGACGCCGCACCACTTCTTCTCGCCGGACCCGTTTGAACGTAACCTTGGCCGCTTCCGCAAAACTCCGAACGAAGGCACGCTGTTCTATGGCCTGGTACAGGACGGAAACGACATGTGGGACGCCACCTTCTTCTGCGGCTCATGCGCCGTTATCCGCCGTAAGCCGCTGGATGAAATTGGCGGTATCGCCGTCGAGACGGTCACCGAAGATGCGCACACCTCGCTGCGCCTGCACCGTCGTGGCTATACCTCAGCCTATATGCGCATTCCGCAGGCGGCCGGTCTGGCAACCGAGTCACTGTCGGCGCACATTGGCCAGCGTATTCGCTGGGCGCGCGGCATGGTGCAGATTTTCCGTCTCGATAACCCCCTGATCGGGAAAGGACTCAAGCTGGCGCAGCGTCTTTGCTACGTCAACGCCATGTTCCACTTCTTGTCCGGCATTCCGCGGCTGATCTTCCTGACCGCGCCGCTGGCGTTCCTGCTCCTTCACGCTTATATCATCTACGCCCCCGCGCTGATGATTGCGCTGTTTGTTCTGCCGCACATGATCCACGCGAGCCTGACGAACTCGAAGATTCAGGGGAAATACCGCCACTCCTTCTGGAGTGAAATCTACGAAACGGTGCTGGCCTGGTACATCGCGCCGCCGACGATGGTGGCGCTGATTAACCCGCACAAAGGGAAATTCAACGTCACCGCGAAGGGCGGGCTGGTGGAGGAGGAGTACGTCGACTGGGTGATCTCCCGGCCGTATATCTTCCTGGTGCTGCTGAATATCGTGGGCGTCATTGCGGGTATCTGGCGCTACTTCTACGGTCCGGAAAACGAAATCCTGACCGTCTTCGTCAGTATGGCGTGGGTCTTCTACAACCTGATTATCCTCGGCGGCGCGGTGGCGGTGTCGGTGGAGAGCAAACAGGTTCGTCGCGCGCATCGCGTGGAAATCTGCATGCCAGCGGCGATCGCCCGTGAAGATGGCCATCTCTTCTCCTGTACCGTGCACGACTTCTCTGACGGCGGTCTGGGGATCAAAATCAACGGCCAGGCAAAGGTGCTGGAAGGGCAAAAAGTTAACCTGCTGCTTAAGCGCGGCCAGCAGGAGTATGTCTTCCCGACGCAGGTCGTTCGCGTGGTGGGCAATGAAGTCGGCCTGCAGCTGATGCCGTTGACCAAAAAGCAACATATCGATTTTGTGCAGTGTACGTTTGCCCGCGCGGATACGTGGGCTCTCTGGCAGGACAGCTTCCCGGAGGATAAGCCTCTGGAAAGCCTGCTGGATATTCTGAAGCTGGGGTTCCGTGGCTATCGTCACCTTGCAGAATTTGCCCCGTCGTCGGTGAAATTAATTTTCCGGTCACTTACTTCGCTGGTTTCCTGGGTCGTGTCGTTCATTCCTCGTCGTCCTGAGCGGGATGAGGCGAAGCAGGCGGACCCGGTTATGGCTCAACAATGATGATAACGCGATGAAAACAAAACTTTCCTGGTTATGTGCAGTGGCAATGGGGATGAATGCGATCCCCGCAACAATGGCTAACGCAGCCCCGGGTAACGCAGCGGCAACGCCTGCGCCAACCGTACCTGTCGTCGCGCAAGCAACCGATCCGGTTGTCACCGCGGCACCGGGTCAAACTGAAAACATCATGCCGAACCAGCCAACGGAGGGGAACACCCTGCCGGTAGACGGTCAGGTCATCGGGCAGGTGATGCCGGGCGTCCGGGGGGCGAATGCGCCCGTCGTTGCGGACAATGCGCCGTCGCGTGACGTGAAGCTGACCTTCGCGCAAATTGCGCCGCCTCCGGGCAGCATGGTGCTGCGCGGCATCAACCCTAACGGCGGCATTGAATTTGGCATGCGCAGCGACGAGGTCGTCTCTAATGCGGTGCTGAATCTCGAATACACGCCGTCGCCGTCGCTGCTGCCGACCCAGTCTCAGCTGAAAGTCTATCTGAATGACGAGCTGATGGACGTTCTGCCGGTCACGAAAGAGCAGCTCGGCAAGAAAACGCAGGCGCAGGTGCCGATCAACCCGCTGTTCATCACCGACTTTAACCGTATTCGCCTGGAGTTTGTCGGCCACTACCGCGATGTCTGCGAAAACCCGGCCAGCAACACGCTATGGATGGACGTCGGGCGTAACTCCTCGCTGCAGATGACCTACCAGTCGCTGGCGCTGAAAAACGATCTCTCAGCCTTCCCGGTTCCGTTCTTCGATCCGCGTGATAACCGCCCGCTCACGCTGCCGATGGTATTTGCCTCGTCCCCGGACGTGACCGAGCAGCTGGCGGCGACCATTGTGGCCTCCTGGTTTGGTTCACGAGCGGGCTGGCGCGGCCAGAGCTTCCCGGCGATGTATGACAAACTGCCGGACAGAAATGCCATTGTGTTTGCCACCAATGCGAAACGTCCGGCCTTCCTGCGCGATCATCCGGACGTCAACGCGCCGACCGTTGAGATGATAAGCCACCCGGAAAACCCGTACGTGAAGCTGCTGGTGGTCTTTGGTCGTGATGATAAAGATCTGGTTCAGGCAGCAAAAGCCATTGCCCAGGGCAACGTCCTTTTCCGCGGCAACAGCGTCGTGATAGATGAGGTCAAACCGCTGCTGGCGCGGAAACCTTATGATGCGCCAAACTGGGTACGTACCGACCGTGCGGTCACCTTTGGCGAGCTGAAAACCTATGAAGAACAGCTGCAGGCGACGGGGCTTGAGCCAGCGCCGATTAGCCTGTCGCTGAATCTGCCGCCGGATCTGTACCTGCTGCGTACCAACGGCATTGATATCAATCTGAACTACCGCTATACCGCGCCAGCCACCAAAGACAGCTCGCGCATGGATATCAGCCTGAACAACCAGTTCCTGCAATCCTTCAGCCTGCAAAGCACGCAGGATACGAACCGCCTGATGCTTCGCCTGCCGGTGCTGCAGGGGCTGCTGGACGGTAAAACGGATGTCTCTATTCCGGCACTGAAGCTGGGTGCGATAAACCAGCTGCGCTTTGATTTCCAGTACATGAACCCAATGCCTGGCGGCTCGGCGGAAAACTGCATCACCTTCCAGCCGGTGCAGAACCACGTGGTGATTGGCGATGAGTCGACCATCGACTTCTCGAAGTACTATCACTTCCTGGCGATGCCGGACCTGCGCGCCTTTGCTAACGCGGGCTTCCCGTTCAGCCGTATGGCCGATCTCTCTGAGTCCATTGTGGTAATGCCAAAAGCGCCAAACGAAGGTCAGGTTACGACCCTGCTCGACACCATGGCGACCGTTGGAGGACAAACAGGATTACCGGCCATTAACGTCACGTTGACGGACGATGGCAGCCAGATTCAGAACAAAGATGCTGACATCATGGTGATCGGGACCATCCCGGATAAGCTGAAGGATGACAAACGTATCGATCTGCTGGTGAAAGCGGCCCAGTCCTGGGTTAATACGCCGCTGCGACAGACCGAGTTCCCGAGCATTATGCCGGATGTGAACGATCGTCAGGCCAGCGCGCAGACGACGGTAACGTCTCAGGGGGCGATGGCCGCGGTGGTGGGCTTCCAGTCGCCTTACAACGAACAGCGCAGCGTGGTGGCTCTCCTCGCTGACAGCCCGCGCGGCTATGAACTGCTCAATACGGCCATGAACGACAGCGGTAAACGTGCCGCGATGTTTGGTTCCGTGTCGGTGATCCGTGAGTCCGGCGTCAATAGCCTGCGCGTGGGGGATGTGTACTACGTGGGCCATCTGCCGTGGTTCGAACGCCTGTGGTATGCGCTGGCTAACCATCCGGTTCTGCTCGCTATCCTGGCTGCGGTCAGCGTGGTCTTGCTGGCATGGGTGCTGTGGCGTCTGCTGCGAATCATCAGCCGTCGTCGTCTGAACCCGGATGAGTAAGATGTGATGAAAGCCTTTCGCTGGTGTGTATTAGCAGCGGTGATGCTGGCGGCGCTTCCTCTTCGCGCCGCCTGTACCTGGCCTGCCTGGGAGCAGTTTAAAAAGGACTACATCAGCGAGGGCGGGCGCGTCATTGATCCCAGTGACACGCGCAAAATTACGACCTCGGAAGGGCAAAGCTATGCCCTGTTCTTTGCCCTGGCGGCGAACGATCGCAAATCCTTTGACCTGCTACTGACGTGGACGCGCGATAATCTCGCCAGCGGCGATCTCAACGCCCATCTGCCTGCCTGGCTATGGGGTCAGAAAGATAAAGACGCCTGGGCGGTGATTGATACCAACTCTGCCTCTGATGCCGATGTCTGGATCGCCTGGTCACTGCTCGAAGCGGGTCGGCTGTGGAAAGATCGGGACTATACCCGCACGGGTAAGGCGCTGCTGAAACGCATTGTCAGCGAGGAAGTGGTCAACGTCCCGGGGCTCGGCGCAATGCTGCTTCCTGGTAGAGTCGGTTTTGCCGATGAGAACGCCTGGCGTTTTAACCCCAGCTATCTTCCTCCGCAGCTAGCGGCTTATTTCACGCGCTTTGGTTCCCCGTGGACCCAGCTTCGTGAAACTAACCTGCGCCTGCTGCTTGAGAGTGCGCCGAAAGGTTTTTCGCCGGACTGGGTGCAGTATCAGAAAAACAAAGGCTGGCGGTTACAGCAGGAGAAAGCGCTGGTGGGCGGCTACGACGCCATCCGCGTCTATCTCTGGGTGGGCATGATGAGTGATAAAGATCCTCAGAAAGCCCGGCTCCTGACGCGCTTCCAGCCGATGGCGGCAAAGACCATAAAACGGGGTGTGCCGCCGGAGAAAGTGGATGTGGCGACGGGGAAACGTACCGGTGACGGCCCGGTCGGGTTCTCTGCTGCTATGCTGCCGTTTTTACAACAACGTGATGCCCAGGCGGTTCAGCGCCAGCGCGTTGCAGACCATTTTCCCGATAACAATGCCTATTACAGCTATGTGCTGACGCTTTTTGGGCAAGGATGGGATCAGCATCGTTTTCGCTTCACCGCAAAAGGTGAATTAATACCGGATTGGGGCCAGGAATGCGCAAGTTCACAGTAAATCTACTCAGTTTATCGCTTGGCCTGGCGCTTATGCCGTGGGCACAGGCCGCCAACTCTCCGCAGCAGAAACAGCTGCTGGAGCAGGTCAGGCTGGGCGAATCGACACAGCGAGAGGATTTGGTTCGTCAGTCGCTCTATCGCCTTGAGCTGATTGACCCCAACAACCCTGACGTCATTGCCGCCCGCTTTCGCTACCTGCTGCGTCAGGGCGATAACGCCGGCGCGCAAAAAGAGCTGGATCGTCTGAAAGGGATCGCCCCGGGTTCGAGCGCTTACCAGTCCTCACGCAACACCATGCTGCTTTCTACTCCGGATGGCCGACAGCAGCTCCAGCAGGCGCGACTGCTCGCCACTACGGGGCACACGCAGGAAGCGATTGCCGCCTATGACAAGCTGTTTGACGGCAACCCTCCGGGTGGCGATGTGGCGACGGAATACTGGAACGTCGTGGCGAAAGATCCAGCTCGCCGCGGTGCGGCCATTAACCAGCTGAAAAAAATTAACAGCAGCAGCCCCGGGAATACGCAGCTGCAGACAACGCTGGCCCAGCTTCTGTTCCAGAGCGGACGACGTGATGAAGGCTTTGCGGTACTGCAGGAGATGGCCAAATCCACCAATGGCCGCAGCCAGGCGTCTGATATGTGGTACGACCAAATCAAAGACCTGCCTGCCAGCAGCGCCAGCGTCAGCGCGCTGCAAAAATATCTGAGCGTATTCAGCGACGGGGATAGCGTCGCTGCGGCGCGTGCCCAGCTTGAAGCGCAGCAAAAACAGCTCGCCGATCCGGCGTTCCGCGCGAAAGCGGAAGGTCTCGCGGCGGTGGATGCCGGGCAGGGCAGTAAGGCGGTGGCCGAGCTGCAAAAAGCCGTCAGCGCCAACCATGCCGACAGTGAAGCGGTGGGTGCCCTGGGGCAGGCGTATTCCCAGAAAGGCGACCGTGCCCGCGCGGTAGCCCAGTTTGAAAAGGCGATTGCCCTCGATCCGCAGAGCGATAACCGGGGTAAATGGGACAGTCTTCTGAAGGTTAACCGCTACTGGCTGCTGATCCAGCAGGGCGATGCGGCGCTGAAGGCGAATAACCCGGCGCAGGCAGAGCGTTACTATCAGCAGGCGCGTAACATCGACAATACCGACAGCTACGCGGTGCTGGGGCTGGGCGACGCCGCCGCGGCGCGTAAAGATAACGACGCGGCGGAGCGTTATTACCGTCAGGCGCTGCGAATGGACAGCGGCAACAGCAACGCGGTTCGCGGCCTGGCCAATATTTACCGCGCGCAGTCCCCGGAGAAAGCCTCGCAGTTTATCCAGTCGCTCTCCGCCAGCCAGCGTCGGAGCATTGATGATATCGAGCGTAGTCTGACCAACGAGCAGCTCTCCGCCCAGGCCGAACAGCTTGAGAACCAGGGGAAATACGCGCAGGCAGCAGACATTCAGCGTCGTCGTCTGGCGCTCTCTCCCGGCGACGTGTGGATAACCTATCGTCTTTCGCGCGATCTCTACAGCGCGGGTCAGCGCAGCCAGGCGGATACCCTCATGCGTCAGCTTGCTCACCAGAAACCGTCCGACCCGGATCAGGTGTATGCCAACGGGCTCTACCTTTCCGGAAACGATCAGGACCGGGCCGCGCTGGCGCATCTGGAGACGCTGCCGCGCAGCCAGTGGAACGGCAATATTCAGGAGCTTGCCGACCGCCTGCAAAGCAACCAGGTGCTGGAAACCGCCAACCGCCTGCGCGACAGCGGCAAAGAGCAGGACGCAGAGAATCTTCTTCGCCAGCAGCCGACCTCCACCCGTATCGACCTCACGCTGGCGGACTGGGCACAGCAGCGTGGCGATCTGGACTCGGCGAAAACGACGTACAACGCCGTCCTGCAGCGTGAGCCGCAGAATGAAGACGCGCTTCTCGGCCTGACCGAGATTTACAGCGCCCAGGGTAGCAAAGATGCCGCGCGCGCGGAGCTGGCGAAGCTGCCCGCCGCGCAAAACGGCCAGCCGCTGTCGCTCAATATGCAGCGCCGCATCGCGATGGCGCAGGCGGGTCTGGGCGATGCCGCTGCCGCAGAGCAGACCTTCAATAAAATTATTCCGCAGGCTAAATCGAAGCCTGGCTCCATGGAAAACGCGCTGGTGCTGCGTGATGCCGCACGTTTCCAGGCGCAGAACGGCCAGCCTCAGCAGGCGCTGGAAACCTACAAAGATGCGATGGTATCGACGGGTATCACCACGACGCGTCCGGCTGACAACGACAGTTTCACCCGTCTGACGCGTAACGATGAAAAAGACGACTGGCTGAAGCGCGGCGTGCGCAGTGATGCCGGTGAGTTGTACCGTCAGCAGGATGTTAACGTCACGCTGCAGCACGATTACTGGGGTTCGAGCGGTACGGGCGGTTATTCCGATTTGAAAGCGCATACCACCATGCTGCAGGTGGATGCGCCGCTCTCTGACGGGCGCATGTTCTTCAGAAGCGATCTGGTCAATATGGATGCCGGGTCATTTGATACCAGGAACGGGACTTACGATCCTAAATGGGGAACCTGCTACGAAACGCCGTGTAGCGGCAACACCCATCAGTCAGACAATGGCGCGAGCGTTGCCGTCGGCTGGCAGAATAAAACCTGGGCGATGGATATTGGCACCACGCCAATGGGCTTTGACGTCGTCGACGTGGTGGGCGGCATCAGCTACAGCAGCGATCTGGGGCCCATCGGCTATACCGTTAACGCCCATCGTCGGCCAATCTCCAGCTCTCTGCTGGCCTTCGGCGGGCAAAAAGATACCAATACCGGCACCACCTGGGGCGGCGTACGCGCCACCGGTGGCGGCGTAAGTATGAGCTATGACAAAGGGGAAGCGAACGGCGTCTGGTCAAGCCTGAACGCGGAAACGCTGACGGGTAAAAATGTGGAGGATAACTGGCGCGTCCGCTGGATGACGGGTTACTACTACAAGCTCATTAATAAAAACAACGAGCGCCTGACGGTCGGCGTGTCCAACATGATCTGGCACTACGACAAAGACCTGAGCGGTTATACCCTGGGCCAGGGCGGCTATTACAGCCCGCAGGAGTATGTCTCCTTCGCCTTGCCGGTGACATGGCGTAAGCGCACGGAAAACTGGTCCTGGGAGCTGGGGGGCTCGGTCTCCTGGTCCCACTCCAAAACCAAAGACGAGCTGCGCTACCCGATCCAGAATCTGATCCCGACCGATGAGCCAGACCGCTATACCGACCGGGGCGCGATGGAAACCGGCAGCAGCTCCTCCGGTACGGGTTATACCGCACGGGCCATAATCGAGCGGCGGGTCACGTCCAACTGGTTTGTTGGCATGGGCGTGGACATTCAGGAAGCGAAAGACTATACCCCAAGCCATGCGCTGATCTATGTGCGCTACTCTGCTGCAGGCTGGCAGGGCGATATGGACTTACCGCCGCAACCGCTCATCCCTTACGCGGACTGGTAATCGGATTTTCCTTAATCCATTTGTAAGTCTCTCTTAACAGCGCAGCAATCGGGTATACTCAGGCGCGCCAGGTTTACACCCTGGCGCGCCCTGCGCTTCGAGTTTTGTGGAGAGTCATTTTGCGTGTCAGCCGTTCCTTAACAATCAAACAGATGGCGATGGTCTCTGCCGTCACCATGCTGTTTGTCCTGCTCTTCTGCGTAATTTTGCTGTTTCATTCCGTACAGCAGAATCGCTATAACACGGCTTCGCAATTAGAAAGTATCGCCCGCTCGGTACGCGGCCCGCTGTCTGCCTCTATCCTGAAAGGAGATATCCCCGAAGCGGAAACCATTCTGAAACGTATTCAGCCAGCCGGTGTTGTGAGCCGGGCGGACGTCGTGCTACCCAATCAGTTTCAGGCGCTGCGGATGAGCTTTATCCCGGAGCGTCCCGTCCCGATGATGGTGATGCGCCTGTTTGAGCTGCCGGTGCAAATTTCGCTACCCGTCTATTCGCTTGAGCGCCCTGCCAATCCGCAGCCGCTGGCCTACCTGGTGTTACAGGCAGACTCCTACCGCATGTATAAATTCGTCATGAGTTGGGTGGTTACGTTAGTGACCACTTGCTTACTTATGACACTTATTCTCAGCGTGGCGCTGACCTGGTGCATTAACCGGCTGATTGTCCATCCCCTGCGCCGTATCGCCCGCGAGCTGAACACGCTTGCGCCGCAGGATCAGATGGGACACCAGCTTGAGCTGCCGCGTCTGCATCATGACGATGAGATCGGCATGCTGGTGCGCAGCTACAACCTCAACCAGCAGCGCATCCAGCGTCAGCAGGATGAGATGAACAGTAGCGCCACCCGTTTTCCGGTATCGGAGCTTCCCAATAAAGCGTTCCTGATGGCGATGCTGGAGCAAACCGTTGAGCGCCAGCAAACCACCGCGCTGATGGTCATTGCCTGTGAAACCCTGCAGGACACGGCTGGCGTGCTTCAGGAGAGTCAGCGCGAAATGCTGCTGCTCACCCTGGTGGAAAAGATCAAATCTGTCCTTGCCCCGCGCATGGTGCTGACCCAGGTCAGCGGTTACGACCTGGTGGTGATTGCCAACGGCGTAAAAGAACCCTGGCATGCGATCACGTTAGGTCAGCAAGTACTCACTGTCATTAATGAGCGGCTGCCGATTCAGGGTATCCAGCTTCGCCCGAGTGCCAGTATAGGGATTGCCATGTTCTATGGCGACCTGACCGCGGAACAGCTTTATCGCCGCGCCTTCTCGGCGGCCTTTACCGCCCGGCGCAAAGGGAAAAACCAAATCCAGTTCTTCGACCCGGCGCAGATGGAAAAGGCGCAGCAGCGCCTGACGGAAGAGAGTGACATCCTGACCGCGCTGGATAACCGCCAGTTTGCCCTCTGGCTGCAGCCGCAGGTGGATCTGCGGACGGGAGAGGTAAAAAGCGCCGAGGCCCTGCTGCGTCTGCAGCAGCCGGATGGCACATGGGAGCTGCCGGAAGGGCTGATTGAGCGCATCGAGTCCTGCGGCCTGATGGTCACCGTCGGCTACTGGGTGCTCGAAGAGTCCTGTCGTCAGCTTGCCGCCTGGCAGGAGCGCGGCGTAACGCTGCCGCTGTCGGTCAATTTGTCTGCCATGCAGCTTATGCACCCGACCATGGTTTCTGAGATGCTGGAGCTGATCCATCGTTACCGCATCAAACCGGATACCTTGACCCTGGAAGTGACGGAGAGTCGACGCATTGACGACCCCAATGAGGCGGTCGCGATTCTTAAGCCGCTGCGTAATGCCGGCATTCGCATTGCCCTGGACGATTTTGGCATGGGCTACGCCGGGCTGCGCCAGCTTCAGCACATGAAGACGCTTCCGGTGGATGTGCTGAAAATTGACAAAGCGTTTGTCGACGGTCTGCCGGACGACAGCAGCATGGTGCAGGCGATTATCCAGATGGCGCGCAGCCTCAACCTGCATCTTATTGCCGAGGGAATTGAAACCGACGCGCAACGCGCCTGGCTGGCAGAGGCGGGCGTGGAGAGCGGGCAGGGTTTCCTGTTTGCCCCCGCAGTGCCTTCGGATGTCTTTGAAGAACGATACCTTTCTGGTGCTGACAATAACGCAAAAGTGTAATTTTGTTGCTGGCTTGTGCGAGCCAGCTCAAATTTCTTAACATTTGTGTTTCAAATTTGAACTGAGTTTATTTCTGTCCTGTTATGCGGGTGTTATTTTAAAGCCGCAGGTTAACCATAACCTTACAAAGCCTGTGGTTTTTCTTCCCAAGGACACCCTATGAAAACCTCACTCTTCAAAAGTCTTTATTTCCAGGTCCTGACAGCCATCGCCATCGGTATTCTGCTGGGTCACTATTACCCTGAACTGGGCGCGCAAATGAAACCGCTTGGCGACGCGTTCGTTAAGCTCATCAAAATGGTCATCGCTCCGGTGATCTTCTGTACGGTCGTCACGGGCATCGCTGGCATGGAAAGCATGAAGGCGGTTGGCCGTACCGGTGCAGTGGCGCTTCTCTATTTTGAAGTGGTCAGTACCCTTGCGCTGATTATTGGTCTGGTCATCGTTAACGTGGTGCAGCCAGGTGCGGGGATGAACGTCGATCCCTCGACGCTGGATGCCAAAGCGGTTGCGGTCTATGCCGAACAGGCGAAGGATCAGGGCGTGGTGGCCTTCCTGCTGGACGTCATTCCTGGCAGCGTCATTGGCGCGTTCGCCAGCGGAAACATCCTCCAGGTGCTGCTGTTCGCCGTGATGTTTGGCTTTGCCCTGCACCGCCTGGGGAGCAAAGGCCAGCTTATCTTTAACGTGATCGAAAGCTTCTCGCAGGTCATCTTCGGCATCATCAATATGATCATGCGCCTGGCGCCCATCGGTGCTTTCGGTGCGATGGCCTTCACCATCGGTAAGTATGGCGTCGGTACGCTGGTCCAGTTGGGTCAGCTGATTATCTGTTTCTATATCACCTGTATTCTTTTCGTGGTGGTGGTGCTGGGCTCCATCGCCCGCGCGACCGGTTTCAGCATCTTCAAATTTATCCGTTACATCCGCGAAGAGCTGCTGATTGTTCTGGGAACCTCCTCGTCAGAATCGGCGCTGCCGCGCATGCTCGATAAGATGGAGAAACTCGGGTGTCGTAAATCGGTGGTGGGGCTGGTGATCCCGACGGGCTACTCCTTCAACCTGGACGGCACCTCGATATACCTGACGATGGCGGCGGTGTTTATCGCACAGGCGACCAACAGCCATATGGATATTTTCCATCAGATCACTCTGCTGGTGGTTCTCCTGCTCTCCTCTAAAGGCGCGGCGGGCGTAACGGGCAGCGGCTTTATCGTGCTGGCAGCCACTATCTCTGCAGTGGGGCACCTGCCGGTGGCGGGCCTGGCATTGATTCTCGGTATTGACCGCTTTATGTCAGAGGCGCGTGCGTTAACCAACCTGGTGGGTAACGGCGTGGCAACGGTAGTGGTCGCGAAATGGGTGAAAGAGCTGGATCACAAAAAGCTCGACGATACTCTGAATAATCGTTCAACTGACAGCAAAAATCCTGGCTTATCCTCTTAATCTTGTCACAAAAGCCCGTATTCCCTTGTGGGGATGCGGGCTCCTGCGCATAATAACTGTTCATACCTGTCATAATTCGACAAGATTTTTTTTGGGTATATTTCACTTCGGACCGTGACGTTTTGCCGAACGCGCGGTCTAATCGACGTGTTTTCATCGTCATCTTTAAGAGTGAAGCGCGTCGCGAGGCACTCTTTTTTAACCAGGAATGTTGATCAGGGGTTCACATGCAGGGCACAAAAATTCGACTCTTAACCGGCGGTTTGCTGATGATGGCAGCAGCCAGTTATGTGCAGGCAGATGCGCTCCAGCCAGACCCGGCCTGGCAACAAGGGACACTAGCGAACGGTTTTCAGTGGCAGGTGTTAGCCACGCCGCAACGTCCCAGTGACCGTATTGAAATCCGTCTGTCTGTTAATACCGGTTCCCTCACGGAAAGCACCCAGCAAACCGGTTTCAGCCACTTTATTCCCCGGCTGGCGCTCACGCAGAGCGGCAGCCTGCAAGCGGTTCAGGTGCGTTCGCTCTGGCAACAGGCCATCGATCCGAAACGCCCGCTTCCTCCGGCTGTGGTCTCGTATGACTACACCATGTTTAACCTGAGCCTGCCTAATAACCGCAACGATCTGCTTAAAGAAGCCCTGACGTATCTCTCCGATGCCTCCGGCAATCTGGCAATTACGCCGGACACCGTCAACTATGCGTTGAGCAACAGCGACATGGTGGCGACCTGGCCTGGTGATACCAAAGAGGGCTGGTGGCGTTACCGCCTGAAAGGCTCGACGTTGCTGGGACATGACCCTGCCGAGCCGCTAAAACAGCCGGTGGACGCCGAACAGGTGAAATCGTTCTACCAGAAGTGGTACACCCCGGACGCGATGACGCTGATCGTGGTGGGTAACGTGGACAGCCGCGCGGTGGTGGAGCAGATCAACAAAGCGTTTGGCGATCTGAAAGGCAAGCGTGAATCGCCTGCCCCTGTTCCGACACTCTCCCCGCTGCGTGCAGAGCCTGTCAGCATTATGACGGACACCGTGCGTCAGGACCGACTCTCCGTGATGTGGGATAACGCCTGGCAGCCCATCCGTGAGTCCGCGGCGCTGTTGCGATACTGGCGTGCCGACCTGGCGCGTGAAGCGCTGTTCTGGCACGTTCAGCAGACGCTCAGTAAGAATAACGTGAAGAATATCGGTCTTGGCTTTGACTGCCGCGTGCTGTTCCAGCGTGCGCAATGCGCCATTAACGTTGAATCACCGGGCGATAAGCTGAATGCCAATCTGGGTGTCGTCGCGAAAGAGTTGGCAAAAGTGCGTAAAGAGGGGCTTTCCGAAGAGGAATTCAACGCGCTTGTGGCGCAGAAAAAACTCGAGCTGCAGAAGCTGTTTGCGACCTACGCGCGCGCCGATACCGATATTCTGATCAGCCAGCGTATTCGTTCCCTGCAGAATCAGGTGGTGGATATTGCGCCGGAACAGTACCAGAAGCTTCGTCAGGATTTCCTGAACGGTCTGACCGTCGAAATGCTCAACCAGGATCTCCGACAGCAGCTGTCGCAGGAGATGGCGTTGATCCTTCTGCAGCCGAAGGGCGAGCCGGAATATGACATGAAGGAACTTCAGAAGACCTGGGATTCCATCATGGCGACCGCGCCGCAGCCGACGCAGGCCGCGACGGCTGATGATTTACACCCGGACGCGACGGATATCCCGCAAGGGCAGTAATATGTAGACTAACCCTCTCCCTGTGGGAGAGGGTTAGGGCATCAGCCCGCACCCTACTTAAACAGGCATCGCCTCACGCGGAATAATCGCCCCGCGATACTGAATCACCGTGCTGGCCGTCAGATGTCCACGCTGTGCCGCCGCTTCCGGCGTTCCGCCCGTCAGGCGTACTGCCAGATAGCCCGCGCTGAATGAATCACCCGCCGCCGTGGTATCAATCACTTTCTCTTTGGCAAGCTTCACCGCCGGAACCTCAATCGCCGCTTCACCCGTAATCGCGACCAGGCACGACTCCGCACCGCGCTTAATCACCACTTCGCTCACGCCAGCCGCTTGCGTGCGTGCAATCACGTCCTCTACCGGTTTCTCCCCCCAGAGGGCGTCTTCATCGTCGAGCGTCAGGAAGGCGATGTCGGTGGATTGCAGCATCTGCTGATAGACCTGCTGCGTCTCTTCACGGCTGGCCCACAGGCGCGGGCGGTAGTTGTTATCGAAAATGACCTTGCCGCCGTTAGCACGGCATTCGCGCAGCAGCGAGAGCAGCTTTTCACGGCTGGTGGGGCTCAGGATCGCCAGGCTGATCCCGCTCAGATAGAGATAGTCGAAGGTCGCCAGCGCTTCGCAGATGGCCGCGGCATCCTCGCTCTCCAGCCAGAATTTGGCCGCGGCTTCGTTACGCCAGTAATAAAACGTGCGTTCGCCGGTGTCGTCGGTCTCAATGTAATACAAACCCGGCAGGCGGTTTTCCATACGCTGGATCAGCGAGGTATCAATATGTTCACTTTGCCAGGCCTCAAGCATCTGCTGGCTGAAGCTGTCCGTCCCCAGGGCGGTAACGTAGTTCACGGTGAGCGCCTCAGGCGCAACCTGGCGGGCAATATAAACGGAGGTGTTTAACGTATCGCCACCAAATCCGCGGCTCACTTCCGCGCCTTTTTGTGACAGCTCAATCATGCATTCGCCAATCACGGCAATTTTTTTAGACATAATCGTGAACCTGAACAGAAGAATGATCAGCAGTGTGCGCTGAGTGAATTAACAGGTCAACTATATTAAAACAACGTTCCATTATTTTATTTGAGCCAGCGCGTGTTCCTGCGCATTTCTGTCATCTTAATTTCATTTTCCCGGTGAATTGAACATAAAGTTCTCAATTGTCGCGCCGATAATCCTGTGACGAGTCCAGAAAGGCCATCCCAACAACAGGACATCTGAAATGAAGTCAGAGCAGGTTATCCAGCGGCTGAGCACCACGCCTGAGGCAAGTATTGAGAACTTGCAGGAGCATCGCTACTGGCTGCAATGTGAGCGTGCGTATACCTATCAGCCGATATACCGAACAGACGGTCGACTGATGGCCATTGAAATTTTGACCGTCGTGACGCATCCCTCAAACCCTACCCAGCGCATCGCACCGGATCGCTATTTTGCCGAAGTGGCCGTTCGCCAGCGTCTTGACGTGCTGGAAGAGCAGCTCCGTATGCTTGCAACGAAGCAGCCCTTTTTCGAACAGCACGATATCCTCGCCTCGGTGAATGTTGATGGCCCCACTCTGCTGGCGCTGCGTCAGAACGCGAAATTGCAGGCGCTGATCGCCACCCTGCCGTGGGTGCGCTTTGAGCTGGTGGAGCATGTCCGCCTGCCGCAGGACTCCTCGTTCGCCTCCATATGCGAATACGGCCCGCTATGGCTGGATGACTTTGGCACCGGCATGGCAAACTTTTCGGCCCTGAGTGAAGTGCGTTATGACTACATTAAAGTGGCCCGCGATCTGTTCATTATGCTGCGTCAGACCCCGGAAGGGCGGAACCTGTTTACGCTGTTATTACAGCTGATGAACCGCTATTGCCAGGGCGTGATTGTTGAAGGTGTGGAAACGCTGGAAGAGTGGCGTGATGTGCAAAGCTCGCCTGCCGCGGCGGCGCAAGGCTATTTCCTCTCCCGACCGGTACCCATGGATCGCCTCGATAGCGTGATAACAACCCTCTGATAAGCCCGCTTCCCTTTGTCTGGACTATAGTTTTACAGGACAGGTCATCAGGAAAGGGGACAAAAATGACAAGAACAACCAGGGTGATCTCCTGGACAGCAGGGATTTTCTTGTTGTTGATCGTGGTCGTCGCCATCATTATTGCGACGTTTGACTGGAACCGTCTTAAGCCGACCATCAACCAGAAAGTCTCAACCGAACTGAACCGCCCCTTCGCCATACGCGGTGATTTAGGGGTCGTGTGGGAGCGTCAGAAAGAGGAGCCCGGCTGGCGAAGCTGGATCCCCTGGCCGCACGTCCACGCCGACGACATCATTCTCGGTAACCCGCCGGATATCCCCGAAGTGACCATGGTGCATCTGCCGCGCGTGGAAGCCACGCTGGCGCCGCTCGCGCTCCTGACCAAAACCGTCTATCTACCGTGGATCAAGCTCCAGCAGCCCGATGCGCGCCTGATTCGCCTCTCTGAAAAAAACAATAACTGGACGTTTAACCTTGCCAGCGACGGCGAAAAAGATCCGAATGCCCAGCCCTCTTCGTGGTCATTCCGTCTGGACAATATTCTTTTCGATCGCGGGCGGATCGCCATCGACGATAAGGTCAGCAAGGCCGACGTGGAGATCCTGGTCGATCCGCTGGGCAAGCCGCTGCCGTTTAGCGAGGTCACGGGGACGAAAGCCAAAGGTGAAACGGCAAGCGTGGGCGACTATGTCTTCGGCCTGACGGCAAAAGGACGCTACAACGACCAGCCGCTCAGCGGTAAAGGGAAAATAGGCGGCATGCTGGCGCTCCGGAGCGAAGGCACGCCGTTCCCGGTGCAGGCGGACTTCCGCTCCGGTAACACCCGCGTGGCGTTCGTGGGAACGGTTAACGACCCGATGAACATGGGCGGCGTCGATCTTCAGCTTAAATTTGCCGGTGATTCGCTGGGCGAGCTGTATGAACTGACCGGCGTGCTGCTGCCGGATACCCCGCCGTTCGAAACGGACGGGCATCTGGTCGCCAAAATCGACAGCGAAAAATCGTCGGTTTTTGACTACCGTGATTTTAACGGCCGCATCGGCGACAGCGATATCCACGGCTCGCTGACCTACACCACCGGAAAACCGAGACCGAAGCTGGAAGGGGACGTTGAGTCCCGCCAGCTGCGTCTGGCCGATCTCGGCCCGCTGATCGGCGTGGATTCCGGTAAAGGTACGAAGTCAAAAGAGGTGAAAAAGGACATTCAACCTGCGGGAAAAGTGCTGCCTTACGATCGCTTTGAAACCGA
Source organism: Enterobacter roggenkampii (assembly GCF_001729805.1). Classification (NCBI taxonomy): domain Bacteria; kingdom Pseudomonadati; phylum Pseudomonadota; class Gammaproteobacteria; order Enterobacterales; family Enterobacteriaceae; genus Enterobacter; species Enterobacter roggenkampii. The sequence continues at coordinate 4,450,500 of NZ_CP017184.1, read as the reverse complement.
TAAGTGGAACGTGATGGATGCGGATGTGCGCTTCAAAGGGCGTAAGATTGAGCATGGCAGCACGTTGCCGTTGAGCGATCTCTCGACGCATATCATCCTCAAAAACGCCGACCTGCGCCTGCAGCCGCTGAAGTTTGGCATGGCGGGCGGGACGATTTCCTCCAACATTCACCTGGAAGGCGATAAAAAGCCGATGCAGGGGCGCGCGGAGATTCAGGCGCGCAGGCTTAAGCTGAAAGCGCTGATGCCGAACGTCGAGCTGATGCAGAAGACGCTCGGCGAGATGAACGGCGATGCCGACATCCGCGGCGTGGGGAACTCCGTGGCGGCGCTGCTGGGCAGCGGTAATGGCAACCTGAAGCTGCTGATGAACGACGGGCTGGTGAGCCGCAACCTGATGGAAATCCTGGGCCTGAACGTCGGGAACTATATCATCGGGCAAATCTTCGGTGATGATGAGGTGCGGGTGAACTGCGCGGCGGCCAATCTGGATCTGGTTAACGGCGTGGCGCGTCCGCAGATTTTTGCCTTCGACACGGAAAATGCGGTGATTAACGTGACCGGTACCGCCAGTATGGCGTCCGAACAGCTGGATTTGACCATCGATCCGGAAAGTAAGGGGATCCGTATCATCACCCTGCGCTCGCCGCTGTACGTGCGCGGAACCTTCCAAAATCCGCAGGCGGGCGTGAAGCCCGGACCGCTGATTGCGCGTGGCGCGGTGGCCGCAGCCCTCGCGACGCTGGTTACCCCCGCCGCAGCGCTGCTGGCGTTGATTTCGCCGTCAGAAGGCGAGGCGAATCAGTGCCGGAACATTTTGTCACAGATGAAGAAGTAAGGAGCGGCCTGTTTTTGCCGGGTGGCGCTGCGCTTACCCGGCCTACATTTGAATCGCAGGCCGGGTAAGGCGTAGCCGCCACCCGGCATTAGCTTACAGAGCCTGGTGCTTCGTCTCGTGCGTCAGCAGCAGCGCAATCAGCGTCAGCGCCGCCATGGCCGCCAGATAAACGCCCACATAGAACAGGCCATAGTTTGCCTGCAGCCAGGTGGCGATATACGGCGCAACGGAGGCGCCCAGAATAGACGAGACGTTGTAGGAGAACGACGCGCCGGTATAACGCACTTCCGTCGGGAACAGCTCCGGCAGCAGCGCACCCATCGGGCCGAAGGTCAACCCCATCAGGCTCAGGCCAATCAGCAGATAGGCCATCACCAGCGCCGGGCTGCCTGAACCCAGCAGCGGCGGGAAGACGAACAGAGCAAACAGAACGATCAGCGTGGTGATGGTGATCATGCTTGCGCGACGACCGAACTTATCCGCGAGCAGGCCCGCAATCGGAACCATCACGCCAAACCCGATCACCGCCATCATCAGCATCCACAGCACTTCGTTACGCGGCAAACCCAGCCCAACCGGCGCGGCGGCGGTACTGAAGGTCATGGAGTAAACGGTCATGATGTAGAACAGCGTGTAGGTGGCCAGCATGATGAACGTGCCCAGTACGGTCACGCGGACGTGTTTGGTCAGCAGCGTGCCCAGCGGCACTTTCACCTGCTTGTTCGCCGCGGCCACTTTTGCGAAAACAGGGGTCTCATGCAGAGAAACTCGCACGTACAGGCCAATCAGCACCAGCACGGCTGAGAAGACAAACGGGATACGCCAGCCCCAGCTCATGAACTGTTCATCCGTCAGCAGCCAGGAGAGCAGCAGGAACGTCCCGTTGGCGAAGAAGAAGCCAATCGGTGCGCCAAGCTGCGGGAAGGAACCATACAGCGCGCGCTTGCGCGCCGGGGCGTTCTCGGTGGCCAGCAGCGCCGCGCCACCCCATTCACCACCCAGGCCCAGACCCTGACCAAAACGCGCCAGTGCCAGCAGGACCGGCGCCAGAATGCCGATGGTCTCATACGTCGGCAGCAGGCCGATGGCCACGGTGGAGATCCCCATCGTCAGCAGCGAGGCCACCAGCGTCACTTTACGTCCGATGCGATCGCCAAAGTGTCCAAACAGCGCAGAGCCAATCGGACGCGCAACAAACGCGATAGCAAAGGTCGCCAGGGACTGCAGCGTGGCCGCCGTCGGATCGCCCTGCGGGAAGAAAATGTGCGGGAAGACGATGACCGCCGCGGTGGCGTAAATGTAAAAGTCGAAGAACTCGATGGCGGTGCCAATCAGCGAGGCGACGACAACTTTATTGCGCGAATTTACCGGAACGTTTTCCGTTTCTGAGTCGAGTGTGGTGGCGGTTGCTTGCATAATATTTTCTTATTTTTGTCGAACGAAAGGCCATATTACGCACAGCAAAAGCGACATTTCAATCTGTAACAAAGCCGCGACCTGGTGATAAAAGCAACAAAAAGCGGATAATTTTCAGGCCAGCCAAAACACGTCTATGAAATGCTTCACAGATTTTAAATATCAGTCAATAAAACTGGTTTTCGGTTAAATAAAAGTTACGGACTGGATTTATATGCTGAAATGATGAATCGGGCTGAAATTTCAGCCCGGGAGAGGCGTTAACGGTGCGTTTTGCCCGGCATTCGCGGGTCGTCTTTGTACTCGGCAGTGGCGATCCACGCGGCGCAGAACAGGGTTAAACGTGCAAAGAAGTAGAAGAACGCCATTAACCCCAGCACCGAGCCGAACGCCGCGCCGGAAGGGGATTTCACCAGCGACGGCAGGGTGTAGGTCATCACGATTTTAATCACCTCAAAGCCTATCGCCGCGATCAGTGTCCCTCTGATCAGCGCCTTCTTGCGCGGGCGATGGCGCGGCAAGCGCCAGAAGATCCAGAAGAACAGCAGGTAGTTGGCGAAGATGGAAATGGCCAGCCCAATGCTGCGCCAGGCGGGCTTCAGCCATTCGATGTAATCAAGGTAGAGCGCGGAGATGATCATCTGCTGCGCCGAGCCCGCCACGGAGGTAATGGACAGCGTCACGATGAGCGCGACGAGCAGGCCAATCAGCGAAACAAAGTCGCGGAGATACTTCACCCAAATCTTCTCCTGATCCTGCGGCTTACGCTCCCAGACATCGCGCGACTGGGCGCGAATGGCCTCGCGCAGGTTGCCCATCCAGTTAACGCCGGAGTAAAGGGCAATCAGCAAACCGACGATACCGACGGTGGTGCGCTGCTGGACGGCGGTATTGATGGTGCTTTTGAGCGTGCTGGCAAGGGTTGGATCACTGACGTTATTCAGGATTTTGTTAAAGATATCCTGCAACAGCGTCGGGTGCGACGCGAGCACAAAACCGGCCGCCGCAAACGACACCATCAGGATCGGGATCATCGACAGGAAGGAAAAATAGGTGATGGCGGCACCAAACTGGTTTCCCATGCGGTCATTAAAGCGTTCGGTCGCACGTATCAGATGCGCAATCATGGGAAACTGCTGAATTCTGGCGATAATACCGGTGACGGTCCCCAGCGCTTTGCTGGCGGTACCTGTAGACCTGGTCTCTTCCGGCTCGGTCTCCATCTTCTTGATGGGTTCATACTCTAAATGTTGGGTGGGTCGTTGCGGGTTATTTTCCGGCGTCACGCGTCTTTTCCTTTTCGTTTGGCTGGATGTTACTGAATTATAGCTTGCGACTAGTCCACGTAAGCTTTTGTGAGTTCGGTCAGCCACTCCATGAACAGATGTACCCGGCGGGAGAGGTTGCGCCGGTGGGGATAAATCAGGGAGACAGGCATTGGTTCGGCCCGGTATTGCGGGAGAATTTCAATCAGTTTCTTCGCGCGCAGTAAATCTCGCACCCCAACCCGCGGAACCTGAATGATGCCCAGCCCGGCGAGGCAGGCAGCCTGGTAAGTTTCGGTGCTGTTAACAGTTAACACCCCTCCCGTTTTTATCCACTGCGTCGTACTGCCGTTATAAAACTCAAAGCCCTGTGGGCGAGTTCCCAGCGTAGCGGTGTAGTGAATGACGGCGTGGGAGCCTAAATCGTCCAGCGTTTCCGGGTAGCCAAAACGCGCCAGATAATCCGGGCTGGCGCAGTTAATCACCGACAGCTTGCCCAACGGTCGGGCAATAAGCCCTGAATCTTTCAGCGTGCCGACGCGTACCACGCAGTCAAACCCTTCGCGGATCACATCCACCAGACGATCGCTGCTGCTGAGCTCCAGCTCGATGCCCGGATAATGCTGCAGAAAAGCAGGCAGTTTGGGGATGACTAAATTTCGAGCTACGGCGACGGGCATATCCACGCGGAGCCGTCCGCTGATGCTGGAGGGATCGTGCAGAAACATACCGTCCAGCTCATCGAGGTTTGCCAGCAGATCTTTTGCCCGTTCGTAATAGACCATACCGTCCTGCGTCAGGCTGACGCGGCGGGTGGTGCGGTGCAATAGCTGGGTGCCAAGCCGGTTTTCGAGGGCCTGAATCTGTCGTGACACGCTGCCTTTCGGCAACGTTAATGTTTCTGCCGCGCGGGAAAAACTCTCCAGTTCCGCGACGCGAACAAACAGCTGCATTGCGTGAATTTTATCCATAGATGTAGCTCATTGTTGTTTGTGATGAAACAGTGAAGCGTTTTAACTCATCTTTATTGATTTTCTATCACCTAATAAGCTCTTACTCAATCTCCATAACAGCCAAAACGAGGTTTATGATGACTGAACGTATCGCATTAGTGACGGGTGGTAGCCGTGGTTTGGGTAAAAACGCTGCCTTAAAGCTGGCGGCAGACGGCACGGGAATTGTGCTGACCTACAACCGCAGCCAGCAGGAAGCGCTGGACGTTGTGCATGAAATTCAGGAAAAAGGCGTCAACGCGGCGGCATTGCAGCTCAACGTCGGGGTTATCACGAGTTTTGAGCATTTTGCCCAACAGCTTCAGGAGACCCTTAAGAGCGTCTGGCAGCGTGAAACGTTCGACTATTTATTGAACAATGCCGGGACGGGTTTATATGCGCCTTATACCGACACGACGGAAGCCCAGTTTGACGAGGCGCTGAACGTTCATTTCAAAGGACCTTTCTTCCTGACGCAGCGCCTGCTGCCGCTGCTTAGCGACGGCGGACGGATCCTCAACGTCTCCAGCGGGCTGGCCCGTTTTACCCAGCCGGGATCGGCGACCTACGCGGCGATGAAAGGAGCAATGGAAGTCTTGACGCGTTATCAGGCGAAAGAGCTGGGCGCGCGCGGCATTTCCGTCAATATCATTGCGCCTGGCGCGATAGAAACCGACTTTGGCGGCGGACACGTGCGCGACAACGCGGAGCTCAACCAGATGCTGGCGTCCCAGACGGCGCTGGGACGGGTGGGGCTGCCTGACGATATCGGCGATGCCATTGCGGCACTGCTCAGCGACAAACTGGGCTGGATGAATGCGCAACGTATTGAAGTATCAGGCGGTATGTTCCTGTGAGGTATGCGCTTGAGTAAATCCTTAAGATAAATGTGTCTAAATACTGACAGATATAAAGAACCCCGGGGATTTGTAACGTATCCATTCGTTGAGTTTTTTCTTAAATAATGCCTCTGTAGAATCCCCCTTCGCTATTCTCAGAGGGGAAAAAACGATGCGAGTAATCATGTTTGACAGGCAGTCACTCTTTATTCACGGAGCGATACACAGTCTTCAGAGGTTGATTCCGGAAATAAATATAACTGGGACCTGTCAGGCAGAAGATTTATGGACTCAGATTTCTGCTTCACCGTCGGCTATCGTCATGATTGATGGGAATTTAATTCAGGACGAAGGGAGCACTTTGCTGGAAGCGATCCTGCATCGCTTTCCGGCGATACGAGTGATTCTGATTTTGGCGAAAAAAGAGGCCAAATGTGCTGAGCAGCTGCGGCAGCGAAACGTCATGGCCATTGTTCCCCGAAACGCCAATCCCGAACGGTTTTCCGCCGTACTGGATTCGGTATCCAGAGGGATGGTCTGTTTTCCCGGAGAGTGGGTCAGAGAGCCGACGTCGCCTCAGGCATTATTATCCTTGAGCGAGCGCCAGCGCGAAGTCTTGAAATTGCTGGCGGCGGGGGAGTCGAATAAAGAGATTGGCCGCAATCTGAACATCAGTGCGGCCACGGTAAAAGCGCACCTCGAGGCGCTTTTCCGGCGGCTGGACGTGAAAAACAGAACGCAGGCAGCCATGTATTATACCCGGGCGACGGCCTGAAAAAGCGCGTTTGGGAGCGACGTTATCTCTCCGAAACTGAATATCATCATCACCAGCGCATCATGCTGCTGTTGGGTTAATGGACGTGTCATATTTTCCCGCAGCAGCGCTTCACACAACCGGATATCTTCGCGCAACAAAGTCTCAGCCTCCAGAGGTGTGACAGGGCCGTGAAAATGCTCCTGATCGCGGATAACGTGGCCATAGCCGATAACCCATAATCCTTTTTCGTCACGATATTTTTCCAGAGAAAGACCCTGATGTTTCTTTATTAACGCGATGGCGGCAGAAGATATTTTCAGCGCATGCTCTTTCATATTCATTTCCTCTTAATGGCGACACTGTAGTGGAAATGAGGTACGAGAAATATCCGCCAAATGGCTATTGATCAGGGATTGTTATTCAGATATTCCTGCCGCAATAAACCAAATAACCAGTCATTATGCCAACGTCCCGCAAGGTAATAGCTCTCGCGTAATTCGCCCTCCAGGCAAAAGCGGGCTTTTTCCAGCAGACGTCGTGAGGCGACATTCCCGGCGGTGACGGTGGCGGTAAGTCGACGTATACCGCCCTGATGAAAAGCGTAATCGCAAAGCGCTTTCAGGGATTCAAAGCCGTAACCTTTCCCCTGCGCCTCGGGAGCGAAAAGAAAACCGACCTCAGCGCAATCCTCCTCCCGATGAATATACCCGGTGACGCCCAACGGAGCCCTGGAAGCGGCGTCACGCACGACGAGGCACAGCCAGTGCGCGCTGCCTGGCGTCCAGGGCGTCAGGCGCGAATCAAACGCCTCGCGGATCGCCGCGACGGGGCGGTCTTCCGCCACAAAGCGCATGACGTCGGGATGCTGCTGTAGCGTCAGAAAAAAGGGCCAGTCTTCTTCTCGTAAAGGCGAGCAGTTCAGGCGAGGGGTAATTAAAACTGGCATTCAGATTCTCCTGAAACATTTTAAATGATTTTAGGGTTGTCACTTTATTTCAACAGAAAGTCAGGTATGGTTAACCGCGTATAAATAAAAAGAAAAAAGGCCGTTACGTGCCAATCCGGATGTCTTCGTTGTCGCTTAAGGAAAACAATGACTCTCAGCACATCACATCATATTCGCGAACAGTTCGAACACTGTCTGGCGGTCATTCGCCATGCGTCGGTGGAAATTTTGCTTCTTCTGAATGTACATGCTTCTGAGGGCAAAGATCCACGCTGGTTTCTGGAACAACTGGACAGCGCGCGATTAGCCCTGGGCGGCTGGGGAGCCGTAGCGAAAAAACTCAACCTGAATGATGCCGAGATGTCGGAATTTACGCTCCAGCTGCGCCTGCTGCAGCAGCGCGTGCCGCAGTATGAAAGCGGACAGGATGTGAGTGAAAACCAGCTGATTGCGGCGATGCGCTTTGTCACCGCGCTGGAGCACCTTCGCCTGCAGCAGCCGCTGTTGACCTACAGCACGGAGCTGGCTCCGGGCAGCGAACTCCAGCAGCAGCAGGCGCATAAGCAGGTGCGGGCGATAGAGCTCATGATAAAAGGGCTCATCCAGCAGGCCTGGCCCGATCAGGTAAGGCTGAATAACCATCTCAAGACTTTGTTTAACGCCGACCGCGTACGGCGCTGGCTGAAGTTGGGCGAGATCAACGATGTCCTGAGCGGCATGATGTTCAGCGAACTGGCGCAAATGCTGGTGGATAAAAAAGAGTTCAGCCGCTATTACGCTTCGCTGTTCAGCGACCCGTCCATGCTGACGCTGCTGGTTGAACCGCGTAAAACGCTGCAAACCTTCCTCGATGACATTCGGCAAATTCGCAACAACATCACCGTCCAGAAAACGTTAAGCTCGGCGCAAATCCAGCTGCTGGATAACTACTATGCGCAGATCGCGCGGCCCGTTCAACGCGCGTTTGAAGAGGGGAGAACGCGCGTCAATCCGGCGGGATTCATGGCGGTAGATGCCAGCGAACTGCATACCTTCTGGGAAAAGGCGCAGAAAATGGATCGGGTCACCGGTGGGGATCTGTTTGAAGTCCGTGACACCATTGAAAAGCCGACCCAGCGCGCGCCGCGCACCCCCGAACAACGCGAGCAGCTCATTTCCGGTGCGTTATGGGGGGCGGTTGGCGTTATGGTGATTGCCATCGTGGCGGGAGGCTTCTGGCTGGTGACCAGCAGTAAACCGCAGCCTGCGGCCGTCAGCGCGGCTGAAGCGGCGCCGCCACAGGAAATGCGTGAGACGCCTTCCTCGCGCGAAACGCTCACGCGCATGGGAGTGACCTGGGACGAGAATAATTTCCGCTCGGCCATTAACCGCAACGACACCCGCGTGACCCAGCTTTTTTTGCAAGGCGGTATGGACTGGAAGCTGTCCTGGACCGAAGAGGCGATGTCGGCAGGCTATGACGACGTGCTGGAGCTGATGCTACGCTACCGGCAAAACATGGTGGAGGAGAAGCCGTGTCGGCGCTTCATCAACACGCTCAGCCACGCGATGTCGAACGGCGAGTCTCTGACCTCGGTACGTAAAGAGTACCTCAAAGCTTTCTGCACCGTGCCAGCGGTGGTGAAACGCCAGCAGCACGATCTCGACATGGCCACACGCCGTGCGAAGTCACAGCCGGATGCCACCACCAAAAAATGGCAGTCTATTCAGAGCGCCATTTATGAGGTGATTCACTGATTTCTCCTCCCTCTCCCCGTGGGAGAGGGTCGGGGTGAGGGCACCAGACCGCACCCCACTCAAGGCTCCCCATACAACCCAATCAGCCGCCGCACCACGCCGTTCGTCCAGCCGAAACCATCCTGCAGCGGATACTCACCCCCGCCCCCTTCGCGCGGCGTGCTGCTGGCGATGTGGTACTTCTCAATCAGCTTATGATGCGTCTGATAAAAATGGTTCACCGTATGCAGCCAGCTCCAGGCGATTTCATCCCCCAGCGAGTCGTTGCCGTACTGCTTGAACCCCTGGATCGCCATCCACTGCAGCGGCGCCCAGCCGTTGGGTTTATCCCACTGCTCGCCGGTTTCGTACTCGGTCGCCAGAATCCCGCCCGGCGTCAGTAGTCGCGCTTTGACCGCATCCGACAGGCGCTCGGCCTGCTCATGGGTCGCCATGCCGACATACAGCGGCACAATGCTGGCGGCAGAAAACAGCGCCAGCTCTTCGCGTCGCCAGTCGTAGTCGCGGTAACAGCCGCTCTCCTCGTCCCACAGATAGCGGTTCACCGCCTCGCGGCGATCGCTGGCTTTCTGGCGGAACAGGTCTGCCGTCTCTTTATCCCCTTTCGACGCCGAGATGTTGGCGATGGCGCTTTCCAGCTTGTACAGGAAGGCGTTCAGATCGATGGGGATAAACTGCGTCGTGCGGATGCTGGCGAGCCGCGACGGATCGCGCAGCCAGCGGGAGGAATAGTCCCAGCCGGACGCCGCCCCGGCGCGCAGGTCGCGATACACCTCGTTTGGCGGACGGCCCGAATGGCGGGCAGTTTCCACGTCCTCAATCCACGATTCATCGCGCGGGGTATCACGGTCATCCCAGTAGCGGTTGAGCAACGAGCCGTCCGGCATACGCACGGCGCTGCGGTAGGCCTGGTTAAGCAGCAGCGACTCCGCGCCGTCCATCCAAAAGGCGTACTCCATTTTGAGGTGTTCCAGATAGCGTTTCGCACCGCGCACGCCGTCCTCCTCAAACAATTCCACCATCAGCGCAAAGACCGGCGGCTGGGAGCGGCTGAGATAATAGGTACGGTTGCCGTTGGGAATATGCCCGTAGCGTTCAATCAGCCAGGCGAAGTTATCCGCCATACATTTCAGCAGATCGTTACGACCGCTCTCCGCCAGCCCCAGCATGGAGAAATAGGAATCCCAGTAGTAGGTCTCGCTGAATCGTCCGCCGGGAACGATATAGGCTTGGGGCAGCGCCAGCAGGGAAGACCAGGGAATATGATCCTGCGGCTCGCGCGTCAGCACTGGCCACAGGCTGTCAATGTGCTCTTTGAGGGACAGACCGGGGTCGGAGACATATTCCGTACTGTAGGTCTCCGGCAGCCAGAAGTGGTTTTCCACAAACTGGCGCAGGTCGAAATCCCGGTGGCGTCTGACCTTGCGGTAGCGGATCAGGATATCCAGCGGATCCATCTTCGGCGCGCAGTCGGGAAAGGTTTTGCTGTCCGTGAACAGGCGCGAGGACTGCACGTGCTCAAACAGTTCAAGATAGCGGTCTGCGGGCGTCAGTGCATCGGAGGCGGGTAGCCCCTCGATCATCTCGGGTTCCGGCTCCGCCTCAATCATTTCATCCAGTTTCAACTCGCAGGGATCGGTCTCGTAGCGCAGCTCTTCTGCAATCTCGAATTCGATGTTCTCGGTAGCCTGTAGTTTCTGGTTGAACATGGTGATAGGGACCTCCGGTTGTGTGTTCAAAAGACAGGTTTATCCGGGCGTCTTATAAGCGTAGACATTCGCTTCGGTAGATGTGGAGGGATATGTGCGGTAGATCACTCTTTTCGGAGCATTCGTTTTGCAACGATTTATGAATGTGAATAAAAAAAGCCCCTCCGGAGAAGGGCTTATGCATTAACGCATGGTGACAAACTCTTCCGCCGCCGTAGGGTGGATCGCCACGGTGTTGTCGAAGTCTTTCTTGGTCGCGCCCATCTTCAGCGCTACCGCAAAGCCCTGCAGGATTTCATCCATGCCGAAGCCAATGCCGTGGATACCGACAATCTTCTCGTCCGGGCCGACGCAGACCAGCTTCATGCGGCACGGCTGACGGTGGGAGGTAACGGCGGTATACATCGCGGTAAACGCGGATTTATACACTTTCACCTGGTCGTCGCCATACTGCTCGCGCGCCTGCGGCTCGGTTAAGCCGACGGTGCCGATTGGCGGGTGGCTGAAGACCACGGTCGGGATGTTGCTGTAGTCCAGATGCTCGTCCGGCTTGTTATTGAACAGGCGCTCGGAGAGACGGCGGCCCGCCGCAACGGCCACCGGGGTCAGCTCAACGGCACCGGTGTTATCGCCGACCGCATAAATGCCCGGTACGCTGGTGTTCTGGAATTTATCGACGACGATATAGCCTTTTTCGTCGATTTTCACGCCGGTCACGCCCAGGTTGAAGTTATCGTTCGCCGGTTCACGGCCAATCGCCCAGATCAGGCAATCGACGGTCTGGCTGCGGCCATCCTCCAGCTCCAGGGTCAGGCTGCCGTCTGCATTTTTCACGACCGCTTTCGGCACGGCGTTGGTATGCAGGGTTGGGCCTTCGGTGTTCATCACTTCAACCAGCGTATCAACGATCAGCGGATCGAAGCTGCGCAGCGGCGCGTGTTTACGCACGAACAGGTGCGCCTCAGCGCCCAGACCGTTAATCACGCCAGCCAGCTCCACCGCGATGTAACCCGCGCCCACCACGGCAACGCGCTTAGGCAGGGCAGGCAGTTCGAAGAAACCGTCAGAGTCGATGCCGTATTCCACGCCCGGGATGTTCGGGTGGCTCGGACGGCCGCCGGTGGCGATCAGGATGTGATCGGCGGTGATCGTCTCACCGTTCACTTCGATCGTTTTCGCGTCCACAAAGCGGGCGAAACCGTGGATAACGTCGACGTTATTTTTCCCCAGCACGTTGTCGTACGAGGTGTGAATACGGTCGATGTAGGCGGTACGGCTGGCGATCAGTTTGTCCCAGTCGAAGTGGTTGATGGTGGTGTCAAAGCCGTAGTCCGGGCCATACATATGGATAGCTTCACGGATTTGCGCCGCATGCCACATCACCTTTTTCGGTACACAACCCACGTTCACGCAGGTGCCGCCCAGCGCTTTGGCTTCAATCAGCGCACACTTCTGGCCGTACATGGCCGCGCGGTTGATGGAGGCGATGCCGCCGCTGCCACCGCCGATGGCGATGTAGTCATAATGCTTAGTCATAGCTTTTGTCCTTAATCGTGAATTGCCGCGATTGTATACCTGAAATCAATAGTTTCCACCGATGGCTGCGATTACTCCGGCACGATCCAACTGACGGAGGTATGACCCGTACCGGCTGGCACCAGCGTTTTGTGCAGCCACGGCAGCACGTTGTTCATCTGCGCTTCGAGCTTCCACGGCGGGTTAATGACGATCATGCCCGAGGCGGTCATGCCGCGCTGGTCGCTGTCCGGACGCACGGCCAGCTCGATCTGCAGGATTTTGCGGATGCCGGTGGCTTCCAGGTCTTTGATCATGCGTTTGATTTGCGCGCGCAGCACCACCGGATACCACAGGGCGTATGTCCCGGTGGCGAAGCGTTTGTAGCCTTCGTGAATACCCGTCACCACCGCCTGATAGTCGGTTTTGATTTCGTACGGCGGGTCGATCAGCACCAGGCCGCGACGGGAAACCGGCGGCAGCTTGGCTTTCAGCTGCTGATAGCCGTCGGCTTTTTCCACGCGGGCGCGGCTGTCTTTCTGGAATTCAGAACGCAGCAGCGGGAAGTCGCTCGGATGCAGCTCGGTCAGCTGGATGCTGTCCTGCTCGCGCAGCAGCTGGCGGGCAATCAGCGGGGACCCCGGGTAGTAACGCAGCTGGCCGTTGCGGTTGAAGTGGTTCACCACGCCGATGTACGGCTCCAGCTCGGCAGGCAGGTCGTCCTGCTGCCAGATGCGGGCGATCCCTTCCAGATATTCACCGGTACGCTCGGCATGCTCGCCGCTCAGCTGATAACGGCCCGCGCCCGCGTGCGTGTCCAGATAGAGAAACGGCTTTTCTTTCTCTTTGAGCGATTCGATGATCAGGCTCTGAACGGTGTGTTTAAGGACGTCGGCGTGGTTGCCTGCGTGGAAGCTGTGGCGATAACTGAGCATGGGTAATGATATTCCGCTGAATTGACGATTTGCCACAGTTTACAGCAGAACGGCGCAGATTACCCGCAGGCCCGGTAAGCGCAGCGCCACCGGGCTCTTTTCCGCCACGTCTGGCATTGAAATCCTCTACACTTAACCCCATTCTAGATCGCATATGCACAGCGCCGGATGCGCGCTTCATTCACCTCTTTCAACAGGACAGCGTTTATGACCAATCCATTACTGACGCCTTTTTCGTTGCCGCCGTTTTCTAAAATCCTCCCCGAGCATGTAGTCCCAGCCGTTACGCAATCGCTGGACAACTGCCGCGCGGCGGTAGAAAGCGTGGTCGCGCAGGGCGCGCCGTACACCTGGGAAAATCTGTGTCAGCCGCTGGCCGAAGTGGACGACGTGCTGGGGCGCATCTTCTCCCCGGTGAGCCACCTGAACTCGGTAAAAAACAGCCCGGAGCTGCGCGAAGCCTACGAGCAAACCCTGCCGCTGCTCTCTGAGTACAGCACCTGGGTCGGCCAGCACGAAGGGCTCTACAAAGCCTACCGCGACCTGCGCGACGGCGATCACTACGCCGAGCTGAATACCGCGCAGAAAAAATCGGTCGATAACGCCCTGCGTGATTTTGAGCTGTCCGGGATTGGCCTGCCAAAAGAGAAGCAGACCCGCTACGGTGAAATCGCCGCGCGCCTGTCCGAGCTGGGCAACCAGTACAGCAACAATGTGCTCGACGCCACCATGGGCTGGACGAAGCTGATTACCGACGAAGCAGAGCTGGCGGGTATGCCGGAAAGCGCCCTGGCGGCAGCAAAAGCGCAGGCCGAAGCGAAAGAGCAGGACGGCTACCTGCTAACCCTGGACATCCCAAGCTATCTGCCGGTGATGACCTACTGCGACAACCAGGCGCTTCGCGAAGAGATGTACCGCGCCTACAGCACCCGCGCTTCCGATCAGGGGCCGAATGCCGGTAAGTGGGACAACAGCCCGGTGATGGCGGAAATCCTCGCCCTGCGCCACGAGCTGGCCCAACTGCTGGGCTTTGAAAACTACGCCGACAAATCTCTCGCCACCAAAATGGCGGAAAACCCGCAGCAGGTGCTCGACTTCCTGACCGATCTGGCGAAACGCGCCCGTCCGCAGGGTGAAAAAGAGCTGGCCCAGCTGCGCGCCTTCGCGAAAGCGGAGTTCGGCGTGGACGAGCTGCAGCCGTGGGACATTGCTTACTACAGCGAAAAACAGAAGCAGCACCTCTACAGCATCAGCGACGAGCAGCTACGCCCGTACTTCCCGGAAAACAAAGCCGTTAACGGCCTGTTTGAAGTGGTGAAGCGCATCTATGGCATCACCGCCAAAGAGCGTACCGATATCGACGTCTGGCATCCGGACGTGCGCTTCTTCGAGCTGTATGACGAGAAAAACGAACTGCGCGGCAGCTTCTACCTCGATCTCTACGCGCGTGAGAACAAGCGCGGCGGGGCGTGGATGGACGACTGCGTGGGCCAGATGCGTAAAGCAGACGGTTCCCTGCAGAAGCCGGTCGCCTACCTGACCTGTAACTTCAACCGTCCGGTGAACGGCAAACCTGCGCTGTTCACCCACGATGAAGTGATCACCCTGTTCCACGAGTTCGGTCACGGCCTGCACCACATGCTGACCCGCATCGAAACCGCAGGCGTGGCAGGCATCAGCGGTGTACCGTGGGATGCGGTCGAGCTGCCAAGCCAGTTTATGGAAAACTGGTGCTGGGAGCCGGACGCGCTGGCGTTTATCTCCGGCCACTACGAGACCGGCGAACCGCTGCCGAAAGAACTGCTGGATAAAATGCTGGCGGCGAAGAACTACCAGGCGGCGATGTTTATCCTGCGCCAGCTGGAGTTCGGCCTGTTCGACTTCCGCCTGCACGCCGAGTTCAGCCCGGAGCAGGGGGCGAAAATCCTTGAAACCCTGGCCGAGATTAAAAAGCAGGTCGCGGTTATTCCAGGGCCAACCTGGGGCCGCTTCCCGCACGCGTTCAGCCACATCTTCGCGGGCGGCTATGCGGCAGGGTACTACAGCTACCTGTGGGCCGACGTGCTGGCGGCGGATGCCTTCTCTCGTTTCGAAGAAGAGGGGATTTTCAACCGCGAAACCGGCCAGTCGTTCCTCGACAACATCCTGACCCGCGGCGGTTCCGAAGAGCCAATGGTGCTGTTCAAACGCTTCCGTGGGCGCGAGCCGCAGCTGGACGCGATGCTTGAGCATTACGGGATCAAAGGCTGATTGTTACGTGAAGATCTGCTTAGTGGATGAAACAGGCGCCGGAGACGGCGCCTTATCTGTCCTGGCCGCCCGCTGGGGGCTGGAACATGATGAAGATAACCTGATGGCGCTGGTGATGACACCAGAACATCTCGAATTACGTAAGCGCGACGAACCGAAGCTCGGCGGGATTTTTGTCGATTTTGTCGGCGGGGCCATGGCGCACCGGCGCAAGTTCGGCGGCGGTCGCGGCGAAGCGGTGGCGAAAGCGGTTGGGATTAAAGGAAGCTATCTGCCGGACGTGGTGGATGCCACGGCGGGGCTGGGGCGCGATGCGTTTGTGCTGGCGTCTGTCGGCTGTCATGTGCGGATGCTGGAGCGTAATCCGGTGGTGGCCGCGTTGCTGGACGATGGTCTGACGCGTGGCTACGCGGACCCGGAAATCGGGCCGTGGTTGCAGGTACGATTGCAGCTGATCCATGCCTCGAGCCTGACGGCGCTGACCGATATCACCCCGCGCCCGCAGGTCGTCTATCTCGACCCGATGTTCCCGCACAAGCAGAAAAGCGCGCTGGTGAAGAAAGAGATGCGGGTGTTTCAGTCTCTGGTGGGGCCTGATCTGGATGCGGATGGCCTGCTGGAACCGGCTCGTCAGCTCGCGACGAAGCGGGTGGTGGTGAAGCGCCCTGACTATGCGCCGCCCCTGGCGGACGTTGCCACGACCAATGCGGTGACCACCAAAGGGCACCGGTTTGATATTTATTCGGGGACACCGGAATAAAAAAAGCCGGGTGGCGGCTTCGCCTTACCCGGCCTACATTTCGGGCCGCCTGTAGGCCCGGTAAGCGTTAGCGCCACCGGGCTTTTTTGCGCTTACTCGTCTTCTTCGTCACGCAGCGGAACAATCAGCATATCCACGTGAACGGTATTAATCAGCTGGCGAGCGGAAGACATCAGCTTGCTCCAGAAGTCCTGATGGTGACCGCACACCACCAGATCCATGTCGTATTTCTTGATCGCATCAACCAATACCTGGCCCAGGTCGCCGCTGCCGCTCAGGGTTTCGGTAATCGGGTAGCCCGCGTTGGTGGACAGTTCGCTCAGGGCGTGGTGCGTCTCTTCAGAGATACGCTTCTGCATATCGCCCAGATTGACGTCGATCAGACCGGTGTAGAGGTCGGAGTAATTCACATCAACGTGAATCAGCGAAACTTTCGCGTTGTAGGGACGTGCCATGGATACCGCTTTATCAACCAGCACTTTGCTCTCCGGGGAGAGGTCTACCGCGATGAGAATGTGTTTGTAAGCCATAGTGTTACTCCTTCCTTAAGTTATCGATGACTAAATGGAAAAGCCGTCGTCTGATGCTTTCATTACGGCCCAGTTAAACATATTTTTCAAGCTTTGGTGTTGATAACGATTAACCTTGTGGCAAAAAAATTAACGGATCTCCTACACTATTAAATGAGCCGTTCGGATATTAAAACGCGAACCGGATCGACTTTTGGTCATTCTTTCACTGAACTGTCTGTCAGGCATTGGGGTGCGGTAGCTCAGAAGCCTTGCTTCGTGGGCGGACGCCGGGGAGGATGTATGATTAGCACCGTCGCATTGTTTTGGGCGTTATGCGTAGTTTGCATAGTGAATATGGCGCGCTACTTCTCATCGTTACGTGCGCTGTTAGTGGTACTTCGTGGTTGCGATCCGTTGCTTTATCAGTATGTGGACGGTGGAGGGTTCTTCACCTCGCATGGACAGCCCAGCAAACAGATGCGTCTGGTGGGATATATCTACTACCAGCGCTACCGCGATCATCACGATGAAGAATTTATCCGTCGCTGCGAGCGCCTGCGTCGTCAGTTCATTTTGACCAGTGCCCTGTGCGGGCTGGTCGTCGTCAGCATGATTGCATTGATGATTTGGCACTGATTACCACAGCAGGCGGGGTCAGCCCCGCCTTCTTTCCTCTGGTTCAGGGCTTCACTGAGAACCGCAGATTGGAGATATTGGTCTCAATCGAAGTAACCTTCCCGCTATAGGCGATGTTAACGTCTCCGTTTGTATCAATGCTGGCCGCAGTAATTGTACCCGTACCTTCAATGACAGGATGCTTCTTAGCCAACTGATGGATAATGTCGGTGTCTTTCCCTGTTATCTTTGCCGAAAGATAGTAACGGTAGATTGTGGGTACGGTGGCGTCACCCTGATTGTTCACGGTCATATAGAGCCAGACGCTGTCAGATAATTTATAAACGTGTTGTAATTCATCGCTCCCTTGCCGGTTGGGCTGGTGGTTGAGCCACAAAAATCCAATGACCAGCGCCAGAAGCGAAACGGTAACAAGGCGATGAATCCATTTAGTCGCCGTTTTGAATGGCATAGTTTTTTCCGTCATGAGGGGAACTGAGATCATTCGCGGGGATAATAGTTATTTGTGCAGTAAAAATCTGAACAGATTGTGTTCAGATTTTCCTAATCACAGTAATGGATTAAGTAGCACAACAGCCATAAAAAAAGCGGGTCAGTTTCCTGACCCGCTTTTTTGTCGCCTTTAACCGATTAAATCAGCTTCAGCGAAATCCAGTACAGCCCGCCAGACAGCAGGATGGACGCCGGAAGGGTGAACACCCAGGCCATCAGAATGTTGGTTACGGTTTTGCGCTGCAGGCCGCCACCGTCAACAATCATGGTACCTGCCACGGACGAGGAGAGTACGTGGGTGGTGGATACCGGCATACCGGTGTAGCTCGCCAGACCGATAGACACTGCTGCCGTCATCTGCGCGGACATACCCTGCGCATAGGTCATGCCTTTCTTACCGATCTTCTCGCCGATGGTGGTCGCCACGCGGCGCCAGCCAATCATCGTACCGATACCGAGTGCCAGCGCGACCGCCATGATGATCCAGATTGGCGCGTACTCGATGGTGTTGAGCATATCGCCTTTCAGTTTCTTCAGGAGACGCTGGTCGTCAGCATTCACGTCTGGCAGCTTCGCCACTTTATCCGTCACATCAGAGATGCACAGCATAATGCGACGCAGCTGGCCACGCTGCTCAACGGTCAGTTTGTCATAGCTTTCGATATTGCCCAGCATGCCTTTGGCACGTTCCAGCGCGTTAATCGCGTTAGCCGGATGGCAGTGGAATTCGCCAGGCGCAGTCGTGGCACCGGCTTCCGGAGACGGGATTAACTGGTCAACGCCGGTCGCTTTTTTCAGCAGTTCAGGGTGCTGCTGGAAATAAGTTTCAACGTTGTTGACCGCATCGCGGGTACGGGTGATTTCGTAGCCGGAGGCGTTCATGTTAACCACGAAGCCTGCCGGAGCAACACCGATCAGTACCAGCATCACCAGACCAATGCCTTTCTGACCATCGTTCGCGCCGTGTGAGAAAGCCACGCCGATAGCGGAAATGATCAGGGCAATACGCGTCCAGAATGGCGGCTTTTTCTTGCCGTCTTTCTTTTCA